>CAYNND010000005.1:0-71836 GCA_964398775.1 uncultured Candidatus Saccharibacteria bacterium | reverse complement strand
TTCGATTCCCCCTATCCGCACTCGTAAGGATGCGCTTTGTAATCAAAGCGGGGGAATCGAAAAGGTTGCCAGCCGGTTTGTGAGGAACGAACAAACGGGCGACAACCTGTACTGAAGCTGTAAGCTTCGATTCCCCCTATCCGCACTCGTAAGGATGCGCTTTGTGAAAGGCCTTTAACTGTGGTTGGGAAAAGTAGATGTGGTATACTGAGACATTAACGAATAAGAATCATTGTATGGCTCAAAAATCAGTAACGATTTATTCAACACCTAGTTGTCATTTTTGTAATCTCGCTAAAGAATTCTTTAAGTCACATGATGTTGCGTACACAGAGATAAATGTTGCTGCAGACAAGGAGAAAGCTCGAGAGATGGTTGCGAAAACAAAACAGATGGGTGTTCCAGTTATCGAAATTGGTTCAGAAACAATCGTCGGTTTCGATGAAGAGCGCCTCAAAGTTGCACTTGGTATTTAACTGAAGGGGTCGTTGACCCTTTCATTTTGCCTCTGTAGTTAAATGGATATAACAGTCCCGTCCTAAGGGATAGTTGGTGGTTCGATTCCACCTGGAGGCACAACACGTATAAAAACCTGAACTGCTTCAGGTTTTTATACGTGTTGTGGGCCGCAGCGAAGTTTCGCGTCTCGCGAAACCGCCAGTCAGTGTAGATTGCGTATACATAATCTACTACATAACAAGTACAGAGTAGGTTGCAAACATTCTGCCCGACTGAGTGTACGAATTATGACTAGCATGCAAATCAGAAAAATATGCGCTAGGATATGTGTCACATGGATACACAATCGCTGCAAGGAAAATACATATTGCCACTTGCCATGCTTTTTACGGCAGTATTACTTATCAGCAATACTGTTGCGGTAAAAATTACTCAAATAGGCCCTTTCACATTTGATGCTGCAACACTCCTTTTCCCAATCGCATATATTTTCGGTGACGTATTGACTGAAGTGTATGGCTACAAGGCAACACGAAAAATTGTACGATATGCCTTGTACGCTCAAGTGCTTATGGCACTTGTATATGCACTTGTGCAGTACTTGCCTGCAGCTAGCTTTTGGGATGCTCAAGGTTCTTATGAAACTATTCTTGGTGTAGTACCTCGTATTGTATTTGCCTCACTTGTAGCTTTTTTTGCTGGAGAGCTAGCGAATGCATACATACTGTCACGCATGAAAGTACGATCATCAGGTAAGCAGCTTTGGAAGCGTACTATCAGCTCAACAGTCGTGGGACAGGCAATCGATACTATACTTTTTGTATGTATTGCGTTTGCAGGAACGATGGCAATGCCTGAACTATACGCAATGCTCTTAAGTAATTATATTTTTAAAGTTGCTTATGAGGTATGCGCAACGCCACTTACCTACATTGTTGTCACCACACTCAAGAATAAAGAACAAATAGACGTATACGATACACACGTTAACTATAATCCATTTTCTTCATGACGAACCATGCAATCCCAGTTGTTCTTGTAATTTTTGGAGGGACAGGGGATTTGTTTCGAAGGAAGCTCGCGCCTTCGTTAATGACGCTGCATGAAGCTGGTGAACTACCTGAGCGCATTCGCATCATTGGGACAGGGAGAAGTTCACATTCTGCACCTGAATACCGTACTTTTATTTCTTCGGCTATACAGGAAATTTTACATGTTGATGCAACGCACGAATTCTTGTCTCGTTTTGAGTATGTTGACGGTGAACTACATGAAAGCTCATTGTATTCCAAGATAGAACATGCAATTCTGCAATTTGAAGCAGAATGTGCAACTGAAGCGCGTGTAGTCTGGTATTGCTCTATTGCGCCTCACTTCTACGGAGACATTGCCCGTGGAATTTCAGAATATACAAGCTTTTTGAAGCGCTCAGGTCAGAGTAATGCACTCCTCATTGAGAAGCCTATCGGTCATAACTTGGAAACGTGTAGTGCGCTTAACGCTTCAATCGCACTCTATTTCAATGAATCACAGGTCACCAGAATCGAACATTACTTAACAAAGGAGACATTACTACAGTTGCCAGATTTTTTTGCACGACATCAAGATATATATGCGCTGCTCTCAGGTACAACCGTTGATTCGATTGATGTTGATTTTTATGAAACCATAGGTGTCGAGAAACGCGGAGCTTTCTACGATAGCGTTGGAGCATTTCGCGATGTTGGTCAGAACCATGAGCTTGAGATGCTTGCGCACGCTTGCATTGACTATACAACTCAAGTATCAGCTGAGTCTCGCGTACTCCAGCGAATTGCTTTTTTTGAAAAACTTGCAGAAACTTCAGGTAATGTGCTTGAGGCAAAGCGGTTTCAGTACAATGGCTATACAAGTATTGTGGGGGTATCTTCAAATTCAACTGTTGAAACAGCGTACGCCGTCTCGGGTATCTTGCCGCAAGAAAAATGGAATGGCATCACTTTCAGACTGACTGGTGGTAAACGGCTTGGTGAAAAAAGAAAGCGAATTACTCTAACAATGAAAACGGGTGTTTCTTACAAATCAAAACCATTACATAGTATATGCATTTCAATTGACCCAGAGTGTATAATCTTGCACTACAGTAACGGAGATGAAGAGTTGTTTGAATTTAGACCAGGTCATACACCTAAATATCAGTATGTTGAAGAGTATTCACGTATACTCGCTGCTGGATTTGAAGGTTCACAGCAGTACTCAGTATCTGCCCATGAAGTTCAATTGCTTTGGAAGATTGCGGATAGATACACAACAATTCTTGAATCAAATGATACGCCACTTATTCGGTATGAACCAGATACAAATCCATTTATTCATTAATAAAACTATATGAAATCAGATATCGGGGTAATTGGCTTAGCAGTAATGGGGGAAAACCTTGCTCGAAACATTTTGAGAAATGGCTTTTCAGTAATAGGGTTTAATCGCGATCCTGAAAAAGTAAAGATATTCTTGGAGAAGGCTGCATCAGAGCGTGCCCAAGGGACATCAAGTATATCTGAATTTGTTGCGTCATTATCTGTGCCACGGAGAATTGTAATGATGGTTAAGGCAGGTTCACCTACGGATGAGGTCATTGAGCAATTACGTCCATACCTGCAAGCTGATGATGTGCTAATTGATGGTGGGAATACTCTGTTTACTGAAACGGAACGAAGACAAAAAAGCTTTGCAGGTACTGGAGTTCTCTATGTAGGGTCAGGAATTAGCGGGGGAGAAGAAGGAGCACTCTGGGGGCCGTCAATTATGCCTGGAGGTGATGAACGTGCGTGGCCTATAGTGCAGCCTATTCTTACTGCAATTGCAGCAAAAGCCGAAGATGGAACTTCATGCTGTGATTGGATTGGAAACGGAGGTGCAGGGCATTTTGTAAAGATGGTACATAACGGTATTGAGTATGGTGACATGCAGATGATAGCTGAGGCGTATGCCCTCATGAGTACCGTACTTCGAATGGATGCATATGAGATTTCAGATATTTTTAAAAAATGGAATGAAGGAGAACTTAAAAGCTACCTCATAGAAATTACTGCGCTCGTGCTTTCAAAAAAAGATGATGTTACAGGGAAACCGCTTGTTGATGTTATTCTCGATTCAGCGGAACAAAAAGGAACAGGAAAATGGACGTCACAGATTGCTCTTGACCTTGGTGTTGCTGCACCTACGATAGCTGAGTCTGTTTTCTCGCGGTGTATAAGTGCGCTCAAAGATGAGCGAGTGAAAGCTGCTGCGCAGTTAGCTACACCAGTACAACCTTTCTCAGGTGACAAAGAAGTTGTAATCGAGCACATACGAAAAGCTCTCATGTGTTCAAAAGTGTGTTCATATGCACAGGGATTCCAACTCATGAGAACCGCAGATAGAGAGCATGGCTGGAAGCTTAGTATGACATCTATAGCGCTACTGTGGCGTGCTGGATGCATTATTCGTGCGCAATTCCTTAATACAATCGCGAATGCGTTCAAAGATATGCCGCAGCTTGAAAACTTGCTTATGAATAGCTATTTTGCTTCGCTTCTTAAATCATATGAATCAGACTGGAGAGAAGTAGTGATACTTGCTACCCGACACCATGTAGCCATCCCAACATTCAGTAGTGCACTCTCGTATTTCGATGCATATCGAACTGAACGACTTCCTGCAAATCTTACACAGGCCCAGCGCGATCATTTCGGTGCGCATACCTATCGCCGCGTAGACATGGACGGAAGTTTCCATACCCAGTGGTAACTTGACCAATGCACACAACTCAGTAGTATTCGGCACTATGCAAGCAGTCATACTCGCAGCAGGCAAAGGTGTCCGTATGGGCAAACTAACCGAACTTCTCCCAAAGCCTCTCATACCAGTGTGTGGAAAACCTGCGCTTGAACACACTCTGCAATCACTCCCGGCGTCGATAACTGAGGTCGTTTTAGTTATCGGATATCTCGGAGATCAGATCCGTTCACACATTGGTGACGTTTACAGCGGGAAAAAAATTGTTTACGTCGAGCAGGGTGATTTGAATGGAACTGGTGGTGCTGTGTATGCTGCGCAGCATGTTCTGCACGGTTCTTTTATTGTAATTCATGGAGATGATTTGTATCTACCAGTTGATTTGGAAAAATTAGCATCGAGCAAAGATTGGGCTGTTTTGGTGACAGAAGTTGCAGAACTTGGTAGTGCTGGAAAGGCTGTTATAGATAATAATAGAGTACTCAATATCCTTGAAAAAGAATCACACACCGGGGGTCCAGGCTACGCAAATGCCGGGGGGTACCGGCTCGATGAACGCTACTTCGCATTACCTCCTGTTGTACGACCCGAAAGTACTGAGATAGGACTGCCGCAGACACTCATTCAAGCTGCAACCGAAATCGCCATTGAGCCAATCAAGGCAGGTCAAATAATACGGCTTACAAGCCCGGAAGATATACCAAAAGCTGAGGCTGCGCTCGGATGCGCTGTGCACTTGTAAGGCATCTTTGCATTAGACAATAAAAGGGAATTGAGCAACACTCGCTTTTTTGCAAGGATATGTTAAGGTATAGCCGTTTTATGACGATTGATATGCACGAAGAAAATCTAGTACAAACGATAGATGAATCAGCTAGTATTGAGGCGACTTCTGAGGTGCATGCAGAAAGTGTTCACACTGAAGCGCATACGGAGGAGCACGGAGGCATACACGTAAAACTTTCTCCAGAAACGTTGGGAACAATCGCGGGAGTACCAGTAACAAATACACTCCTCACTTCGCTTATCGTATCTATCTCATTGTCTATATTTGCTATCTGGTTCAGCAAGCGACTCAAGCTCGTTCCGGGTAAAGTGCAAATCTTTTTCGAAGAAGTGCTTGGCTATGTATATTCATTTGTAGAACAAACTCTTGAAGATGCAAAAGCTGCACGAAAGTTCTTCCCTTTGCTCATGACTGTTTTCCTCTTCATATCACTCTGTAACCTCGCAGAGTTTATCCCAGGAGTTCACTCTATTCAGTTTTTGAGTCCTACTGGTATGGTCCCATTCCTGAGAGGTACAAACACAGACCTCAATATGACACTGGCGCTCACTCTTATAGTTGTGGTTGTCATTGAGTTAGCTGGTATCATGGCACTCGGACTCGGTCACTACCTCAAGAAATTCTTCACTTTGGAATCTCCAATCAAAGCAACTGTAGGAATCATAGAGTTTGTGAGTGAAATGGCACGAATAGTCTCATTCAGTTTTCGATTGTTCGGTAATATATTTGCAGGTCAAGTGCTTATCACTGTAGTGACATACTTTGTCCCGTACGTTTTGCCAGCCCCAATCATGATGTTTGAGATGTTTGTTGGAGTTGTTCAGGCTGCGATATTCACATTACTCACCCTGTTCTTTATTAAGCTGGCTACTACGGAAGCGCATTAGTCTCTACGAGTAAACTCGTAGGAACCAATGCGTCTCTGTGATAGAGTGCGCGAAATTTATAAAGTTAATTAGTACATTATGGAAGTAGAATCAGCAAAATTAATCGCTATGGCAATCGCAGCAGGTCTTGGAGTTTTTGGACCAGCTATCGGTGTGGGTCTTATTGGTAAAGGTGCAATGGAGTCAATTGGACGAAATCCTGAGGCTACAGGTAAGATTGCTTCAAACATGATCCTTGCTATTGCGTTCGCAGAAGCACTCGGTATTCTCGCGCTCGTTGTTGCATTCATCATTAAGTTTGTTTAGTTCGCACAATAGCGTATGAACGAACTTATCAGCACATTCGGCCTTGATTGGAGATTGCTCATCATTCAAATGGTGAACTTCGGCATTCTTCTCTTTGTCCTCAAGCGTTTTCTGTATGGTCCAGTCATGTCCATGCTCGATGAGCGTAAGCGAGTTATAGAGCAGGGCGTAAAGGACGCTGAAGAAGCCGCACGAAAAAACAAGGAAGCAGAAACTGAAGGGAAAGTCATCATTGCAGATGCAACTCGTGAGGGTGACTCCATCATTGCAAAAGCGCAAGTTCGTGCAGAGGAAAAAGGAGCAGGCATCTTGTCTGCTGCTGAAGAAAAGGCTGCACTACTCGCGCGCGACGCAGATATGCGTGCCCAAGAGACAAAGGAGAAAGCCATGCGTGAAAGCCGTGAAGAAATTGCAAAAGCAGCCATTTTAGTTGCTGAAAAAATACTTCGTGGAGAAACAGGTAAGAAAGCTAACTAATTGATTATGAAAGCAGATGATATTGCACACGGACTACGAAAAGCGGTTGATACAGGTACTGCACCAGAGGGCGCTGTAGCTGCACTCACTGCCTTTCTCAAAAGAAAGGGTGCATTATCTCTGCTTCCAAACATTCTGAATGCGTACACGCGCATTCAAGCACGTGAAGATAGAAAGAAGCCTGTACTTCGAGTTGCAAAACAAGAAGATGCAGACTCAATACTATCTACGCACGATGAAGTGCGCGCCCTCAAGCCAGATGTATTGATTGACTCAACACTGATTGGAGGATACGTACTGAATAAAGGTGCGCAACGGACTGACGCAAGTCACAAAGGAGCGCTATTAAATCTCTATCACAAAATTACCTCAACTGAGGTCGGAAAGTAGTTTATTCATTAGAAGAACGTTATGGATACAGTCATTATTGAAAAAATCAAGAAAGAAATTCAGAATTTCGCACCTGCTGCAAAGACGGACAACGTTGGTACTGTAGTGCGAGTCGGTGATGGTGTTGCCGAAGTGGAAGGCCTTGCAACAGCCATGATGATGGAAATGGTGCAGTTTGAATCGACGGAAGGCAAAAGCCTCAAAGACGCAATGCATGATGCTGATGCGCTGTTTGGCCTCGTACTTAACTTGGAAGAAGAATCAGTTAAGGTTGTTGTCCTTGGTGATGTCAGTAAGGTTCGAGAAGGGATGACTGTTGTATCCACAGGTCGCATTCTTTCAATCCCTGTATCTGACGCAATCACCGGACGTGTTCTTTCTGCGCTTGCTGAACCAGTTGATGGTAAGGGAGCTCTACAGAACCCAAAGTTTGTCCCAGTTGAGCGTCAGGCATATGGTGTGATGGATAGAAAGTCTGTGAATGAGCCGATGCACACAGGCATCAAAGCAATTGACTCAATGATCCCAATTGGACGCGGACAGCGTGAACTCATCATTGGTGACCGCTCGACAGGAAAAACGACAGTAGCAATCGATACAATCATCAACCAGAAAAACGAGCCTAAGGAAAAGCGCCCAATTTGTATTTACGTAGCAATCGGACAGAAGGAAAGTAAGACAGCGCGCATCATGGCGCAGCTCCAAGAAGCTGGTGCACTTGAATACACTGTTATAGTTTCTGCGCCCGCTTCAGCACCTGCGCCAATGCAGTTCCTTGCGCCATTTACTGGTGCAGCAATTGGAGAGTACTTCATGGACCAAGGCAAGCACGCGATTGTCATTTACGATGACCTCTCAAAGCAGGCGATTGCATACCGCGAATTGTCACTCTTGCTTCGCCGTCCACCAGGCCGTGAAGCCTACCCTGGAGATATTTTCTACTTACACTCACGTCTTCTTGAGCGAGCAGCAAAACTTTCTGATGAAAAGGGAGGTGGCTCACTGACAGCGCTCCCAATCATCGAAACACAGGAAGGTGACGTATCTGCGTATATCCCGACAAACGTAATTTCAATTACCGACGGTCAGATATTCCTTGATGCGGGGCTTTTCAACAAAGGTATCCGTCCTGCAATTGATGTTGGTATATCTGTATCACGCGTTGGTTCCTCTGCTCAAACAAAAGCTATGAAGTCAGTGGCAGGAACGTTGCGACTTGAGCTTGCTCAATTCCGTGAACTCGAAGCATTTATGCAGTTTGCACAGGATCTTGATGAAGCTACAGCAAAGCGCATTGATTCAGGAAAGCGAATGGTGGAGATTCTGAAGCAGAGAAACAACAAACCTATGGGATTTGAAGAGCAAGTTGCAATGCTCTATGCGGCAATCTCTGGAGCATTCAATGATATGCCAGTTTCAAACATCACAAAGATGGAGGCATCACTGCTCGAATACTTACATAACCAGCACGAATCAATACTCGTAACGATCAAGGATTCTACAAAACTTGAAGATGATACAAAGAAAAAACTTGACGATGCGTATGCACGATTCAAAGATGCTCATCCAGAATTCACTAAGTAGTATTGTATGTCGCTGAAACACATAAAACTGAAAATACTGTCAGTAAAAAAGACCGCCAAGGTGACGCGTGCCATGGAGGCTGTTTCGGCTGTTAAGATGCGTAAAGCTCAAGAGCGTGCATTTGCAGGTCGTGGCTACGCCCTTACCGCAATGCGCATCTTGAAACAAGTTTCGGGTGCACTGAACGTATCTGAAAGTTCACTTGTGAAGACAAATGATTCGAAGCGCATCGGAATTGTTATTATTACAAGTGATAAAGGGCTTGCTGGGGCGCTCAACGCATCAGTACTTAAAGCAGTTACTCGTTTGATTCAGACAGAATCTGTTTCTGGAAGGAATGTTGTGGCGTGCTGTATAGGAAAACGTGGCTTTGAGTATGCCCAACGAAGAGGGTTTGACATTATCTATTCTGATACAAACGTTTCGGATGAGTTTACACGCCAACAGCTCAGTGAAGTAACTGAGAAAGTTGTCGAATTACAGTCAAGTGGTAAAACGCGCACAGTGTATCTTGTGTACACAAACTTCAAGTCTACATTCGAGCAACAGGCAGTTACTCGTGCGATGTTGCCGCTCTCTGTACCGATGCTTCAAGAAATGGTAGATGGCATTCTTCCTGCAAAAGGGAAGTACGCAATGAAAGCAATCTCAGAAGCAAAATCAACATCATCAGACTACCGAATAGAACCAGGACCAGAGGCAGTTACGAACGAAATCCTACCTTTGCTTGCAAATATTGCAGTTTTCCACGCACTTTCCGAGTCAAAAGCATCTGAGCATTCTGCGCGTATGGTGGCGATGAAGAATGCAACAGATAAGGCAAAGGAAGTTGCACATGAATTGACACTTGAGTTCAACAAGAAGCGACAAGCAGCAATTACTGCTGAAGTTTCTGAGATTACGAGTGGCATGGAAGCAATGAAATAATTATTATATTAATAGTACGAACATGAAAGGAACAATTACACAAATTATCGGCCCAGTGGTAGATGTACGTTTTGACAACGGTCTTCCAGCAATTCAAAACGCCCTTGTCGTCGCGACTCAGAGCGCTTCGATAACGCTTGAGGTAGCACAACATGTCGGACTCAATCGAGTTCGCTGTATTGCAATGCAAGACACTTCAGGACTCACTCGAGGACTTGAGGTTGAAGATACTGGAGCTGCAATTTCCGTTCCTGTCGGTAAAGAGGCTCTTGGCCGCATGTTCAACGTACTAGGAAACGCAATTGATGGTAAAGGAGAAGCCCCAAAAGGTGCAAAACGTCTTCCAATCCATCGAAAACCGCCTACATTTGCCGAGCAAAGCACTAAAGCGGAAATTTTTGAAACAGGTATTAAAGCGATCGACTTGATGACGCCATTCATCAAAGGAGGTAAGGTCGGGCTGTTTGGTGGTGCTGGAGTAGGAAAAACTGTTCTCATCACTGAACTCATCCACAACGTTGCCTCGGAGCACGGTGGATATTCAGTGTTCGCTGGTGTGGGTGAGCGTGTTCGTGAAGGTAACGACCTGTATCACGAAATGGCAGAGTCAGGAGTGCTCGACAAAACCGCACTTGTATTTGGTCAAATGAACGAAGTTCCTGGTGCACGCGCACGCGTCGCACTCTCAGGCCTCACTATGGCAGAAGCGTTTCGCGATGAGGGTGGAAAGGATGTGCTCTTCTTCATGGATAACGTATTTCGTTTCGTGCAGGCAGGTTCAGAAGTGTCATCACTTCTCGGACGTGTTCCATCTGCTGTGGGATATCAGCCAACACTTGCTACAGAAATGGGCCTCCTTCAGGAGCGTATTACTTCTACAAAGAATGGTTCGATTACTTCTGTGCAGGCTGTATACGTACCTGCGGACGACCTCACAGATCCAGCCCCTGCAACGACCTTTGCTCACTTGGATTCTACAGTGGTGCTTTCACGACAACTTGCCTCACTTGGTATCTATCCTGCGATTGACCCGCTTGAATCAGGCTCAACTGCACTCACGCCTGAAATAGTCGGCGAAGAGCATTACCGCGTCGCAAACGAGGTGAAGCGTGTTTTGCAGCGATACAAAGACTTGCAGGACATTATCGCAATTCTCGGTATTGAAGAATTGTCTGAGGAAGATAAGCAATTGGTATACCGCGCACGAAAGATTCAAAAATTCCTATCACAGCCATTCTTCGTGGGTGAGGTGTTTACTGGTCGTCCAGGAAAGTATACTTCTCGTGAAGAAACAGTCAGAGGTTTTGCTGAAATTCTCGCAGGTAAGCACGACGACAAAGACGAGCAGCTCTTCTACATGAAAGGTTCAATCGATGACGTTAAGTAATAATCATGAGCCAGCATTTACTGACAGTAAGCATCGCATCAATCACAGAACCACTCTTCAGTGGAGAAGTTGAGTCAATTACTGTTCCTGGTGTATCGGGTGAAATGACAATACTTGCACATCATGAAGCACTTATAACCACTTTGAAGCCTGGCACAGTTACGGTTCGAGTCAACGGCGAAAAGAAGCAGTTCAATGTCACTCATGGAGTGCTTGAAGTTTCAAACAATACAGCTAACGTATTGCTATAGAGCCATGAGAGGTCCAAAACGCTTCACTCGTGTCGTTGAGGACTTTACGTGCGATAGATGTTCAGTATCTGTTAAGGGTACTGGGTATACTAACCATTGCCCGTCGTGCTTATGGAGTAAACATGTCGATGTTAATCCAGGAGACAGATCTGCCCTGTGTGATGGGCTCATGGAGCCGATTCTTGTTGAGACAGAAAAGCAGGAGACTGTACTCACACACAAATGTACAGTCTGTGGACACACAAAGCGCAATAGAACTCATAAAAACGATTCTATCGAGGCACTTCTTGCTATTGTAAAAAAGCAGAATGCAGCAAGAACATAGTACAATGTAGTGATGAGAACGGGCGTTATATGGAAAAAGATAGGTGAGACACCACTGCAAGCTATACGGCGTTTTAGAGTACGGCATGTCATCACTGAATCAACCCCACTTTCGTATTCCGGACGGCTTGACCCTATGGCAGAAGGTAAGATTCTTGTACTTGTTGGTGATGAATGTAAGGCTGAGAAGAAGTACCGGACAATGGATAAAGAGTACGAAGTAGAAATCCTACTCGGTATATCAACTGACACAGGAGATATTCTCGGCATTCCCAAGATTAGTGATTTGTATATCAACCCAAGCCGCACACAAGTTAAAAACGTACTTACAAGTTTTATAGGCTCACATGCATGGCCATACCCGCATTACTCCTCAAAACCAGTGCGCGGGAAAGCGCTGCACATGTGGGCACGTGAAGGTAGACTGCATGAAATTGAACTTCCACTTACAAGCTCGAGAATTGACGCCCTTCGTGTGCTAGAAGTGCGGGAGGTGAAATTGCATGAATTAAAACAACTGGTTCTCTCTAGAATTCATAAGCTCACAGAGTATAACGGCGGCAAACCATGTACTGACTTCAGACAAATCGAGATTGAGAAGGCCTGGGGTGAGGCATTCCAGGCAACACTACTGAGCACGTATGTAATAGTTCGATGCGTGTGTATATCAGGGTCAGGCACGTACATGCGGACGCTTGCTGAGCGGGTGGGTAGGGCACTTTCAACTCAAGCATGTGCGCTGTCAATCAAACGCACTCGAATCGGTAAGCGACGTTCCTTTCTCGGCTTCCATTTCTGGTGGCCATCTTGGTAGTTGCAGTTTGCCGCATTTTCGATACTATACCGCAATGAGTATAAAATCATGGCTAACTAAGAAAGTGGTCCAAAGCCAAATGAAAGGCGTATCACCTGAAATGCAGGAAATGATACAGGGCCTTATTGAAAAAAACCCAGAACTCTTTACAAAAATTGCAAAAGAGATGGAAGAGCGGACAAAGAAAGGTGAGCACCAAATGTTTGCCATGATGCAAGTGATGAAAAAATACCAAAAGCAGCTCCAAGAGGTGCTTGGACCTCAGGCGCAGCACATTAAGCAGCGTCCATTCTAGTATGTCACTTTCAATTGGCATTGTAGGACTTCCGAACGTTGGAAAATCAACACTTTTCAATGCCCTTACCGAGAAATCAGTTCCTGCTGAAAACTATCCTTTCTGTACTATTGACCCGTCAGTCGGCATAGTGCCTGTTCCTGACACACGCCTCGAAGCATTGTCAAACGTTACGCACAGTAAGAAAATCATCCCGGCCGTTGTGGAGTTTGTAGACATAGCTGGCCTTGTTAAAGGCGCATCTGAAGGTGAAGGTCTTGGAAACAAGTTTCTTTCAAATATTCGAGAAGTTAATGCCATTGCTGAAGTTGTCCGCATTTTTGAAGATGCAGATATAACACATGTACATGGTTCAGTACACCCCATGCGAGACATTGAGGTTATTAACTTGGAACTTGTTCTTGCTGATATGCAGGTTGTAGCTAAAAGAATTGAATCAAACACAAAGGACGTAAAACGTGGTGATAAAGATGCGATTGTTCTCGATGCAACTCTTAAAAAAATATTGTCAGTTCTTGAATCCGGCAAACTGGCATCTAATACGACACTCAATGATGCTGAGTGCTTCCTGGTTCAAGGTCTACAACTTCTTACAATGAAGCCAATAATGTACGTTTTGAATAAAAAAGCTGGCGCTACTAATTTGGATGAGGTGAACGACCCACGCTACCTTGAGCTCGAAGCTTTCATCCGTGATTCTGGCGCACTCTCAGTCAAAGTGGATGTTGGTGTCGAGCGTAACCTGAAAGATGTATCTGTAGATGAACGTGGCATGTTCCGAGATGAGTTTGGTGTTGCGGAAAACGGTCTCGACAATTTAATCAAAACAGGATATCAGCTCCTCAAGCTTCATTCATACTTTACATCAGGAGAAGAGGAGACACGCGCATGGACAATACCAATAGGCGCTACTGCACCCGTTGCAGCTGGCGTCATACATACTGATTTCCAACAGAAATTCATACGTGCAGAGACAGTATTTTGGAGTGACTTGGTAGAAACCGGCTCATGGGCAAACGCACGAGAAAGCGGGAAGCTACGAACTGAAGGAAAAGAGTATATTGTGCGTGATGGCGACGTCATGGAATTTAGGCACAGTTAATGGCATACTTGCCATATGAAAACAGCACAGTCATTTTTTGTATGGGTAGGAATACTCGTTTCTCTTATTATAAGTTGCGCGTCCTTGCTATCATTATGGTTTGGACTCATTGATGTTGTAACAACCGGCTACCCTGAAGGTTCTAGTATGCAGACTGCCGCGGCAGGACTACTTATAGCGTTCCCGTTGTATGTTTGGCTTACTCGCCTTGTACATACGGCTGAGCGCGCTGACCCTGCTACTAAAGACATTTGGGTTCGAACATGGGTACTTTATGGAATTCTGTTCATTTCAGTCGCCACGATTGCAGTCGATGTATTTATCTTACTATCTTCATTTTTAAGCGGTGAGGAAATGACGGCATCGTTCTTATTAAAGTCCTTCTCGGCTGCAGCGCTACTAGTTGCCTCATTCTGGTACTACATGAAAGAGATTCGGCAGTACTGGGTTGAACATAAATCTCACTCAGAACTCGTTGGTATGACGGTCGGTGCTGCTGTCGTATTTTCTATAGTATTGCTCTTTGTTGTTGCAGGGTCACCAAATTACCTTAGAAAAATTGCACGCGACAAGGTAATTGTTTCGGATTTGCAGTCATTACAGTATCAGATTATCGATTACTGGCAGAAGAACGGTAAACTTCCCAAAGCTCTACTGGAGCTCAATGATCCAATCTCTGGATACAGCGCTCCAACTGGAGGCAGCGCAGACATACAGTACACAACTACGGGGGAGAGGGAGTTTGAGCTCTGTGCAGTATTCGCGGCAGAATACAAAGTGATAGCACCTACGACAGAATCATATCCCTTTAACCAAGCTGAGTACTGGGAACACGGACAAGGGAAAAACTGCTTTAAACGCACAGTGGATGAAACTAAATACCCGGTGAACATACCGGTAAAAACACCACAACCTCTTCGTTAGGCTACCATCCAAATTGTCTCCCCACATCTTCAGGAGCTTCGCGTTTGCGTATAACCTTAATTTCACCATTACTTGCAAGAAGCTTAAGAGGTGACGAGAGCATGCAGTGATGTGACGCAAGCGAGTCTTGATACGCACCTGTGTCGAGGATGGCTATATAGAGTCCATTATCAGTATCGCTTATTTTAGGTAGTGGTATAGATGTGCCGCCCGCAGTGTATTTATCATCACTGTCACACGAGCTCCCAGCAAGCCATGTATGCTGGAGTTTGTGGTGTTTCATACTGTTTACTGGTACAACATGCCACTTTTGGTGCAATGCCCATGTGTCTGTAAGATCATTCATAAAACTCCCATCAACCACATACCATTTATGCTTATCCTTCTGTGCAATCTCTTTCTCAGCGATAACTTTGTATATAGTTATTTGTGCAGGTGCAACAGCATATCGTCCCCATTCTGAGATGAGTGTCGGATGTTTTACATTCAATTTATCGCAAGTAGCCTTTGCCGTCTTAACAATTCGTTGTATTAGATTTTTGGTGTTATAGAGTTGCTTGTTCTTATTGTATGGAATACCAGCACCACCGCCAATATCAAGTGAGTCGAGACCAGGGTTTTTTAGGCGCATCTTTGCGTACAGTTCAATTGCTCGCTGCATCGGACGTATAAGGCCATCTATATGCTCAATCTGGCTTGAAATATGGTAGTGAAGTATTGAGAGGTTTCGTATTGTACCTAGAGAAACAAGCTCTTCTTCAGTAAAGCCAAATCGGTTAAATCGTTTATCCCAATGACTGTCGACTTTAATGTTTAAGTCAACACGTATGCCAACCTCACCTTTGAAACGCCTCATTCGCTCAAGCTCACTATGGTCTTCGATAATAGGTATAACAACAAGTCCTTTAGATTTCAACTCTTCGATAAGTTCAATATAACGTTCTGTTTTCGGTCCATTGCAGAGCACACGAATACTGTTCGTAAATTTGTTCTGTTCAATCATTCGCTTCACTAAAAATAATTCGTTTGCAGAGGCAACTTCAAGGTTTGCGCCTTCAGCAACTGCAGGAAGAACGAATTCCTTGTTCTGATTCACCTTCATTGGGTAATGATAGTGGTATTTGCCTTTGTATCCGAGCACTTTAATGTAGGCATTGAATGTCTCAATCATGTCTCGAACTCGATTTTCAATGATCGTAGGGAAGAGGATTTCGGTTGAAGTGCCGTACTTCTTTACTATGTCATGGATGTTGTATTGGAAGTTTCCCTCTCGAACAACAAGTGAACCATCATCACTTATATCAAACATCCCTGTGTTAACCTCTTCTATGCCGAGTTTCCACATCTTTCTGAAACCATTCTTCGCATGTTTGTGTGCTGATGCACGTGCGCGTTTCATCTCTTTAGATATTGTTATGAATTAGTGATTTGTACTCTAACGCATTTTCACAGAATGTAAAGGATTTTAGTATCGAGTTGTTAGTATTTCATGAATGTCGTTGAGCATAGCTGATGTAGTCGCCTCAGCCCCTGCACCCGGTCCTGTCAGTGTGTACCTTCCGCCACTTCCTAGCTTACCCTCTGTGATGTGGATTGCGTTTCCGACACCTCCTGGAAGCCACTGGAGCAGCTCAGGCTCCTTTTGAAGGTTACGAAACCCTCCTTGGATTGTCCATCCGTCAACTGAAGTGACAAACTGGCAACCACTATACTCAGCTATTTTGGCGTTTTCTGTGTTTGTAAATTGCACAACAAGCCGCACACTACCCGAATACCTACTGAGTTCATCTAGTGTTGCTTCGTTGAGGGATAGAGAACCGAGGTCGCGCGGCGTAATGCGCAATTTCTGAGCCAATACCGTATTAAAGAGTACGCATGTCTTCATGCGAACATCTTTCAATTCTCCATTTATAAGACTTAAAGGTTCTTTGCTCCCAGGTTCTGCATATCCAAGCCGAGCAGCTTCATCACATGCTTCTCCTAGAGTGCGTCCACTTTGTGCAGTTTGATGGAAAATAAAATTGCATGTTCCGTTTATTACTGCATCCATTTGAATAACCCGCTCCTGCATATTTCTCATATACATATACGGAAGCATCATCGTACCTCCTCCTACTGATGCTGAATAACGAAGTTGTGCAGGTGATGCTGCAGTTAAAAGCTCATCTGCATGATATGAAAGTGAGCCTTTTTCGCACGTAACAACATGGATTCCAAGTGATAGAGCATCTGTGATTAGCTGAGCAGCAATCTCACCAGTATCCAGAGTTGGTATAGCCAAACAAACAATCTCAGGACGCTCTTCAGGGTAGTGCTCTATAAACGTTGCGAAATTATCGAAAGTGTGTGCGACAGTATCTCCGCGATGATTTTTAAATTCTGAGCGACTTATATGCGCTGAAATCTGATGCCCCAGTGCTTGTGCACGCTCTGCAAGAGTATTTCCTATGTTTCCTTTTCCAATAATCGCGATACGTGCTGTCTTCATGGTGAAAGTGTATCACACAAGGATTGTAATCCGTGAATTACATGCTAGAGTTTATAGAGCACGATCATTCCGACTGAAGTTTCTTCGTGTCGTCAGAAGCGCTGCATAGAAAGACGGAGCATAGCTCCACAACAACTCACTGACATCAGTGAGTCATTACAGGGTAATTGTTGATTCTATGATAGTAATGAAGTTTGGCGGCACATCTGTTGGTACTGCTGAAAGTATCCAGAGCGTTGTTAAAATAATTAAAGCGCGAATTGCTCAGCAACCAATTGTGGTTGTTTCTGCGGTTGCAGGTGTAACAGATGCACTTTTGGAGATATACCATGAACGTTCAGTCACTGCACGCCTTCATAAGGTGTCTTTATTGGCACAGAGGCATGCGAACATTATCGAACAACTCGAACTGTCTTGCGATGGTGTCGAGCCTTTACTGAATGAGCTGAAAAAACTATCATCAAAAAATGTAACTCAATCGCTTGCGGTTCGAGATCGCTTTGTATCATTCGGTGAGAGATTATCGGCTCGGATTGTGGCTGCACTTCTTCAAAAAAGAGGTGTTGATTCAATAGCGTATGACGCATGGGATATCGGCATGCTTACAACAAATGTGCACGGAAACTCTGAGCCACTTTCAGAAACACCTGCAGCAATCAAGTCTTTTTTCCAAGCATACACAAAAGTACCTGTTGTAACAGGTTTTATTGGGAAAACAAAAAAAGGTTCAGTCACTACCCTTGGACGTGGTGGTTCTGATTACACTACGGCAATTATCGGTGGCTCAATCTCTGCCGCTGAGATCCAGATATGGAAAGAAGTTGACGGAGTCCTCTCAACTGACCCTCGTGTTGTTCCATCTGCTCGACTTATACCAGCATTGCAATATGAAGAAGCCGGTGAACTAGCCTACTTTGGTGCAAAAGTACTTCATCCAAAAACAATGCTCCCAGCAATGGAAAAAGGTGTGCCAGTGCGAGTATTGAACACATTCAAACCTCAAGGAACAGGAACTTTGATACAAGCTCAAACTCCGAAAAACCATACTAAAATGGCAAAGGCGATAACCTCAAAGAAAGGTACAACCGTGGTCACCGTGCATAGTCCGGATTTCTTTGACGGTACAGGCCTCATGGCACGCATGTTCAGATGCTTTGAAGAGCATGAGGTTGCTGTTGATGTAATCGCAACTTCTGTAGTGAGTGTATCATGCAGTTATGCATCATCTGCTCATACCTCAGCGCTTGTAGAGTCGCTCAGGTCAATCGGTGCAGTTGAAGTAACCCACAATTGTGCGGTTATATGCATTGTAGGGGCAGGTATGCACGTATCCAGCGTCATGAAAACTGCTTGCACTACTTTCGAAAAAATGAATGTCCCAGTACGCATGATTTCAGAATCTGCGACAGGTGTCAGTATAACGTTTATTGTGAAGGAGGATGCCGCACAGTCATCGGTGATTGCATTACATAAAACTTTAATTGCATAGTATGAACAAAAAACTTCGAGTTGGTATTCTTGGTGCGACTGGGATGGTGGGGCAGCAGTATATAGCGCTCCTTACTAACCATGAATGGTTTGAGGTTACATATCTTGTAGCAAGTCAGTCTTCAGCTGGGAAAACGTATGCGGAAGCTGTACAGGGTCGCTGGCACATGCAGGCACATATCCCTGAGAGTATCTCTGGGTTACAGGTGCACACAGTTGACGATCTACAGACCTGCGCTGCATCATGTGATTTTGTATTTTCAGCGCTGGATACACCAATAGCGAAGGAGTGGGAAGAGCAATATGCAGCAGCAGGTATTCCAGTGGTTTCAAATGCTTCAACGCACAGGCATACGTCGGATGTTCCAATGATTATACCTGAGGTTAATCCTGAGCATCTTGAAATGATCCCAATACAGCAAAAGAACAGAGGGTGGGCAAAAGGATTTATTGTCGTTAAGCCAAACTGCTCAATTCAAAGCTATACCGCACCGCTTGCAGCGCTTCACAAAACATTCAAAGTACGAAAAGTATTTGTCACTACAATGCAATCAATTTCTGGGGCAGGGCATCCGGGCGTCTCTTCATATGACATTCTGGATAATGTTATCCCTTATATTGGAGGCGAGGAACAGAAGTCTGAACTAGAGCCAAGAAAAATCTTTGGAACAATTGGTGACACGTCATTTATCTATGACGACTCATTTGCAATTTCAGCGCACTGCAACCGTGTTCCGACCATTGACGGTCATATGGCGTGCGTTTCGTTTGAATGCGAACAGAAGCCAAGTCGCGATGAGATACTAAAAGCATGGGAATCGTTTACCGGTGAACCACAACGATTACAACTTCCACTTGCTCCGCGGCAGGCTATTCATTATAAAAGTGAAGAAAATAGGCCGCAGACAAGACTTGATAGAGACTCAGATAAAGCAATGGCAGTGACCGTAGGTAGGCTCAGAGAAGACCCTTTATTCCAGTGGAAATTTGTTGGGCTCTCGCATAACACGATTAGAGGTGCAGCGGGTGGTGGAGTTCTTATCGCAGAACTTTTGCATGCCAAAAAATATTTATAATTATCGTATATACTATTCATATGAAAACTCAGAAAAATAATGGGACAATTCTTATAATTGGCGCAGGAGGTGTTGCATCAGTTGCGATTCACAAATGCGCAATGAATTCTAAAGTTTTTACAAAAATTCATGTTGCAACGCGAACAAAAGCAAAGGCTGATGCAATAAAAAAAGATGTTAAAAAACGATGGGATGTTGCAATAACTACACACCAAGTTGATGCTGACAAGGTGCCGCAACTGGTCGCGCTCATAAAAAAAGTAAAGCCGTACCTTGTGTTGAACTTGGCACTTCCATATCAAGACCTGACCATAATGGATGCATGCCTGAAAACAAAAGTCCATTACATTGACACAGCAAACTATGAGCCGAAAGACGAGGCAAAATTTGAGTACAAACTCCAGTGGGCAAAACATACTCAGTTTAAAAAAGCTGGTCTTATGGCTGTTTTGGGCGCAGGTTTCGATCCAGGAGTTACAAATATGTATTGCGCGTACGCACTCAAGAAGTATTTCACAACAATTGAGTCCGTAGACATTCTTGATGCAAACGCTGGAAGTCATGACAAATCATTTGCTACAAATTTCAATCCAGAAATTAATATTCGTGAGGTCACACAGGAAGTGAAGCATTTCAGGGATGGGACTTGGGTGTATACACCTCCAGTCATGAACACTGGCAGCATTCATTTTGCTTTTAACTATCCACAAATCGGACCCAAAGAAAGCTATCTGCTCTTCCATGAAGAAATGGAGTCGCTTGCAAAAAACTTGCCTGGCCTGAAACGCATGCGTTTCTGGATGACTTTTGGGGAAAATTATCTCAACCATCTCAGGGTAATGGAGAGTATTGGCATTTCAGGTATTAAGCCGATACCATTCAAACTCAATGGGAAGATTGTTAAGATTGTTCCAATGGAATTTTTGAAAGCACTGCTCCCTGACCCAGCGTCACTCGCAACGAACTACAGCGGGAAGACAAATATTGGATGCATTATTACTGGTGAAAAGGACGGCACAGTAGCGACAAAGTACATATACAATGTCTGCGACCATGCAGCATGCTTTAAGGAAGTTGGCTCACAAGCAATTTCGTATACAACGGGTGTCCCCGCAATGTCTGCGGCATACATGCTCATGACAGGGGTATGGAGTGGCGCTGGAGTATATAACATGGAGCAGCTTGATCCAGAGCCTTTTCTTGAAATTGTATCGAAGAATGGTTTGCCATTTGAAGTTGTTGATTTTAAACCATTGCCCGAGAAAATATAGCCATGGAACTACGAAGACCACCATCACGACTCATCGCATCACAAGTAGATACACCTGCCTTTGTAATAGAAGAACATATTCTCCGTCATAATCTTTCAGTATTGAAAGAAATTCATGATGCTACCGGAGCAACCATACTGCACGCCTTGAAGGCATGGAGTCCCTGGCAGCTTTTCCCGATTGAACGAGAGTATCTTCAAGGCGCAGAGGTAAGTTCACTGCACGAAGCGCGACTTGCCTACGAGCATTTTGGCGAGAACGTTCATAT
Organism: uncultured Candidatus Saccharibacteria bacterium; assembly: GCA_964398775.1. Classification (GTDB taxonomy): domain Bacteria; phylum Patescibacteriota; class Minisyncoccia; order Phycocordibacterales; family UBA2100; genus CAYNND01. Next base: position 50,575 of record CAYNND010000005.1, on the reverse strand, counting down.
GTTTGCGCCCGCATATAACACACAGGAATTTTCAGAAATTTTAAATTACTGCAGTACTATCATCTTCAACTCATTCTCTCAATGGAAACAGTTTAAAGACCAAGCTCTTACTTACGCACGAACAACCGGTAAATTAAGAAGTTTTGGTTTGAGAATTAACCCGGAAATTCTTGACGCAGATGGTCACGGCGAGCTTTGGAATCCCTGCGCGCCGGGCTCACGACTTGGGATCCGCATTTCTGAATTTAAGCGAGCGTTGACTGAAGATGCAAAGGCACTCGAGGGTATAAGCGGTCTACATTTCCATCTCTTCTTTGAAAAGGATGCGCAAGACCTTGAGCAAGCACTTAGTAAAATTGAATCGAACTTTGGTGAGTATTGTAGCGCCATGGAGTGGGTTAATTTTGGCGGTGGACAAAAAATAACTGATGATTCATACGATAGGAAAAAACTCATACACATACTCAACACATTTGCTGCAAAATATAATGTAGAGATTCATCTTGAGCCAGGCGCAGCAATAGCATGGCATGTCGGTACACTTGTCGCTCGCGTTTTGGATATTGTTGAGCGAGATGATGTCCCATATAAAATACCGATTCTAAATATGTCATTTGAAAATCATCTTACAGACTTTTTTGTAAGTAAAGATCTTCAGCTAGAGGTGCGAAATGCAAAGCGAATTGATACTGACGACAATAACGCTACGCAGCAGCATGTATATAGATTTGGTGGTAGCACCTGCATTGCAGGTGATATGACGCATGCACTCTATTCATTTGATAAACCACTAAAAGTAGGTGATGCAGTTGTATTTGAGCACGCAATTCAATACACACTCATAAAGATTACTATGTTTAATGGCGTTAAACATCCATCAATTGTATTTCTTCATGAAAATGGAGAACTTGAAACACTCAGAGAGTTTACATATGAAGATTTTAAGTCACGAATGGGGTAAGATATACACATGAACTCAAAACCATTTGACCCAAACGCCGTCGCGCAAACAAACTCTGGTATTTTCGGTCTTTCAACCGCAGAATCTGATGCAAGCATAGTACTTATACCTGCTCCGTGGGGTGTTACTGTTTCTTATGGTGGTGGCACACAAAAAGGACCTGAGGCGATTTACGCTGCATCACCCCAAATTGACTATTATCATGAGGCGCATGGTGGTGATTCTTGGAAAGTAGGTGTATACATGACTCCGCTGCAAGAAAAACACAATGTCTTGAAGCGTGGTCAGCAATTAAGATCTAAGGCAGAGCGATATATACAGGACATATCATCTGGCAGAAAAGGGAACGCAAAAGCTCTGGCCGAAATCAATATAGCGTGTGAAGTATTCCATGATGAAATTCATGAAGAGTCCGCATATCACATTGCACAAGGCAAATTAGTAGGGTTGATAGGTGGCGACCACAGTACTCCATATGGGCTTATCCGAGCACTCGGCGATGTGCACTCTGAATTTGGCATTTTGCAAATTGACGCACACTGCGACTTACGAGAAGCATATGAGGGTTTTACGTACTCACATGCATCAATAATGTGGAACGTTCTTGCACATGTATCTTCTGTTAAGAAATTAGTTCAGGTCGGTATTCGTGATTACTCACCAGGAGAGCGAGAATATATCGTACAGAACAGTAACCGTATTAGTACTTTTTTTGATACTGATTTGAAAGCTGAGTCATTTTGCGGTTCTACATGGGAGATGTCAGTTGCCAAAATAGTTCAACAACTTCCAGAAAAAGTATATATAAGTTTTGACATTGATGGACTTGAGGCATCACTGTGCCCAGGCACAGGTACACCAGTCCCTGGAGGCCTTTCATTCGACCAAGCGGTATTTCTCATTCGAGCAGTCGCGAAATCAGGTAAAAAGATAATTGGTTTTGATGTTAATGAAGTTTCGCCACAAGCAAATGATTCTGAATGGAATGCAAACGTTGGTATGCGCATACTCTGGAACCTCGTCCAGTGGACACACTACTCAAAAAAAACATAATGTGAGCCTCTTTTCTTTATCCCGTACCTTTGGTAGGCTTACGCAATGAAGGACTACAATCATTTACGAATAGAGAAGAAGTGGCAAAAGGAATGGCAAAAGAAGGCCCTCTACACTGTAAAGGATACTGAAAAAGGGAAAAAAAATGAGTATGTACTTGTAGAGTTTCCATACCCATCTGGTAATTTGCATGTCGGCCACTGGTACGCATTTGCAGTGCCAGACATGTATGCACGAGCACGACGCATGCAGGGAAGTAATGTTCTATACCCGATTGGCTTTGACGCATTTGGGCTTCCAGCTGAAAACGCCGCAATCAAACGTGGTATTAATCCACGAACATGGACCTACAAAAATATGGCGCACATGAGGAAGCAGATTGCCTCAATGGGTGCATCTTTCGATTGGACTCGAGAAGTGGTGACCTGCGACCCAGCATACTACAAGTGGACGCAGTGGCTATTCTTACAATTACATAAGAAGGGTTTGGTCTACCGAAAAGACACAGCAGCAAATTGGTGTCCCTCATGTAAGACAGTGCTCGCGAATGAACAAGTGGTGAGCGGTGAGTGTGAGCGATGCAATAGTAAAGTGGAGCAGAGACTCATGCCTCAATGGAACATTGCAATTACGAAGTATGCCGATCGCCTCGTTGACGATCTCGAGCCACTACAATGGCCTGAGGCAATTAAGGATTCTCAGCGAAATTGGATTGGGAGAAGTGAAGGTGCTGAAATCGATTTTCCTTTGAAAGGCGTTGACTCATGTTCACGAATTGTTATTTTGCATGGAAGGAATGGCTCACCAAAGAGTCATGCATTTCCGTGGCTCAAACAGCAATTAGAGGCGCGAGGATACACAGTTGACGTACCGGAGCTCCCAAATTCACAAGAGCCTGATTTGGATACGCAGGCTGCGTATGTACAAAAACATTGCAACCTCAACGAGAAAACTGCACTGGTCGGAGTATCATTTGGAGGACTTGTTGCACTCAGAGCGCTCGAACTCGGCTCAAAAGTTGGCAGAGTTTCTTTGATTGCAACACCACATTCTGGTGTATTTCTTGATAAGAAGTTGCGCCGTTCTGTTACGAAAGCGTGTAAGCATCCGTTCGATATACAGAAAATAAAACAGAACTCAAAGGGCTTTGTCGTTCTCACTGATGAGGCAGATACCATTGTCCCACAAGAAGATGCACACGCTTGGGCGTTGGCACTCGGTGCTCACTTAATTAAAGGCACTGGTGTAGTACCGCATTTTTCTTCAGAAGCGGGTGAACCAGATATGGTTATGGCAATTGCGCCAACAATTAGAGTCTTCACAACTCGGCCAGATACTCTCCATGGTGCTACGTACATGGTTCTGGCACCTGAACACCAGTGGGTAACAGCTGCACTGCAACACTCAGGACTTATACACAATGAAGCAGAAGTGCAGGCATACAGAGCCCAGACTAAGCAAAAAACAGAACTTGAACGGCAAGAGAATAAAGATAAGACAGGTGTTCAACTAAAGGGGATCCGCGCAATTAATCCAGCGACTCGAGAGGAAATCCCTGTGTTTATAGGTGACTATGTGCTCGCACAGTACGGTACAGGAGCAATCATGGCGGTACCTGCACACGATGAGCGGGACAACGAGTTTGCCCGCGCGCATGGACTCCCGATACGGCAAGTAGTGACACGCCTTGTTACACAAACATCAGGTGCAGATGCAGTCCACCCAAATGAACCGTTCGTAAGTCGCAGTGCAGTTATGTGCATTGTAAAACATTGGGAAAAAGATGAGTATCTATGTCAGACATGGAAAGGCCACCCGATTCGTGGATTTGTCTCCGGAGGAATTGAAGAGGGTGAGGATGCTGTTACTGCTGGAAAACGAGAAATACTTGAAGAAAGTGGTTATAAAAATGCACGCTTTGTGAGACAAATTGGAGACAAGGCCACTGTTGAGTTTTACCATAACTTCAAGAAAACAAATCGACGCGTTGAATTCACATACCTCTATTTTGAACTTGATAATGACGAACAAGGTCATATCGCTGCGGATGAACTCGCTAAGCATGAGCATATTTGGAAACCGGCGTCAGAGGTTCTCAATTTCATCACGCTTAAAGAGAAAGATACCCTCTGGCGAGAGTTTAATGGGGAACACCATATACATACTGGCGATGGCTATCTCATGAATTCAGGAGAACATGATGGTGTTCATTCGGCTACAGCAAAAATAGAAATTACAAAGCGGTATGGTCGCGCAAAAAAAACATACCGACTCCGCGACTGGCTTGTGTCTCGGCAGCGATATTGGGGTGTGCCAATTCCAATGATTCACTGTAATACATGTGGCTACATTCCTGTCCCAGAGAAGAATCTTCCAGTTGAATTGCCTCGAGTCACTGATTACCTACCAACTGGGGATGGTAAATCACCGCTAGCAAAGGCAACAAAATGGGTGAAGACAACATGTCCAAACTGTAAAAAAGCAGCAACGAGAGAAACTGATACATTTGACACGTTTATCTGCTCTTCATGGTACTACCTCCGCTATTCAGACCCAAAAAACAAAAAGGAGTTCGCAGCTTCAAAGAAATTGCAACAGTGGTTGCCAGTTGATTTGTACTCAGGTGGTGCAGAACACACAACAATGCACGTGCTCTATAGTCGATTCTGGCATAAGGCCTTGTATGACTTAAAATTAACAAAGGAAAAGGAGCCATATACGCGCAGAATGAACCGAGGGTTGATTTTGGGTCCAGATGGGCAAAAAATGAGTAAGAGCAAAGGAAACGTCATCGACCCAGATGATGTCGTTAAACGTCTCGGTGCAGACACAGTCCGAATGTATCTTGCATTCATAGGTCCATTTAACGAGCCAGGAAGCTATCCGTGGTCACCAGAGGCAATTGTAGGTATCCGAAGATTCCTCGAGCGTGTTTGGAAACTTCAAACAAAAATCACATCAACAACTACTTCTGATGTGGAGCGTGAGATGCACAAAACAATCAAGAAAGTGACTGAGGGTGTGACTGAACTTAAATTTAATACCGCAATTGCATCACTCATGAGTTTCCTCAATGTCGCTGACAAGTCTGGATTAACAAGCGCCCAATTTGACACCTTGATAACATTACTTGCACCATTTGCACCACATATTACGGAAGAACTTTGGCATTTGCGCGGTCACAAGCGCTCAGTTCATCTTGAAAAATGGCCACGGTGGTCTGAGAAAAAACTCGTATCAGAGGAAGTTACAATTGCAATTCAAGTCAACGGCAAACTGAGAGGTACCGTATCAGTTACACCGAATGCCACTGAGGAAAGTGTTCGTACACGCTCACTCAAAGAAGTAGAACGATGGTTGGAAGGGAAGACCCCAAAACGCGTTATTGTCATACCGGGAAAGATCGTCAATATCGTAATATAAGTCATTTGAGGGTTATCCACAGGCCGTCTCATGGACAAAAGACGAACTTGTTGTATGGTTGCACTTGACGAACTTACAAGTACATGGTAGAAAAGCCTATCTAACGAACAGAAACATATGCAGTTTTCAGTAACATTCAAGCCAAAACAGATCACAAAAAAGCTCCTTGGGGTGCTTCCTTCGCGTGAGCGTGATGTTCTAACGGGGCGCTACGGGCTTGGGAATACTGTAAAACGAGACACCCTTGAGACGATTGGCTCACGATACACTATCACCCGTGAACGAGTCCGACAGATAGAGAATAGAGCAATAGGCGCGATTAGAACGTCGCCAGCATACAAAGAGGTTTCTTCTGTGTTTACAGAGCTGACAGGCATCATTATAGACATGGGTGGCATCGTGCCTGAGCAGGAACTTCTCGACGCAATTTCGAAGAATGAAGGACTCCAAAACCATATACACTTCCTTCTTGTAGTTGGAAATGAATTTGAAAGACTTAAGGAGGATCCTGAATTTAACCATCGCTGGCATGCGGACCAAGGCATTGCAGATTCTGTGCATGCAGCACTAAGGGGCTTGTACCGCTCACTTTCAAATGATGATCTTGTTCCAGAACAAGAACTTATCGCGCGCTTTCTCAAAGACCTGACACATCTCGATAAAAAGCACCACACACACGAAACGGCACGACGCTGGCTTTCTCTCTCAAAGAAAATTTCTAGAAACCAACTTGGAGAATGGGGGAGAGTTGACGCACCAGGCGTGCGCGTAAAAAACATGCGTGACATGGCATATCTTTCACTGAAACGGCACGGTTCTCCAATGCACTTTGCTGAAGTTGCACGTTCAATATCAGAACTCTTTGGCAGAAAGGCTCATGAAGCAACATGCCACAACGAACTGATTAAAGACGAGCGCTTTGTATTGGTTGGACGCGGACTCTACGCTCTCTCTGAGTGGGGATACTCTAAAGGTGTTGTCAAAGAGGTGATCAAGGATATCTTGAAAAAAGATGGACCTCTTTCGAAGAAGGAAATCATTGACCGAGTAAAGCGAGAGCGCTATGTAAAAGACGGTACAATTTTGGTAAACCTGCAGGATACTGAAATTTTCAACAGAACAAACGACGGTAAGTACGTCGCACTCTAAGTGTAAAAAGTTCTACAGTATGTTTTTCTCGTGTTAAGCTTTTTGTATGTCTGAAAAAAACACTCAAGAAACTACTGTAGATTCAATTGAGAACGCAATACTGTCTGATGAGTCTTCATGGAACAAGAACACGAACCGAAGAACTATAGTTATCATTGTTCTTATCGCCGCATGTGTTAGTTCGTTCTATGCATACATCAATCTCCCACCGTCACAATTTCCAGTAGATGGATATGTGACTATACCTGAAGGAACAAGTGTGTCTGATGCAGCGGAACTTCTCGAAGAAAAGCATGTAATATCATCAGGATGGTGGCTTAGACGAATCATTCAAATTCAGGGAAAGGCTGAAAAAGTCTATGCTGGTGATTACGTCTTCAAAGAACCTATCACCTTAATGAAAGTTGCTAAACGTATCACGAGTGGAGCATTTGGGCTTGAGCCGGTAAAAATTCTTATTCCAGAAGGTAGTACAGCAAAGGAAATCGCAAAGATACTTGATGGCAAGCTCATGCATTTCGATAAAACAAAGTTTGTAGATGAGGCAGAAAAATTTGAAGGATATCTATTTCCCGACACCTACTATGTACTCCCAAACATAAAAGAGCAGGATCTCATAAAGGTACTGAAGGAGACTTTAAACAAGAAGCTTGAGCCATATAAGGATGAGATAGAATCATCACCATACAATCTTCACGAGATACTTACAATTGCATCTATTATTGAAAAAGAAGAGAGTGACAAGAAGGACAGACATATGATCGCAGGCGTCATCAACAACAGACTTAAAATCAATATGCCTCTGCAAGTTGACGCAACGTTCCTCTATATACTCGGAAAGGGAACTTTCGGACTCTCACGTGAAGACCTCAAGCATCAGTCTCCGTACAACACGTATGTACATACTGGCCTCCCTCCTGGACCCATAAACAATCCAGGACTGAGTTCAATACGTGCTGTACTAGAGCCGTCCTCACACCCTTACATTTTCTATCTAGCAGACAGTGGTGGAACCACCTATTACAGCAAAACATACGAAGAACACCTCTCAAAAAAGAGGTTATACATTGATAGTCAGCGATAGTAGGGACACTGCGGTTTGACAGTATATAGGCTCTCTGGTAATATACCCCCCACTTGTGCATGGTTATGTAATGCACATTTTTACCTGTGAGTACGAACAAAGAATTATTGAGAACTGGAGTTGTAGACGAGGCTTTGCCGAATACACTCTTTCGTGTAACTCTCGATGGAGAAGATACACAGGTTCTCGCGTACCTAGCAGGAAAGATGCGCTTCAATCGCATCAAAGTGCTCGTTGGCGATAAGGTTGAGATTCAACTCGACTCCTATGGCGGAAGAGCACGTATTACTCGTCGTATGTAATTTCTATGAAAGTAAAAGCTTCAATAAAACCACGATGCAAAGACTGCAAGACCGTACGCCGACGAGGTGCAATACAGATAGTTTGCAAAAATCCAAGACACAAACAGCGACAAGGTTAATTTATTATTTATATAACGAAGCAATCGTATGCGTATCGCAGGTGTAAACATTCCAGAAGAGAAGCGAATCGAGATCGGACTCACAGCAGTCTACGGTATCGGACGCCCACTCGCACATAAGATACTTTCAAAAGTGAAAGTAGATTTTGGTGCTCGACCAAAGGATCTCACGACTGATCAGGAAAACGCGATACGCACAGAAGTTGAATCACGCTCAATCGAGGGTAACCTTCGACGCGAAATATCAGCAAACATAAAACGATTGAAAGAAATTAAAGCGTGGAGAGGTGATAGACATGCAAAGAAGCTCCCGGTACACGGTCAGACGACCCGTACAAACAATAGAACCATTCGTGGAAACGTCAGAAAGACGATGACAAGTGGTCGACGAAAGCTCGAAAAGACATAGTCAATTTTGTTCGTATATTAATAACAGGCATCCATAGGGCTGAAACGGTGCCGAAGCAAGCCAAAACAAAAAAGTTTAAACACATATGGGAAAGAAAAGAATCATTAAGCAGACAGGTAAGGGCGTTGACCGAGAACTTCGATCACGTGCACTTTCAAAAGCTGGCGCAAAGAAAATCGTTCGCGGTATTCTTACAATTCAGGCTACTTACAACAACACTAAGGTTGCTTTGACTGATGAAAACGGCAACGTTGTCATGTGGTCATCATCTGGCGCACTCGGCTTTGCGGGCGCAAAGAAAGGCACACCGTTTGCTGCAGCTAAGGTTGGAGAGCTTATTGGTGAGAAAGCGCAACTCATGGGAGTTAAGGATGTTTCTGTAGTTATCCGTGGCGTAGGATCAGGACGTGAGTCTGCACTTCGCTCATTTGCAGGAAAAGGTATTGGTATTACAAAGATTGTCGATGATACTCCGGTCCCACACAATGGTCCCCGAGCACCAAAACCACGACGCATCTAATCCCATAAGAAAGAACTACTATGAAACTTGGACCACGATTCAAATTGGCAAAAAGACTCGGAGCACCAATCTTCGAGAAAACACAGACACAGAAGTTTGCTGTTTCAGAAGCACGATCGAAAAACAGTAAGCGAGGGAAGCGACCAGCAACACTTTCTGATTATGGAAAGCAATTTAAAGAAAAGCAGAAAGTACGTTTTGCATACGGAATTACTGAGAAGCAACTTCAAAAGTATATCCACCAAACTATTACAGCAAAAGATTCACCTGCGGCATTGTTCGCTGCGCTTGAAATGCGAGCCGACAACGCAATTTACCGAATTGGACTCGCTAAAACTCGCCGCATGGCACGACAGATGGTTGCACACGGTCACATAACTATCAACGGACGACGCATCACAACGCCATCACAGGCATTAAAGGTTTCAGATGTAGTTGGGGTACGACTTGGAAGTAAGGATGGGGTACTTTTCCAGAATGCTGATTGGACACATCCAGCTTCATGGTTCACAGTTGATACGGACAAAAAAGAGGCAACGATTGCTACAATCCCAGTGTTCAAGAGTAGCGAGTCAATGTTTGACCTAGCAATGATCTTCGAGTTCTACACCCGATAGTAGTGTCTTTTTACTTAGTTTAATTGTATACACGTATGTCAGAACACCACATCGTACTCCCATCAAAGCCACGAGCAGTGAAAGAGGAAGGTAACCGAGCAGTCTTTGAGATTGACGGCTTTTTCCCAGGATACGGACACACTATCGGTAACTCACTTCGAAGGATCATACTTTCGTCGCTTCCTGGTGTTGCGATCACGAACGTCAAAATTGAAGGCGTTACACATGAATTTTCAACACTTGAGGGTGTTAAGGAGGACATTATCACTTTGCTTTTGAACTTGAAGAGAGTACGCTTTCAAATGGACGGAGCAGAGCCCCAGCGCATCTCACTCTCAATCACAGGAGAGAAGCAAGTTACTGCAGCGGATATCAAAGTTCCTGGGCAAGTACAGGTCTTAAACCCTGACCAGTATATCTGCGAGGTTGCATCAAAGAAGAAGCTTGAAATTGAGGCTACTATTGAGAAAAACATTGGTTTTATTCCAAAGGAAATAATCCATAAAGATCGTGTTGAAATTGGTGCAATCGCACTTGATGCAGCATTTTCTCCTATACGCCGAGTAAACTACGAAGTTGAGAATATGCGTGTTGGTGATAGAACAGACTTCAATCGCTTGAAGATTACTGTTGAGACTGATGGTACTGTCACACCACGAGCAGCACTTGAGCAATCAATTGACATCATGATTCATCAGCTCAAGGCAATAATTGGTTTCAAAGAGGAGACACTTGCTCCAGTTGAAAAAGTAGAGGTTAAGAAAGCTGCGCCACGTGAGGAAATCCCGCTCCAAGGAGATATGGAAATCCTCAAGATGCGAGTAGAAGAGCTTGGACTTACTCCGCGCGTCTTTGCGGTAGTTGATGAGGCAGGTATTCGTACACTTGGCGGTCTTGTCAGAAAGCGCGAAGAGGACCTTCTTGCAATACAAGGCCTTGGACAGAAGGGAGTACAGGAAATTAAGAAAGTACTGCACGACAAGGGTATTTCACTTCGAGCATAATTTAGTTTAGACCTATGAAACACCACAACAAAACAAGAAACTTCGGACGACCAACAAACCAGAGAACTGCACTTATGCGCTCTCTTGCGCGTTCGCTCGTAAAGGAGGAGGCTATCGTAACGACAGTAGCTAAGGCTAAAGAGCTTCGTCCATACATCGAGAAGATGGTTACAACGGCCAAAAAGAACACAGTTGCTTCACGACGCTTGCTTGCAGCTCGACTTGGAAACGATGATGAGACAGTAGCGAAACTTCACGCAACCATTGCACCGCGCTATGAGAAGCGAGCAGGTGGATACACACGCATTACCAAGCTCGGAACAGCAACTAATGTTGCTCATGACGAGGCGCGAATTGAATTTGTATAACATGAAAACACAAGAAACAAAAAATCATGTCGTTGACGTGAAAGGTATGCGCCTTGGACGTGCAGCTAGTAAAATAGCATCTTTACTACTTGGGAAAGACCGGGTTGACGCAGAGAAGAGAATCGTAGCACCAGTAACTGTCACAATTGAAAACGTAACAGAGCTTGATATTCCAGATGCTCGTGAAGGAACGAAGCAATATGTTAAGTACTCTGGATACCCAGGTGGACTTCGACATATCTCAATGCGCAGAATGATTGAAAAGTTTGGTCATGATGAGGTTTTGAGAACTGCAGTTTCTCGAATGCTTCCAAGAAATACACTCCGCACAAAACGAATGAAGAATCTCATTATTAAGAAATAGAACTACCATGACAAAAGAAAAGTATTTTGAAGGAATTGGAAGACGTAAAACAGCTACAGCACGTGTTCGCATTGTGCCTGCAGCTAAGAAAACTACTCTTACTGTAAATGGTAGAAAGTTTGAAGAATATTTTAAAACTGCTGTACAGCGCATGAACGCACTTGCGTCTGCTGAAGGTCAAACTCTTGAGATATCAGCGATGACAAAAGGTGGTGGGCCATCAGCGCAAGCAGAGGCAATTCGTCTTGGTGTAGCTCGTGCACTTCTTAAGATGGATGTCTCGCTTCGCGCAGATTTGAAGGCAAAAGGTTTCCTCACTCGCGACTCTCGTGCTGTGGAGCGAAAGAAGTTTGGTCTCAAGAAAGCGCGCCGATCGCCACAATGGTCAAAGCGTTAATTACTTACAAAAAATACCCCTCCCGGGGTATTTTTTGTTGCAAGTCGATATATACTTGTTAGGCTTTCATTCTAGGTAGTGTATGAGGTTCTGATGCCTACAAACGTACCTAAGCGAAGAAAGATCGATTGGCCGTTTACTGTATTCGTAGTTGTTGCCGTAATCGCTACGGTAGCCTTCTGGGGATGGGTATTTCGGTCACTTTGGTCCTATTGTAAACCACTGATTTGGCCGACTATCAAGGTGTGGTTACAAATTCAGTGGTGAACAACAATGGGGTGCGGCACAACTCAGTGCCTCACCCCAATATATTATGAAGACAATAAGCTCAAAAATGCGCATTGCAATTACTCAATGCCGTAGTGAGCATAGAAATCTTTTACGGAGCCGCGTGCTGAGAGTGGTTTTAGCGGAAGTATTGCATTGAGCATCTTGTACAGCTCGAGCTCATGTGTGCAAGGTACGATTAATTCAGCTGCATTCAAGAGCATTTCCATGCGTTGAGTATCGAGTGAGCCGTCTGCACGAACAAACTGCCCCCAAATCGAACCTGTTTGCCAGAGGTCACGAGTATCGTCTATCGACGCGAGGCTTCGCGTATATGAATCAGGAAGTAGTGAGCAATATCCAGTTAAGTTGTATATCCATGAATTTCCCTCCACATGTGTTACCTGAGGGTAATGCATTTTTAAGTGTCTAAACAGGTCTGTGAGTTCTTGTATACGTTGAGCTTGTTTTGCTGCTGAGAGCGGGGAAGCGGTTGCATCATACTCATAGTTATTGAAATGTAGGTGGACTACATGGCCTGGTTTACTGAAGAGTACTTCATACGAAAAACACCCAAATCTCTTCCAACCAACAGCTTCTTCAGTGGACTCGTATTGGATAGAAGTATTCCCTTTTTCTTTTGAGGCGTCGAAGCCTTTTTTGTACACTGCATATGCTTCATCAACCAGACGCTCAAAGGGAATATTGTTTCTACGTCTCCCTCTCACAATATTGCGCACTGGGACATACATGTAGCCACGTATCAGTGAAGTAAAGCGCATGATGCACTGGTCCATATCCATTCCAGTGCGTTCATGGATTTTTTGAGCAAACGCATATTGAGATGCAAAATGCTCTTTGCCAGTCTCCGGGACTTCACGAGATACCCACCGACGATCTGAAGATGGGCTTGCTTCATGGTGTTGTTCAGCCTCTCCCATTGCAAAAGCATACCATATCGGGCACTTTTCTTTTGGTAACAATGTCCTATACTAACGCAATGACAGACGATATACATACTAAAAATTCAAACGAAAGCAACGATCAAGGAGATACAAACAGCGAAGTAGTATATGAGGATGATGCTGGCGCAGCAGCCATCCAGAAGCTTCGCAATAGAATCAAGTTACTGGAGAAAGAGAAGCAAGAGTATCTCGATGGCTGGCAGCGCATGAAAGCTGATGTCGTCAATAGAGACAGAGCTGCTGCGGAGGAGCGAACACGAGTTGGCGATATAGTGAAAGAACGATTGCTAGAAGATCTGCTCCCCGTGCTTGATGCCTTTGATGCAGCCTTTACTGGAGCAGCATGGGAAAAGGTTGATGCTAATTGGAGAATTGGCATTGAGTACATCCACACTCAATTTAAAAAAGTACTCGAAGAAAATGGCATTAAGCCGTTTGGGAAAGTGGGTGAAATCTTCGACCCAATGCGACACGACCCATCAGGTGATATTGAAAATTCCGAATTTTCAGCTGGGCATATCGCAAAAGTGCAGCGTGCAGGATATGAGCTTTCGGGGAGAGTAATCAGACCAGCTCGCGTAACAGTAGCAAAGTAGCGCAAAAAATCTATAATTCTGTACACTGAATTGCCTTTGCAGGCCAATCGGTAACTATATTTATCGAGCCCGAACTTGGTGCCGATGCTGTATTTGGACAATTTTCGCTTTCATCTTCAATACAGTAATACACCACATCATCATTTGATGCATTTCGTGCAGTCACATAGATGCGTCCATCTGACCAATTTTCATAATCATATGTCCAGCCACTACAAGGCGGTTTTGGCCATCGACTCAAATACTGTGTCAGCTCGGGAGGAAAGACCCCCCAAAGAACATCAGTAGGGTAAGCTTTATTTGCATCATACGCAAGACGAACAGCAGTCTCGATCGAGCGAAAATCTTCGAGGATGCGCGTGTACCGCGCCTTGCCGCGCGAAGCATTCATAGACGCAAGCACTACGGCAGAAAGTACACCAATGATTGCTATAACAACAAGGAGCTCGATAAGTGTGAACCCACTGAGTTTTTTACTCATTTTTTAAGAGTAGCATGATATGTGTCGTATATTCTATCCCTCATGTGCATATCAGCCCAGTACTGAGCGTTTGAAATATTACGCAAGCAGTGATAGTCTCAGGTTATGAAGAAAAGAAAGGTACTCCCTCAGAGTCCAGTAACTGGACACATTGGGACACCAGGGCGCGGATCGCTCGCTCAGTCAATACTTCGCCTCGTTGAGGCTGAGTTTGATTCTGCGCATGCTGAGGCTAACGCATTGCAGGTTATAAGCCATTTTAAACCTCAAGATAGATTCGAGCGTAATCGAATATGGAAAGCTATTAAGTATCTTGAAGAGCAAAACCGCATCGCAATAAAGGAGCGCGGCGACGAGTATTATATTTTGCTGACTCAAGAAGGGAAAGTGAAGCTGGCAGAAGTGGCTATATGGGATCTTTCAGTCGCAACCCCGAAGAGGTGGGATAAAAAATGGAGAGTAGTGATGTTTGACTTCCCGAAGGAAATGACTACGACTCGTAATTCATTCCGTCAGAAACTCGAAGATATAGGCTTTAAAGTGTATCAGCGCTCAGTGTATATTTACCCTTTTGAATGCACAGAAGAGGTGAAATCAATTTGTGATTTCTTTAATGCTTCGGAGTATGTACGGTATCTTGTAGCTATAGATATCGACAACGTTGAACAGTACATTGCACTATTTGAGCTAGAATAGATCATGCAAGATAACGATCTTGACGAAGCAAGAAAGAGACAGACATTCTACCAATCTTTAGTAATGGAGGGGAAAGCTATGGCTGACATAGATATGCACAAACTGCAGAGTATTTTGCCGTATTCAATTGCATTCACATCGTACACATTTTCACCTTCCTATGCATCCATGCTTGAACGACTCTCCGCAAAAGACACGCGTAAGCAGCGTTTCGCTGATGTAGTGGTGATGCTGTGTACACTCGGAGCAAGTATCTTTGCTGTCAAAGCACTTCTCGCAATTGCTTTCTTGAGTGCAGAAGATGCTCTTGGGCAGTTAGTGACACTCCTTGTTAGTTCACTTTTTATCTTTTTGTTTGGAAATGCTTACATAGGGAGACGCTATGCGGAGCATGCACGAAATAAAATATACACTGACCCCACTTTCTACAGAAAAGCAATGGACATTCCTGGTGCAGTTCGCTTATTCTGGATTTTGAGAGATTCAACTGTTCCAGAGTCATACACGTTGAAAGATTTCCCACGCATATCAGGACACATCCAGAATGAAGATGCTCAATTCATTCTAACAGACTCAACGACTTTGCGGGAAGCACTTCGCGCTGACCCTACTGTTGTAGCTTTGTTTAAAGAGGCAAGTGCCAAGGGCTATATATTTACAACAGTAACGTTTGATGATACTGCACGCGAACAATATGACACTTTCGCATCAGACGATACTATTTTTGAACAAGATGTGACCGACCTTTTTACTGCAGATATGCATTTTTTCGACATCATGCACCAGAAGTACCTCAGTTCTTTCGCTATAACCACGGGTACCGGAAAAGAGCGACGCACTCTCACATTTCAGCCATAACGCAACGCTCCAGTAAATAAACCACTTGCATAATTTACTGGAGCGTTTTAATATAGGGCATCCGAAAGGAATCTTTATATTTTAACTACATTACATATGGCAAAAATACTTGGTATAGACCTCGGGACAACAAACTCTGCAATGGCAATCATTCAAGCAGGTCAGCCTACCATTCTTGAAAACATAGAAGGTGCACGCACAACTCCATCAGTTGTTGGAATCTCAAAAAACGGTGACAGACTTGTAGGTGTTATCGCTAAGCGACAGTCAGTCACGAATCCAAAAAATACTATTTACGGCATTAAGCGATATATTGGTCACAAATTTAGTGACCCAGAAGTTCAGAAAGACCTTACCGCAGTTCCATATACACTAAAAGCTGGTAAGGATGGCGGAGTTATTGCAGTTATTGGCGACAAGGAGTACCGACCTGAAGAAATTTCTGCAATGGTACTCGCGAAGCTCAAAGCTGATGCAGAAGCAAAAACAGGCGAAACAATCACTGAAGCAGTTATTACTGTTCCTGCATACTTCAATGACGATCAAAGAAAAGCGACAAAGGATGCCGGTGCAATTGCAGGTCTTGATGTAAAGCGAATCATCAATGAGCCGACCGCTGCAGCACTTGCCTACGGGTTTAACTCAAAAAAGGAAGAGAAGATAGTAGTCTATGACTTTGGTGGTGGTACTTTTGATGTTTCAGTTCTTGAAGTGGGTGACGATGTGATTGAAGTGAAAGCGACAGGTGGCGATTCTCACATGGGTGGCCGCGATATTGACCAGAAAATTATTCACCATATTGTTGATTCATTCAAAAGAGAAAGTGGTATTGATGTTGGCAAGGACGCACTGGCCCTCCAGCGAATTGATGAGGCTGCTGAAAAGGCAAAAATTGAACTTTCAACTACTGTTGAAGCAGAAATCAACATTCCGTTCATTACTTCAACTGCAGATGGCCCTCAACACCTTCTCATGAAGCTCACACGGGCAAAACTTGAAGAACTCGCATCAGAGTACATCGCGCGCTCAATGAAGATCACAAAAGATACTCTTGAGGCATCACCGTTTAAGATTGGTGATATACACCAAGTGATCCTTGTAGGAGGACAGACACGTATGCCAGCGATAGTTGATGCGGTTAAGAATTACTTTGGAAAAGAACCAAACAAGACGATTAACCCGGATGAAGTCGTCGCCGTCGGTGCCGCAATCCAAGCAGGAATTCTTCAGGGAGATGTTAAAGATGTTCTACTTCTTGATGTTATACCGCTTTCGCTTGGAATCGAGACCGCGGGTGGAGTTGCTACAAAGCTCATCATGCGAAACACAACAATACCAACAAGCAAAACTCAAGTTTTCTCTACATACTCTGACAACCAACCTTCAGTTGATATCAACGTAGTTCAAGGTGAGCGAGAGATGGCTGGAGATAACCGTTCTCTTGGACGTTTCTTGCTTGATGGTATACCACCATCACCTCGAGGCGTTCCTCAGATTGAAGTTAGCTTTGATATTGATGCAAACGGAATCCTCAAAGTGTCTGCTGTAGAAAAAACAACAGGTAAGCAGCAATCAATTGAGATAAAGGGTAGTTCAGGTCTTTCAAAAGATGATATTGAGCGAATGACGAAAGACGCAGAATTGCATGCTGAGGAGGACAAGAAGAAAAAAGAAATGGTTGAAGTGAAGAATTTCGGTGAACAAGTAGCATACCAAGCAGAGAAATCACTGAAAGAACATGGTGATAAGGTGCAAGCTGACATAAAGTCAAAAGTGGAAGGTAAAATAAAGGATTTACGTGAAGCACTCCAGAAAGATGATATGGACTCTATTAAAAACGCTACCGAAGCACTCGGAATGGCAATGCAGGAAATTGGTCCGGCAATGCAAAAAGACGCAGGGGCTGGTGCTGAGGCACCACAAGGAGGGCAGGAAAATCAGCAACAGTAAGCATGCTTGGTACAAATGCTGAACCAACATTTTCTCTACAAGAGCTCCTTTTAAAAGGAGCTCTTGTGGTTGATGTTCGAAGTACCGATGAGTTTGCAGCAGGACATTACGTAGGTTCGGTGAACATACCACTCAATGCACTGCAATCTCAGATTGAAGTACTTACAGCTAGTGCAAAACCAATTGTCATAGTATGTTTTTCAGGTGGAAGAAGCGCTCAGGCTGTCCGAATGCTTGCAGCGCATGGAGTAGTAGCTATTAACGGTGGAAGTTGGCAGTCGTTACACTAAGTTTTCATTTTTTTCTTTATAAAGTATACTCATCATATGTCGCTTTCACATGAACTAAAGGAACGAGGCTTTATAAACCAATTTTCGACTGAGACACTTGAAGAAATGCTCGATGGAGATGCTCGCACTGTATATCTTGGTGTTGATCCCTCATCTGACTCGATGACTGTTGGCAATCTAGTTGCAGTAATGCTCCTTCGCAAACTCGCTACAGCAGGCCATAAGGTCATCTTTTTGGCTGGAGGTGGTACCGGCATGATTGGGGACCCGAAACCGAATGTAGAGCGACCATTGCTCCCACGAGAAACAATTGTAGCAAACGTAGAATCAATTCGCGCACAAGCAGCGCGCATTTTACAAGTACCAAACCTCACGATGACAGATAACTACGATTGGCTTGGGAAACTTGGATATATTGAATTTTTAAGAGATATTGGGAAACACTTTACGGCAAATGCTCTCGTAAAAAAAGATGCAATTGCAGCTCGCATGGAGAGTGAGGATGGGATTACCTATACAGAATTTTCATACCCATTACTACAAGCATATGACTATCTCCATCTCTACAGAAACCATGGTTGTAATGTGCAAATAGGAGGTTCTGACCAATGGGGGAACATAATCGCGGGGGTTGATCTTATTCGAAGAAAGGAAGGTGGCAGTGCATACGCACTAACAATTCCACTTCTTATTGATAAAGCAACAGGGAAAAAATTCGGCAAAAGTGAAGGCAACGCCGTTTGGCTTGATGGTAAAAAAACAAGTCCATTCAATTACTACCAGTTCTGGTACAACGCATCAGATGACTCAGTAATTGACTACCTCAAGATTTTCACTGACCTAACACTGGTTGAAATCGCTGAAATTGCTCGTGCACACACTGAAAACCCAGGTGAGCGCATGGCGCAGCGCTCACTCGCATACGCCGCAACAGAGATAGTCCATGGCGCTAAGGCTGCACAACTCGCTGAAGACACATCGAAAATTCTTTTTGGTGATGGTGATATTTCTACCATCACTGATGCGGCTGCTTTCGTGCAAGATGCTCCATCGATACTCGTAACGGCTGGTGAGCTACTTGTGGACGTATTAGTATCAGCACAACTCGCCCAATCAAAGCGTGAGGCGCGACAGTTTATCGAATCAGGTGCTGTATCACTCAACAACGCTGAACGAATAACTGATTTGCAATTTGCAATCAAAGAAAAAGATTTTTTTGAAAATGGACTTGCACTATTGAAGCGTGGAAAGCAGAAAGTTACTGTGCTACAAAAACGTATCTCCGCATAAAGTTGCACACACCTTTGCAAAGAATATAATACATATATGAATTCAAAGAATTACTACGATATTTTAGGTGTAAAAAAGAACGCTTCCGAAGAGGATATAAAGAAAGCTTTTAGAAAGCTCGCACAACAGTATCATCCTGATAAGGCAGGTGGTGACGAGAAGAAGTTTAAAGAAGTGAGTGAGGCATACTCAATACTCTCTGATAAAAAACGCCGCGCTGAATATGATACCTATGGACAAACTTTTAATGGGGCAGGTCCACAAGGTGGTGGATTTAGTGGCTTCGAAGGCTTTGATTTTAGTCAATTTGGAGGGCAAGGCTTCAATGGTTCATTTTCAGCAAATGGAGTTGAATTCGACTTAGGTGATATCTTTGGAGAATTTTTCGGTGCCGGCTCAAGAAACCAAGGAAGAAGGTCTCAGAAGCGCGGGCGAGACATATCAATAGACATTGAAATTTCATTCAAAGACTCAATATTTGGAGCTGAACGCACAGTACTACTCAATAAAGTTGCACAATGTACAGAATGTAAAGGCAGTGGAGGGAAAGGGACAGCAACAGTAACGTGCACTACCTGCAACGGCAACGGACAAATTAAGGAAACCAAGCGCTCTCTGCTCGGTGTATTCACGCAAATGAAGACATGTGACACATGCGATGGACTCGGCACAACACCAAAAGATACCTGCAGTACCTGCAAAGGTCAGAAAGTCTATAAGCAAGAGGAGGAGATTCGCATTGCAATTCCCGGAGGGATTAATGATGGGGAGGTTATACGCCTTACCGGCAAAGGTGAGGCAGCTTCAGGTGGAGTAAATGGTGACTTGTATACACGAATTCACGTAAAATCAGACGCTCGTTTTGAGCGAGCAGGGAATGACATACTGCACCATCTTTCGGTCAAGCTTACTGATGCACTACTTGGGCATGATTACACAATACATTCACCAGATGGAGATGTGACCATCACAGTACCAGCAGGTGCTTCACATGGCGATCTGGTGAGACTGAAAGGAAAAGGATTCCCGACACGAGGCGGCCGTGGTGACCTTATTGCTGTGATATCCGTTGAGATTCCAAAGAAACTTTCTAAGCATGCTAAGGAGCTTATCACTGAACTTCAAAAAGAAGGGCTGTAGATATTATATTGTTCTAAAATTTTTCAAGGTATACTAAGTACATGGATTTTATTTTTGGCATATCGTCAGACATATTGTTTCTAACGATAGTATTTGCAAGCGCACTTGCAGCTGGACTTGTAAGAGGAGTTCAGATTGTATCAGAAATTGGAATTGCGCTTGTCGTTGCATCTTTTCTCTCAACACTATCAGCAGGGAAGCTATTGGTGCCAAACTTTATACAAGCACTGCTTGGCATATTGCCTGTACCTATAGAGGCTACTTTTTTCCTGCTTATGCTTGCGTTTTCATTCTGGGCAGTACGTCACTCAACATCAGGCATAGATGATACAAAGCGATTTCCAAAAGTAGCCATGGCTGCTGCTGGAGTGGCTCTATTGTCAGCTTTTGTGGTAACTCGAGTAGTACCTATGAGTTCAATTTTCACCTTTGGCCCGTTCCTTGGTCAATTCGTAACAGGTGAGTCATCACTTTTATTTGTATTACTTGCGGGCATCACAGCGATAGCATTCTCACGTAAGGTGTAGTATTCTATCTGGCATCCATGAAACGAGTACATATTGCATCTGGCTTTGCTAAGCAGCCCTTCTGGAAAAAATTTATTGCAATACCTCTCATCTATCTTCCAATACTGACGTCAGTACCTTTTATGATACTTGGCGTGCTCCTTGTTCGCACACACCTCAAATTCATTGGGGCACATGACCTCAAATCGTATTGGAAGGATTTTGCACCAAAATGGGCATCCCACCGATACACACTCGACAATCAAATTGTTTACAAAGGGTATGTGATAAGTAACTTCAGATGGTACTGGGTGTTTAACTGTAAAATGTACTGCCCACTGACGATTGCTCTCATATCATACTTGCTCTATTTGGTTAAAATTGTAGAAAATTGGTGGTGTCCTTTCAATCACGATAAAAAATGCTCGTACGATGATGCAGCTATCGATTCTTCTGTGTGGCACCTCGATGAGGAGCACAGAGATTTGCTACATCCAGAAGACAGAGCGAACACAATTTTCCATGACGAAAAGCATTAGCGTATCTCGTATCTTTATTTACGTAACAGTAGTAACGCAAAACATATTCAGGTTGTGCGTGTACCCTATTCTGTACCTGACAACGGGCATGAGAATTCACAATGCCGACAATCTGCAAGAAGCACTAGATTCGGCTCACGCAAAAGGATGTGGAATCCTTATTGCGGCAAATCATGTAAGCATGCTCGACTTTGCATACATCCAATGTGCACTCGTTCACACAAAGTACGCCTTTTCACCAATCTTCTTTGTTACAAATACCGCAGAGCACTTTAAGTCGACTTCATTTGGTTTTCTGAGATACTTTATGTCAAGTGACTTTGTCATGAACTCAATAGGTGCATGGAGAATCCAGAGAGGACGTCATGATTACTCCATCTCACTCAGCAATCACCTCACATTACTTGCTGAGAAGCGAATAGTCGCAATCTTTCCTGAAGGTGGTATTACGAGTGGTAAAATGCACGGGGGGGCAGGTTACATAGCAATGACAACTCCATGTGTAATCGCACCAATCAATATTGTAAGACACAATGGAGCATATAGCGTTACTTGCCGAAAACTGAAAGAATACGAACCAAAAACAAACATGACACAAGAGAACGATGCAGAGCATTACCGATCTATCTCTCGTGATATTCTCGGTTAGAACTACTACACGTGGTATTATTGCTCAATGAATGTTAAATACATCGCGCTAACTGGAGCAACTGGCATTCTTGCAAAGCATGTCGCGAGACAATTTCTAAGTGACGGTTACAAAATCATTTTTCTCGGAAGAAGTTCAGAGCATGAAAGCCTTGAATTACGCATAAAACATCACCTTGGTAGTGAATATGAGGAGCTTTTGCATGGTTGCAAATACTATGAGTTTTCACTTTCAAATGTTGATACGCGTGCGTTGAAGCACCACCTCGAACTTCTACAACCACTCTGTTTTCTACACTCTGCTGCAAATCTTTCATTCAAAAGCCGCGATAAAGAACAGGTAATGAATGACAACTACACTGCAACATCACAAATATATGATGTGTGTAAAGAATTGGGGGTGCCATTTGGTTTTGTAAGCACAGCATTTGTGCACGGGAATAGGACAGGCATCTTGAAGGAAGATGAGTTGATTCAACCGAGTAGTTTCAATAACTATTACGAGGAATCAAAATTTCTTTCGGAGCACTACATACAAAATGCATTTTCAAAATCACACTCAGTAGTAATATTCAGGCCTGGCATACTTATATCGAGTGAAAAATCCCATTTGTACAATTTTGGTTTTTTTGTACTTGCAAAATCACTGATTCGTCTCAGAAAACACTTAGCCGTCTTTGTGCATGCACACCCGCTGCTTGCCACTGTATTTGGCATGCGCCTCAGTGCTGAAGGCGTCCTGACAACACATATTCCCTTTGTTTATTCACGGACATGTGCGATGGATTTGGTTTCAACAGAATGGGTATCTGCTGCTATAGTTTCGATTACATACAAAAAACTTATTACAGAAGGGAGTAGTAACACTATTTCAACATTTCAACTCTCAAACCCTACTCCAGTTCCGTTTAGTCAAATATTGCTGCACACATCAGCTGGCGCACGTATTTCATTTTTGGCAATTCCAGCACCTGAATGGGCTGCAAAAACATACATTAATTTATTGCTTTTCTTAGGAAAAATTATTCCATTTCTTAGTGATTTTACAAAGAAAATCTCATATTACAATTACTATATTTCATCGAGCTTTACGCACGATATCAGTAATACCCTGACACTCGTACAAAAAGAGACTCACGAAATGGAACACACAATATTCTATGAACACACTGACTTCTTCTTCAAAAGATAGTATATACTTATACTGATCTATGTTTGAGTGGAAAACACAACTGCTTGAAAACTATTTACTTGTTGTTGCGGGTTTTGTCTACACACTACTCCTTATCTTGCTACTTCTAACCATACGTAGAGGAAACCATTCTCGTTTTTTTGCAGCTTCGGTCTTTTTCTTACTATTGTGGGTGCTGTGTATCCTTGTCTTTAATCTTCAAACAGAGCCCTGGCTCGTCGAACTCACCGCAAAAATGACCTTTATGTGTGGGGCACTCCTTACATACTTCTACTATTTGTTTGTCATTGAGTTTACAGACGGTAAAAGCCTCAAATCGAATTGGTGGTTTGTCGTATACACAGCACTAAACAGCTTCGCCGCTATCATTACATTTTCAGATGATTTCATGTATGTGGTTGCAAGTGAGACTCGCATGCATACATACTATCTAGGACCAATCTACTTATTCTACCTTAGTGTGCTTATACTCAACATGATTTTGGTATTTTACCGAATCATACAAGTGATACGCATGAGTAACGACTACTCATTGCGAAGACAGTTGAAAATAATTGCAGTTGGAACATTTCCATCAACAATCATGGCATTGCTGTTTAATCTAATACTTCCATACTTCCACGTCATTTCAATGCATTCCTACGGTCCTATATTTAGCATAAGCTTTGTGCTCGTAACAGCAATAGCCATATTCAAGTATAAAATATTCAATTTTAAGCTGATTTTCGCTCAATTGTTTATCTTTTTACTTTGCACAACGCTACTCCTGCGACTTATAACCTCGCAAGGAACTACTGATCTTGTACTGAACACATTCACACTCCTCACCAGTGGTATTCTCGGGTATATTCTCTCTAAAAGTATTGGTAAAGAAATTGAGTCAAAAGAAATACTTGAGCGGCAGAAGATTGAACTAGAAGCAACAAACAGCAAACTTGAAGAACTGAGTAGGCAAAAGTCGGAATTTCTTTCAATTGCAACACACCAGCTTCGTACACCGCTTGGCGCAATGACTGGGTATACATCCCTAGTTCTTGGTGGTTCATTTGGCGAAATTTCAGATAAAATAAAAGAAGTTCTTGGAAAAGTGCTCCAATCTGGAATGCTGATGAATGGCACTATTGAAGACTTTTTGAGCGTATCACGCATTGATCAAGGAAGAATGGTTTATGATATGACTGATTTTCCGATTCAGAAACTGACAAAGGAGGTCTTTGACGAATTAAAAGCTGGCGCAGAACGGAAAGGGCTCATACTTAAGTATGAAGTACCTGACACTGATTTTCTTGTCCATGCAGATTATGGAAAACTAAAGCATGTCGTCAGTAATTTGATTGATAACTCAATAAAGTACACTCGAGAAGGGTGGGTTCGCATCTCTGCAGAAGTTGTTGGCGGCTATGTTCGAGTGTCGATATCTGATAGTGGTGTGGGCATACCAGCGGATGAGCTCCCGAAGCTTTTCGACAAATTCGTGCGTGCTCGGGGTGCATCTGGAGTTAACGTGTCTGGAACTGGGCTTGGTTTGTATGTAGCAAAACAAATGATAGAAGCCCATAAAGGAAAAGTATGGGCAGAATCAGCTGGCGAAGGAAAAGGTTCGACATTTATTGCAGAACTTCCAATAGCGTAAGTTTTATTCCTGTATGAGTTTAGACACACAACGTGATATACGTGATTTCACTCATCATGAGGCGTTTGAGGCTGAACGGGTGATCTATGAGCTTGTTCGCTCTGCGCAAGAACGTGCACGTGGCGAGAAGCCGACTGCGCGACCTTGCATTGCAATATTGCCTGGTGGACTTGATGGCGTCAGTGGTGGGTATGGCATGGCAAAATTAGAGCACATGCGGCTCACTCAAGGCTTTCATGCAATACTTGGCTCATCGACCGGGGCTGCTGCTGCGGCATATGGTGCCGCAGAGAAGGCAGGCATAGGCTGCACAATATATCCTGATGAGTGCACACGCGCGCAGTTCTTCGACCTCAAGCGAAGAAAAGAAGGGAAGCCAATCATGGACGTGCACTGGCTTGTGCACACAGTCTTTGCTGGAAAGCTTCAAGGCTCAGAGCATAAAAAACTCAACGCATCACGAGTTATAAACTCTGAAATTGAAACATATTTTCAAGTGAAGAACTCAAAGACTGGGGAATCTGAACTGCGGAGGCCGCAGACAGAAACTGAACTTATGCAAACACTTGAAGCATCTATGTCATTTCCCATTATGACAAACTATGTACCAGTGCTAATCGACGGGGGCAGTACGAAGACGCTGGTGATACGAACCCATTCCCATATCAAGACTTCTCAAAAATTGCTCGTCCCACTTCGATGATAGTTTTCACAAATAGATCAAAAAAATATCCGCCGAGCGATGTGCTGCAAGAACAGCTCGCTATACTTCAAGAATCCGGGGTGCCGTATATTATCATTTGGGCAGATGAAATAGATAAAATGAAGAAAACGCCTGACAAGCTCCGCACAGCAGGGGAGCATTTTGCAGCACATGTAGCATCACTTTTTGAAAAACCGCTGCGGTAGCCATTTTGTATTTTTTTGATACCATCTACAGATGACTGAAAGAAAAAAGCGTATACTTACTGGGGATACACCGACAGGGAAGCTTCACATTGGGCATTATGTGGGAACACTTGAGAACAGAGTAAAACTGCAGCATGACTACGAAACTTTTATAATTGAGGCTGACCTGCACGCGCTCACAACACTACACAAAGAACCTCAGAAAGTCGGTGAGTATCTCCTTGAAACTACCACTGATAACCTTGCAGTGGGACTTGATCCTGAGAAAGTAACTTTCTTTGCTGAATCTGGTGTTCCAGAGATATATGAACTTGCTGCATTCTTCAGTATGTATGTGACACACGCCACAGCACTTAGAAATCCAACAATTAAAGATGAGATAAAAATTAAGGGTTTGGGCGACATATATTCGCTTGGATTTGTAAATTATCCAATCTATCAAGCAGCAGACATTTTGTGCGTAAAAGGCGACCTTGTGCCAGTTGGTGTAGACCAGCTTGCACACCTTGAACAGTCGCGGGAAATTGCTCGTGATATGAATACACATGCTGGAAGAACTATCTTTCCAGAGCCGGAAGGACTTGTAGGCCGTGTTGGCAAACTTGTAGGAACTGATGGAAGCCCAAAGATGAGTAAGAGTATCGGCAATACAATTTTCCTTGGCGAAGCAGCAGAGGAAGTTGAGCGAAAAGTAATGGGTATGTACACGGATCCAAAGCGCATCCGCGCGACAGACCCGGGAACAGTTGAGGGTAACCCCGTTTTTATGTACTTAGATACATTCGGTTCTGCAGAGCACACAGAAGCAATTGCCGATTTTAAAGTGCGATACCGAGAAGGGCGTGTTGGTGATATGGAAGTGAAGCGATATCTTGTTGCTGTAATGAATCAGTTCCTGGAACCAATCAGAGAAAGGCGGAGGTACTATGAATCAAATCCAGGTGAGGTGAAGCGCATCTTACGGGAAGGCACTGAGCGAGCACGGACGCTTGCCGCGCAATCACTTTCCGAAGTTCGTGAAGCATTCGGTTTTAAGATATACTAGCGATATGGAGCGTATTCGAGCATATAGCAATGCGAATACAAATGCCGTGCAAGCGGCATATTTACCTTACATCCATATAAACCGCATTTTTAAGAATTAAGTACTTTTTATGAAGGAGAGAACACTTATTGATACACTGGGGAGCCATATTGGAAAGACAGTTACAGTGGCGGGCATGGTTGATATACGACGTGACCATGGAAAACTTATCTTCCTTGTAGTGCGAGACAGAACGGGGATCATACAAGCTGTTGTGCATGCAAGTGCAGCAGAAGCATTCGCTGCAACTGATGCCGCACGCATACAGAGTCCGGTGTCAATTATAGGGACAGTTGTAGAGCGCGGCGAAAAAACAAAAAAACCTGATGAGCAAAATGGAACATTAGAGCTCCAGATTCAAAACCTTACCGTACTTGGAAAAACACATGAATTACCATTTGAAGTTGAAGCGGATGTAAATCTTGAAACTTACTTTGACCATCTACCACTTACACTCAGGCAGCAACGAGCACGCGACATCTTCACTGTTCAAGGAACAATCGTTAACACCTACCGAGAGACACTCCGCACCGAAGGTTTTACTGAATTTCAAGCACCAGCACTTGTCGGCGGTGATGCAGAGGGCGGGGCTGCAGTTTTCAAAGTACAGTACTACAACGATCATGACGCGTATCTCGCAACAAGTCCTCAGTTCTACAAGCAAATAATGGTAGGTCCATTTGAGCGCGCATTCACCATTGCAAAAATTTTCAGAGCAGAGAAATCAGCAACAACACGACACCTCAGCGAGCTCACACAAATGGATTTTGAGATGGGCTTTATCGATGACCATACTGAGGTAATGGATATGCTCGAAAAGGTTGTACGCTCGGTAGTCACGGAAGTAGAGAAGCGACACGCTCCTATTTTCGCACGAATTGGTACTAGCGTTCCATTACTTGGAGAGAAATTTGTTGTACTCACCTTGACAGAAGCTCAAGAAATTATCCAGAAGGAGTACGGTATTACCTGTGTTGGAGAGCCAGATATGGAGCCAGAGCATGAGCGACTTATTTGCGAATGGTCGGCACGAGAGAAAGGTACTGACTTTGTCTTCATCACGCACTACCCAACAAAGAAGCGTGCCTTTTATACATACGCTGATGCTGCACGACCAGGATTCTCAAAAAGTTTCGACTTGCTCTTTCGTGGACTTGAAATCAATAGTGGTTCTCAACGAATACACGACCACGATGAGTTGGTGGAGCGAATCAAAGAACGTGGCATGGACCCTGAAAAGTTCGGCTTCTATCTCGAAGCATTCAAATCAGGTATGCCTCCACACGGTGGCTGCTCCACAGGACTTGAGCGCTTTACCGCACGCATGCTTGAATTAAAGAATGTGAAGGAGGCTGCTGCATTCCCACGCGACATGACACGCATCGATAAGCGATTGAATGCAGAAGTAACAGAATAAACATATGGCAAAATACACACCAAGCAAACTCATTCTTGAGCGCTATGCGAAAGTACTTGTACGTTTTGCACTCAATGGAGGTAAAGGGATTCGAAAAGGTGAAGTAGTGCATTTAAACGCTCCTGAGGCTTCTCGTGATTTGTTTATCGAACTTCGCAAGGAAATTTTAAAAGCAGGTGGGCACTTGATTCCTAATTTCTTGCCAGACGGTACTGCAAGCCGTCGCTCCGGGACTCGTGAGTTTTTCGAACTTGCAACCTCTGAGCAGATAGACTGGTTCCCTGAAAAGTACGTCCGTGGACTGGTAGATACTATCGATCATTCGATACACATACTTGCTCATGCAAACCCTCACGAATTGAAAGGTATTGACCCAAAAAAAATTATGCGTCGGGGAAAAGTGTGGAAACAGTTTAGAGACTGGGAAAGTGAAAAAGAACTCAGAGGAAAATTCTCATGGACCATAGCACTTTTTGGAACTGAGGCAATGGCGAAAGAGGCTGGGCTCACTCACAAACAATACTGGGATCAAATCATAAAGGCGTGCTTCTTAGACAAGAAAGATCCGATACAAGAATGGAAGAAAATGTTTGCACTTATCGAGAAAACGAGAGGCAAACTAAATGCAATATCTCACAAGATAGATAAGCTACACATTGTCGGTACAGATGCTGACTTATGGATTACACTCGGCAAGAATCGTGCATGGCTCGGAGGAAGTGGTGCAAATATTCCAAGTTTTGAAATATTTACTTCTCCTGACTGGAGGGGCACGAATGGATGGATTCGATTCAATCAGCCATTATACCGATATGGCAATCGCATAACTGGAATCGAGCTTACATTCAAAGACGGAAAAGTAATACATTCAAAAGCAAAGACAAACGAGAAACTCCTTAAAGAAATGATCGCAACACCTGGGGCTGACAAGATTGGTGAGTTTTCACTAACAGACAGGAGAACATCACGTATAACTAAGTTTATGGCTGAAACTCTCTACGATGAAAACATTGGTGGACCGTATGGAAATACTCATATAGCACTCGGAATGGCGTACAAGACGACATGCACAGGAGCACTTTCAGACATGACACAGGAGGAGTTTGCTGACTTAGGCTTTAACGACTCGTCGGTTCACACCGATATCATTTCTACGGCACCTCGAACTGTGATTGCGCATATGCATGATGGAAGTGAAGTGGTACTATATGCAAAGGGTGAATTTACCCTGTAACATGGGAGCAGATACAGCACAAAAACGATTTACACTTTCTGTAGAAAACTTTAGCGGCCCACTTGATGTGCTACTTGAGCTTGTAGAGAAACGGAAATTGTTTATTAATGAAGTATCACTCGCTTCTGTTGCAGATGCCTACATTGAGTATGTCCGTGCAAACACTATCCCTATGTATGACCGAGCTTCATACATCGCCATAGCTGCGACCTTGGTACTCATAAAATCACGCTCCTTACTTCCTGATTTTCACCTCACGGAGGAAGAAGAGATTCAAGTTGAAGACCTCACTACTGCTCTGGAGCGCTATGCACTGTACAAGAAAGCAGCAAAAGGACTCGAGCGAGTTTGGGGTACTAATTACCTGGCTGAATTTAGGAAAGAACCTCAACGCGCAGAATGTTTTGCTCCGTCATCAGATATGACACTGCACAATATCTCTATTTCAATCGGAGAACTTATGAACGCGCTTCCTGTGTTTGCAAAGGAGCATCCAAAGGCGGCGGTGTACAAAACTGTCAGTATTGAAGAAATGATAGAGCGCATCAAGGAGCGAGTATTGCGGAGCTCGACGCATACCTCGTTTCGAACAACTGCCGCAGGAAGTCATCGCAATGATGTAGTTGTGTTATTTCTTGCTTTGCTTGAGTTGGTAAAACTTGGTATGGTTGAAGCTGAACAGCAAGGACATGCTGACGACATCCTTATGATTCATTCAACAACTGCATAACATGGAAGAACCTACTCTCATACAGAAAATTGAAGCATTCCTATTTTACGAAGGCGGCAATGCGTCTATGAAATCCCTCGCCCAGATAACTGGAGCCACTCAAGAAGATATTGCATCCGCTGTAGGAACGCTTGCACAGATGTACGGCACCACACGAGGAATAACTGTGGTTGCAACTGAGTCTGAAGTCTCACTTCGCATAGCAAAAGAATGCATGCCTTTTATTGAAACATTGCATAAGGAAGGCCTTGCGAAGGAGATAGGCCCTGCATCGCTTGAAGTACTGGGTATTTTACTCTACCGTGGGAAAAGTACGCAAACTGAAATCGATTCAATACGAGGTGTAAATTCTGCATTTTCACTCCGCACACTCCGCATGCGTGGCCTCATATCAAGAATGCAAGAAGGAACTCAGGTGACGTACCTACCATCACCAGAAGCACTTGCACACCTCGGCGTTACCTCTCTTGAGGCAATTCCTAACCGACAAGAAATTGTCACAGCACTCTCAGCTTTTGAACAGAAGGCGCAACAGAGTACTGACCTTGCAGTTGAAGAGAAGATTGAAGAGTCTGAAGATTAGCTCAATCCATCCACTATATTTTGAGCACAAAGATTGCAGTTAAGCCAATTCTAGGCTAGAATCGTTTTTGTGAATAAAATCCAGAAATACATAGCAATTTACTCGTTTCTAGCAATAGCAATTTTCGTTGCTGGTGCCGCACTAGGTTCACAGAGCCGTTTTGAAAATGCGATAACATCTGGAGCAAAGAAATTGGGAGCACAAGTCAGCGGTGCAATACAGCAAAGAAATACACCTATCGAGCCTGAAGTACCGACAGTACAACCAATGCGCGAGCCTGAGCAGCTTGATGCACGTGCAGTTGCTGTGCTTGATATAACAAATAACGTCCAGCTGTATCAAAAGAATGCAAACGAGAAAATGCCGCTGGCATCTATAACCAAGCTCATGACAGCACTTGTCACTCTTGAGTATGTAGAACCTGAAACCACAATAACTGTCACGCGTGATGCATTGAGTCAAGAAGGTGACAGTACGCTATTTGCTTCTGAACTATGGAAGGCAAAAGATTTAATTGATTTCATGCTCATCACTTCATCAAACGATGCCGCAGTAGCACTCGCAAAACATGTTGGCGCACTTGAAGCGCGGGAAGGTGAAGGACCTCGACTCGCGTTTATTCGTTTGATGAATGAACGGGCAAGTGGACTTGGACTAACAAGCGTTGAATTTACTGATGAGACGGGACTCGATACCGGACCTGTGACGGCAGGTGCGTATGGCTCTGCGCAAGATATTGCAAAACTACTTGCATACATCGTGAAGAAAAAGCCTGAACTTATCGAGGCAACAATGAAGCCGTACGACACATTTACTTCGAATTCTGGAATAACACATGCTGCACGAAACACAAATGAAGTTATACCCCTTATACCATCGCTCATTGGGGGGAAAACAGGTTATACGGAACTTGCAGGTGGGAACCTCGCGATAGTCTTTGATCGTTCAATTAATGAACCTGTTGCTGTCGTAGTGCTTGGATCAACAAAGGAATCACGCTTTACGGACATTCGTAAGCTTGTCGATGCACTTCAGCATTCTGAAAAGAAATAAAAAAGACCCGTACGGGTCTTTTTTGAAAGTACTATTCAACCAGTAGGGGGTAGAAGTACATCCCGATCGTAGCACCAATGACTGGACCAAAGAGTGTCGCAAGTGTGAGCTCACCAAGTGCAATTGCAACTGCTGGGTTAATGATGCCAATGCCACCCATAAGCAGCGCAAGCATAACACCCGCAAGAAGTGAACCACCGATAACAAAAGGTGCACCTGATGCCTGAACGCGATTAAGTACAACAGATGCAATACCAAACATAAGTATCATCGCGCCAAATATTTCTGCTATAAATACTGTAGGCTCAAACGAAAGTATGTGTGAAAAACGAAACATGCCCGTACCAAGTACAATATAGCCTGCAACGATACCGCCAATCATCTGCGCTGCAATGTAATGCATCGCGTCTGCCTGAGATATTCTCTTTTGAGCGAGTTGCGCAAGTGTTACTGCAGGATTTAAATGTGTACCCGATAGTGAACCAATAGTAAATACAAATAGACCCACGATGAGTGCTGCGAGCACCGCAGTGTTCAGAGGCAGACCGTTGCCTGCATGAGCTGATAATGCAACACTCACTGCAAGAATAAATGTGCCGAATGCTTCGGCTATATGTTTTGCTTGTATGTTCATATCGCAAGTATATCATTCGATATTTGCTCTGCATATCAATGGGTATATACTGTCGCGAATATGATACCAATCGATATTCTAAAGGTACTTGTACCGCCAACATTGTCTTTTTGTATAGGAATTGCAATGACACCTCTTGTCACGCGCTACCTATACCAGTACAAGGCATGGAAAAAAAAGCCGGGCAAAGTTGCCATGGATGGAACTGTCGCTGAAGAGTTCAACAAACTGAAACTTGAAGGGGAGAAGAAGACCCCCCGCATGGGAGGGATAGTCGTGTGGGGAAGTGCACTTATAACTATTGCTTTGATTGCAGTACTTGCACCTATGTTTCCTGTCATGGGTACAGTTAAATTTAACTTTCTTTCTCGCTCTCAAACATGGATTCCACTTGCTGCGCTTCTTATCGGGGCCGTAGTCGGTTTTATTAACGACGTTCTTGACTGCCAACCTGACGCGAAAGGAATTTCACTACGTGTACGACTTGCCTTGGTTGCTACACTCGCGGGGCTCCTCGGGTGGTGGTTTTATGCAAAAGTTGGAGTCGTTGGCATCAGCGTACCTTTCATGGGTGTATGGCTTATCGGTCCGCTTCTTATCCCATTCTTCATGTTTTTTGCAATGTGCATTTACGCAAGCGGAATCATTGACGGCATCGATGGACTCTCGGGAGGCGTCTTTGCGTCTATCTTCAGCGCATATGCAATCGTCGCATTTCAGCAACAGCAATATGACCTTGCTGCATTTTGTGCAATGTTAGTGGGCTCACTTCTTGCATTCCTGTGGTTTAACATTCCTCCGGCACGCTTTTACATGACAGAAACGGGAACAATGGCTCTGACTCTCACTCTTGCAACTGTTGCCTGTATGACAGATGCAATGGGTGGGGGAGTAGGAATCAGCGCATTGCTTATCATAGGCTTCCCACTTGTTGTAACAGTACTTTCAGTTATCGCCCAACTTATATACAAACGAATATACGGCACCAAATTACTGCGTATTGCTCCACTCCATCATCATTTTGAGGCTATTGGGTGGCCAAGCTACAAAGTAACTATGCGCTACTGGGTTGTATCCTGGATGTGTGCAGTTGCAGGAGTCATGTTTGCTATCGTCGCATAAGATATGCACATGCCCCATCACTAAAGTGGTGGTATAAATACAAGATGGCTCGAAAGGCATACCCCGATACAGTACTTACCGTACTCACAGCATGCCTTGCGATAGGTGGTTTTCTTATTTTTCTTTCAGCATCTCTTGGGCTCCTTGCCAGTGGCACCGTTTCAATAATGGGTATCATCGGTAACCAATTTTTTCTTGGTCTCTGCTGTGGAGCTGCAGCACTCTCAATCACTCGAAGTATCCATTACACCCACTACAGAAACTATGCTCCTTACTTGTATGCATTTGGAATGCTTCTCACAGCCCTCGTGTTTATCCCTGGGCTCGGCATAACCGCAAAAGGCGCCTCACGATGGATAGATCTGCAAGTCGCAACATTTCAGCCTTCTGAAGTACTCAAGTATGCAGTCATACTTGCTGCAGCCTCATTTGGCGCAGGATTTACAAAGGAAATTCGCACGAACTCACTGTATGCACTCGGCGGACTTGGAGGCATCCTTGCTCTTCCATGTGCTGTACTTCTCATGCAGCCAGATATAGATGTTCTATTGATTATCTCCGCTGCGACGCTTGGTGTATTTTTCATAGCTGGTATGCGCTATCGAGATATCGCAGTAGTCTGCCTCATTGCACTCTTGGGTTTATCAGTCATTCTATACATGAAACCGCATGCACGAGAACGTGTTATGTCATTCATGAACCCTACAGCTGATGTACTTGGAAGTGGGTACCAGGCAAATCAATCACTCATCGCCGTAGGCTCAGGTGGAATACTTGGCCGAGGTTTTGGCCAGAGTGTGCAAAAATTTGGATACCTTCCAGAGCCAATAGGCGACTCCATTTTTGCTGTTTTTGCGGAAGAGTTTGGCTTCCTGGGGTCACTTATCCTCGTATTTGGTTTTCTATTGTTCGCGCTGCGCGGCATCACCTTATCTGTTCGTGCACCTGATATGTTTGGAGTATTGTTAGGCATAGGAATTACGCTCCTCATCATCACTCAGTCATTTATCAACATTGCAGTGATTGTAGGTATTTTGCCGTATTCCGGAAATCCATTGATTTTCGTCAGTCATGGAGGTACTGCGCTTCTCATTTCACTTGCGGCAGTCGGCGTACTTCTGAACATATCCAAATTTCAGAAACGAAGCTAATCTTTGAGAAATTCGTATTTAACCGTACAATAGACAACCATGAAGGTAGTACTAACAGGAGGAGGCACGGGAGGACATTTCTACCCACTGATAGCAGTTGCGGAAGAAATCTATCGCATCTGTGAAGAGCGACGTATCCTCGAACCGCAACTCTATTACATCGGTCCTGAACCATACGATAAACAGGCACTTCTTGAGCACAACATAACTTTTGTTCAATCACCTGCAGGGAAGATGCGCAGATATGCATCGATACTCAATGTGCTCGATATGTTCAAGACTTTTTTTGGAATCATTCAATCCATCTTTCAACTCTACTCTCTCTACCCGGATGTAGTATTTTGCAAAGGAGGATACGCAGCGTTTCCGACTGTTGTAGCAGCACGAATACTGACCATCCCTGTTATCGTACATGAATCAGATGCGTCAGTTGGACGAACAAACAAGTACGCGTCGAAGTTTGCAAAGTATATTGGTATCTCATACCCGGGCACTGAAGACCAAATGCTTGCACCACGAGAGAAAATTGCGCTCGTAGGAAACCCAGTGCGAAAAGATGTGATGTTCCCAGCAAAAGAAGGTATGCACACATTTCTCGAACTATCACCCGAACTTCCAACCATACTCGTTCTTGGAGGTTCATCGGGCGCACAAACAATAAACAACACAGTACTCGATGCACTCACGTTACTTCTGCCTAAATATCAAATCGTGCACCAAACTGGCGCAACAAACCTCGAAGAAGTACGCGGTATTGCACATGTCATGTTGAACAATAACGAGTATGCACCTCGTTACAAAACATATGGATTCTTAAATGCACTCGCAATGAAAATGGCAGCGGGAGCCGCGTCACTTGTCGTCTCACGTGCTGGAACTGGAGGTATATTTGAGATTGCGCAGTGGGGACTCCCAAGTATTATCGTGCCTATACCTGAAGACATATCACATGACCAGACAAAAAACGCATTTGCATATATGCGCGCAGGAGGGTGCACAGTCATAGAACAAAAAAATCTCACTGCACATATCCTTGCTTCAGAGATTGATCGCATCATGGAGACAAAGGAGATTCGTGAGAACATGTCACGAGCTGCACGAGCATTTGCTCGGCCAGACGCAGCAAAGAAAATGGCACAAGTTATTCTTGGAACAGTACTTGAACACGAGGACTAGCCTGGTTGCTCAAGCATATTAATCGGTATACACTCGCGAACATGTCTAAGGTTGTCACACGTTTTGCCCCTAGCCCTACTGGCTTCATGCATATTGGAGGTCTCAGAACTGCTCTATTTGCATGGCTACTCGCTCGAAAAGAAGGTGGTACTTTTATACTCCGCATTGAAGACACGGACAAAGAACGTGAAGTGCCTGGCTCGATTGCGCACATCCAAGAAACGCTTACATGGCTCGGACTCCAGTGGGACTTCGGACCAGACATGCACAACCCATTCGGCTCAGCTATCCAGTCTGAGCGCCTTAGTACATATAGAGAAATGGCGGAACTACTTATAAAGAAAGGATATGCATACGCTGACCCATATAGTGCAGAAGAGGTAGATGCATTTCGACGCAAGGCGCAAAACGAGAAACGACCATTTTTGTTTCGTGAACATCGACCAGTGAATCCCGGTATCTGGGATGGAAAGCGACCACTTCGCTTTCGCGTACCGGAAGTAAAGCGCATGAAATGGCATGATGAAGTACGAGGAGACCTCGAAGCAGGAGAGGAGGCACTGGATGATTTCATCTTGATTAAGGCGGACGGCTACCCGACGTACAATTTTGCGCACATCGTTGATGATTACAACATGGGTGTGACACATATCATGCGTGCAGATGAATTTATCTCAAGCACACCAAAATTTCTCAGTTTGTACGAAGCGCTTGGTATACCGCAGCCAAAGCTCGTTACACTTCCACCAATACTTCGTGAAGACAAGACAAAGAAGCTCGGCAAACGTGATGGGGCAAAAGATGTCCTCGAGTATCGAACTGAAGGATACCTTCCTGAGGCGATGATTAACTTCCTTGCATTCATCGGATGGAATCCAGGCACCGAGCAAGAGCTTTTCTCAAGAGATGAGCTAGTGAGTGCATTTTCTATTGATGGAATACAGACACACGGAGCGGTACTCAATGAAGATAAATTGAAATGGTACAACCGAGAGTATATGCTCAAGTTGTATGATACTGACCGCGCAACATTCACAAAACTCGCACTGCCATTTTTCAGCGACACACTTCGAACTCATGAATCGCTTATTGAAAAAATAATTCCACTCGCAAAAGACAGAGCACAGGTATTTTCAGATATACGAGAGCAGTGCGCAGCAGGAGACTATGACTTTTTTACAGAAACACCAGGTAATGTCTCGGCAATTATAGTTCCCAAAAAGGGAACACTTGAGGAAACACGGGAGCACCTGAAGAACGTCTACAACCTCCTTAATAGTACGAGTGACACTTGGGATGCTGAGACAGTAAAGAATGCCCTGTGGGGGTATGCAGAAGAAAAAGGTAGAGGTGCCGTCCTCTGGCCCCTACGCGTTGCCCTCACAGGCAAGGAGAAATCTCCAGATCCATTTACTGTAGCCGCAATCATCGGCAAGGAAGAAACTTTAAAGCGTGTTGAAAACGCTCAACAGTAAGACCCGCATCCTGTATACTAAGGGAATGCTGAAACGACGTTTTGCACTACTTTTTTTGACGCTGATATGTGCTGCATCTGCATCTTCATTTGTCGTGTATGCCCAAGAGGAAAGCCCAGAGGATGCAGCGACACGTGCCGCCGAAGAACGTGCTGCAGCAGAATCGCGACGTATACAAGAAGAGGAGGCAGCGAAAGAACGTGCTAACGCTGAAATCTTAAGGTTACAGATAAACTCGCGCGCAAAAGAAATAAACAAACTTGAAACTGAAATTTCAAAATACCAAAAAGAACTAAACACCGTGAGTGCACAGAAGCGAACACTCACAAACACAATCTACGAGCTTGACCTGAATAGAAAGCGCACAACGGCTAATATTGCTCTGACCAAGGAGCGCATCGGTGATGCCGAGGAGCGCATCCAATCGCTAACAAAGGAGGTGGGTACACGTTCTGAGGCACTGAAGCGTATGATTGCAGCAACGGCTGAAACAATACGCTCTGTAGATTCAACAGAAGACACATCTTTCATGGAGAACTTTTTGCGAAATGGCACACTATCTACTACCATCAACAACATTGAGAACCTGCGAGATGTGCAACAAACAGTACAGGCCCGAGTTGAACTCCTTCGCAAAGAAAGAAAAGCTATTGAGACACTGAAAGCTGCAAATGAAAATCAAAAAGTGACTCTCGCGAAGCAGCAGAAAAACTACCTGGTGCAGAAACAGTCACTTGATATCACTCGAGCAACAAAGACTACAATACTTGCTCAAACAAAGAACCAAGAATCAGAATACCAAAGAATTCTTGCAGAAAAGAAAAAAGCAAAGGCAGCCTTCGAGGCAGAAATGGCGAGCTATGAGTCGCAGTTGCGCTACGTTCTCGACAGAACAAAGATTCCATCCGCAGGAAAGGGAATTCTTACTTGGCCACTCGATAAAGTACGAATCACACAGAAATTTGGTACAACTGCTTTTGCAAAAAGCGGAGCATACGGCGGGAAAGGACACAACGGTGTTGACTTCCAAGCGTCAGTTGGAACACCAGTAAAAGCAGCCTTAACTGGAACAGTACTTGCAACTGGGAACACAGATGTCGCTCGAGGCTGTTACTCATACGGAAAGTACGTGCTTCTCAGACACCCGAACGGTCTCGCAACACTCTATGGCCACCTTTCAGTAATAAACGTCTCAGCGGGGCAATCAGTTACAACAGGTGAAGTTATTGGATATTCAGGGAACACTGGCTACTCGACCGGTCCACACCTCCACTTTACAGTCTACGCAGCTGATGCCGTCAAAGTAGTAAAAATGGGTGATGTTCGCTCATCAAGCCCGTGTAGAAACGTTGCTGTGCCAGTATCTGCATGGAGTGGATATCTGAATCCACTTGAGTATCTCTAAACTTTGTCCACAGCAAGACACGTCAGGCCTCAAAATGAGGCTATGATGTTGCTATGTGGCAATTGCTCGCACTATCACTCTTTGGCTTGTCGCTTGAATACAACCGCTTCTACACTGAAGCCTTCATGTATCATCTCTACAAGCACATCCTCAGTGTTGACCCAGAAGACACTGCATTTTCTGACAATGTTGTGCAGGCAGTCGTAGGCAACCCATTTGCGCCTATGAAAATACTTATTATCGGCGATTCGATGTCACTTTCTTGTGGCGCAAAAACTCATGAAGCAAAGCTCCATCGCAGAGTCGTGGATACCTATAAAGACAAAGTGTACGTGCGTGTCATAGGGAAGTTTGGAGCGAAAACAACAGA
Organism: uncultured Candidatus Saccharibacteria bacterium; assembly: GCA_964398775.1. GTDB lineage: Bacteria > Patescibacteriota > Minisyncoccia > Phycocordibacterales > UBA2100 > CAYNND01. Next base: position 11,411 of record CAYNND010000005.1, on the reverse strand, counting down.
CATACCTCAACTACTATCACATATCCCAGCGGAAGAACATTTTGATACAACACTCTTGTTCATTGGTGCAAATGACATTGTCCATCTCCACCTCTTCCATTTCACAAAAAAACTGAAGCATATAGCAGAGCTTCTCGAAGCACGCTCGGATGAGATTTGCTGGGCAATCGGTGATCCCGACATGGTGCCTATCATTACAAAAAAAGTGCGGAAAGTGATTTCATGGGTGAATACACGCGCACAAAAAATTCTCAAGCATCAGTTTGTGGGTCAGCACGTTTCATTTCTGCACATCATGAAAGATAATCACGAGGATCCTTTCAAGCGTCACCCAGATATATATTTTTCAGCTGATGGATATCACCCAAGTGACGCAGGATATCGCTATATCTTTAAAAGATATGATGAAGAAGTCCTCCATCCGATGATGCGCGCGAGGAAGCTTGTATAAGCACCTATTTGTATTTTTGCTGGCAGATATTCTGAGAGCGCTTGAGCATATCTTCTGTAGCTCGGGCTTCAGATTGTGTTAGCGCGCATGTGCAGGTAGTACTCATAGCACGACTCAGACGCTGCATATCGACTGGGCTTGAGTTTTGTATTGCTGTGAGCTCTGCAGCGCACGCATCTGAAACCATAGACTTTTTACTGCATGTTGAAAGCCACGCTGCAAGATAGTCAGCTTGAGCAAAATTTTGACAATGCTCAAGCTGCATACTTCGCTCCACAGCTGCAAACAATGCGCTGAAACGGTCTGTCGTTGGTGTAGGTGCGAGACCTTGCTGGTCATGTTCTCGTGTCGGTAATGGGCTTGCCTCATCTTGTACATGAACGAGCTGCTCCGTCTCTACAATCGGCTTCTGCTCAAGATACCGCGGAATAATAATGTATAGTCCGCCAAAAATGATGAGCGCTGCTAGCAGCGAAATAATTGTTGATACTCTCGGTCCATCTTGGTGTGGGTCCATAAGCAAATCATACGACATTTTTCACATCACAGAAACTAGTCGAGTATGATATGCTCCTCTCATGTTGCAGAAGGATGCGCTCGACATACTGAAACTTGGCACGAGCGTTTTTTTGACGGGCGGTGCAGGTACAGGGAAAAGTCACACACTTCGTGCGTACATAGATTATTTAAAAGAACATGACATCGCGCATGCAATTACTGCATCGACAGGAATTGCAGCAACACACATTGGGGGTGTGACAATACACTCTTGGTCAGGTGTCGGAGCAAAAGATGGACTCAATGAATACGAAATGGATGCTCTTGAGTCGAGGAAAGCACTCTGGGACCGGTATCAGCGAACCCACGTGCTCATCATCGATGAAATATCTATGCTCTCTGGAATGTTCCTCGATACATTGAACAAACTTGCGAAACACATGCGAAGAAATGAGAAACCATTTGGTGGTATGCAAGTTGTGTTTTGCGGAGACCTTTTTCAGTTGCCACCAGTCACACGCGGGCAGGAATCACTCGCGATAGATGCAAAAGCATGGGCAGAGCTCAAACCAGCAGTCTGCTATTTGAAAGAGCAATTCAGACAGCAAGATGGAACTTTCATTGAAATTCTCAATGCACTTCGTTCGCAGACTCTTACCGATGATCACCTTACAGTCCTACAGGAACGTCATCAAGATGACACGACCATAGAACTTGATGAAACTATTACTCGTATCTACACACATAATGTCGATGTCGATGGAGAGAATGAAAAGAAACTGTCTTCCCTTGGTGGTAGAGTTGAGTCGTACACCATGCATACGCACGGGAAAGAGCACCACGTCGAGGCCCTGAAGAAGGGATGTCTCGCACCAGAACGACTTACCCTTAAGGAGGGTGCACAAGTACTCTTTGTAAAAAACAACCCTGAGAAAGGGTATGTAAATGGTACTCGGGGAGAGGTCATAGGCTTCTCACCGCAGGGATTCCCTCAAGTTCGGACCGCATCAGGCTCACAGATGCTCGTAGAAGCCACAGAATGGTCTCTGGAGAATGATAATGGCAAAGTAGTTGCAAGTATCACTCAGCTACCTCTCAGACTTGCCTGGGCAATCACAGTGCATAAAAGCCAGGGCATGAGTCTTGATGCGGCAATCATAGATATTTCACGCGCATTTGCCCCAGGTATGGGATATGTTGCACTATCTCGTGTGCGTACACTTGCAGGGCTCACACTCACCGGCTTTTCACGAGACGCGCTCCGCATGCACCCACGAGTTGTCTCGTTTGATGCAAAATTGCAGCAGATGTCTCGCAATGCAGAAGCGCGCATTCAAGCTCTTTCAAAAACTGAGATTCGCGCAAAACATGAACGTTTTATACATGACTCGGGCGGCTCTATAAAAGTTGTAAATCAAGAAAAATCGAAGCGGAGAAAGATAACTCGAGCTCGTGGTGAATCTTGGAGAGAGACACTTGAGAGATTCCTACAGGGCAACAGCATTACTGCAATCGCTACTGCACTTGAACTTACTCCTGGTACTGTTATGAACCATCTCGAAAAGGCCGCAGCAGCTGGAGAGCATATCCCTAAAAAACACTTTGCGGGCTTAGTACGACCCCCGCTGCTAAAGAAAATCTTGTCTGCATGTGATGCCATTGAGAAAACAGGCGACGCAGGGGAGGGGATAGGGCTTAAATTGACCCCTATAAAGTCATACCTTGAAGAACGGAAGACTGAATGCACCTTCGATGATATTCGCATTGCCCGACTACTTCGTTGCTTGCGCTAGTGTTTATACATATTACAATAGTCACATATGGGAGGACTTACGGAAAGAATCAAACGTTTTGTTACTAATAGAACTGATGTTCGTTCTGAACATGTGAACGCTCCTAGTACTGCTGCTCTTATGGGAACCATACGCTCACTCCGCGCTGATGAGAAAGGCAATCGTGCACACAAGGCACTTCGCGACGTCATAAGCTCAGCGCAAAGCGGTGCTACACCTCAGGTACGCGAAAACCTACTCTCGGAGCTCAATACTGCACTCACTGCTGTCGGCATCCGCGCCCTCACCCCTGCTGAACAAGATACTCTGTGGGGCGAAAACCACGTACACATGCATAACTAAGTGGCCTCCATACTTATACACAACTTCCTTTTTTAGTATCTTGTATAAAGAACGTTCGTTCGATACACTCAAGACATGCCCCGCAAGGCGATAATGAAAAGTCAGGAAAGTACTGATCGGTTTAGAAAACTCGATGCGTTTTATCAAATGCATCGTCGCATGCCTTCATACCAAGAAGCTGTAAAAGTTCTTGGTGTGAAGTCTAAAGACACTGCGTACCGCTACATTCGTGAGCTCATTGTTTTAGGGTTCCTCGAACGTGACTCAGCAGGCAAACTCATACCAAAAACAACAGCTCAAAAATCACCATTGGTACACAGCGTTTCGCACGCACACAAAACGTCACAAAAATCACCAATTGCTGAACTGAAAGTGCTCGGACTTATAGAAGCTGGTTTCCCGACACCTGCAGAAGAATCACTCCTTGAGAGTATCTCACTTGATGAATGGCTCATTCCAAAACGTGAAGCTTCTTTTATGCTTAAAGTGAAAGGCCATTCTATGAAAGATGCAGGTATTAACGATGGTGATATGGTCATCGCAGAGCGCGCAAACACCGCTCCTGTAGGCTCTATTGTCGTCGCTGAGATAGATGGTGACTGGACCCTCAAGTATCTACGCCGCAACAGCAAGGGCTACTATCTTGAAGCTGCAAACGACGAGTACCCTGACCTCCGTCCAAAAGAAAAACTGAGTATCGCAGCAATTGTGCGAGGTGTTATACGAAAATATTAATCATGATACTTCATCTTGATGGTGATGGATTTTTTGCCGCCTGCGAGCTTCTGCGCAGACGTGATTTGCGCGGTAAGCCTGTAGTCGTCGGTGAGGAACGTGGTATCGCAACAGCCATGAATCAAGAAGCTAAGAAGGCAGGAATAGTTCGCGGCATGCCGATATTTCAAATACGAGAGCTGCATGGGGGTAGTGTTGCAGTTGTGCCATCTCACTTTGACCTCTATGAGCACATATCACAGAACTGCTACACTATACTCAAAAAATACAGTCCTATTGTCGAACGATACAGTATTGACGAATGCTTTGTAGACCTTTTTCACGTGGCTGAATCAGACCTTGTCTCGTATGTGGCGAAAATTCAAAAAGAAATACTTGCAAGTCTCGGCGTCACATACTCATGTGGCATAGGACGCACCAAGGCGCTCGCAAAACTCGGCTCAAAACACAAGAAGCCGTACGGACTTACGTACATACCGGAAGAGCGCGAGACAGCATTCCTTGAGACCATTTCGGTCCATGACGTGTGGGGGATAGGGAGGGCACTTGGACCGAAGCTGCAGCAGCGAGGTATATATACGGCACGTGCATTTCGCGACGCCACGCGGAATGCGCTCGATGGTCTTGATGTAAAAGGAGTACTTGAACTACAGGATGAACTCAGAGGATATAATCGCTTTACCATAAACCCGACACGCGACTACCAAAAGTCAGTAGAATCCACACGGTCATTTGGATCATATTCGAAAGAACGTTCGTTCGTTTTTTCTGAACTTTCTAAGAATGTGGAGGTGGTGAGTGAGCGTATGCATGACCTCAAAGTCGCAGGAGTGCATGCGAGCATATTCCTCAAGACCGCGCTTGGTCGTAGATATGCAGAATGTGATTTATCACATCATACTCAGGATCCACGGATACTTATACGCTCCATAGAACCTTTGTTTAATAGTCTTTACAAGGCTGGTACTGCATATAAGGCAACAGGTATCACTGTACATAGGTGCATACCAACAAGCCTTGTACCAAATGACCTGTTTGGGGAAAACGCAACGTACCTAGATACCTCTCATCGCATCTCAGAGGCGGTCCAGAAACTAAAAGGCCTGTATGGGACATCTATTGTGATGCTTGGATCAAGTTTACGGTCGACTGAGTATCGCAGTAAACGGCGCGAGGACCGTGATAGTCATGATCCGTATATCTACGGACTCCCATTGCCATACTTAGGGGAAGTTACGTAAAAGTAACCGGGCAAGTTTTCAACAAGAAGATACATTCGAGACGACCGAATTTAATGACATATGATAAAATCAGAGGACCCATAAGGTGATGTAAGGGTAATTTATTCGTATATATATACTATGCACACAACACAACAAAAAGGTTTTACACTCATTGAGCTGCTTGTAGTTATCGCAATTATCGGAATACTGTCCTCAGTAGTTCTCGCGTCAATGAACTCAGCACGAAAGAAAAGTCGTGACGCACGACGAATGCAGGACTTGAAGGCAATGCAGACAGCACTTGAGCTGCTCTTCGATGCCAACAAGACTTATCCTTTGACAACCTCAGGTGCGGAGGTGGTCGTCTCATCATCACAAATCACCAGCTTCATGAGCTACATCCCGAAGGATCCATCAGCTCCAGCGTCTCCTGCAGCAACAGACAGACAGTACTGGTACGCAGGTGCCGCAGAATCATACTGCCTAGGTGCAGTTCTTGAAGGAACCCCAGGATCAAAGGATGGCTGCTCAGGAACAGTTTCAACAGACGTAACCGACGGTATAGACGGTATCACTGGCTACAACGCCTCTACAGCAGTAGGAACAGGGAACGTACTCAAAGTGTCTGGCATATAGAACATAGAAAATATTTTCAAGAAATAACCACTCACATGAGTGGTTATTTTTTTGCTCAGATATCCATCCATGTCAAGACCAAGGCACGCGTCTAAGCCCCCTTTTCTACATTATAACGTCGCAAAAGATATATTGTGCGACGTTGTAGGCATTTAAATCTAGCCTTCCCTTGAGGGGTTCAGAGGTCGAATATGAAGACATTTTCGAGCATATGTAAAAACACCTGGAGTTATTTTTCCAGGTGTTTTGCTGATATTTGAAACTGTAAGAATTGTTCTTACGGAAATGTTGGCGGGAGAGTTTAATTATCTTTTCTGTCGACCCAACCATACTGTCCACGAAGTGGTATAAGTGCTCGTTTCCAAGCATCTCCCCCGCTTACACCTGCGTCCGATAGGTCTTCTGCAAACTGTGCCATATCAAGCATAAGCTGCTTTGCTCGCGCTTCATGTCCTTCTCGTGTCTCGAGTCGTTTCTGAGTCTTTGGCATCATTTCAGTGACCGCCTTCTTCATTTCCGCCTCACCCTCAGGACTTGGCTCATAACGCTTTTTGATTTCTGCGATTTTTTTGGTTGCTAGTTGTATTCGCTCTGTTTGTGAAAACCCTTCCAGTGGGTCGACTTTATCAAGTGAGTATGGGTCTCTCATATAGGTTGTATGTGGGCCTGACACTAAACTCAAAAACTCACTATCTCTTTTCATTACATCTTCTTTCGTTCGAGCTTCTACACCTTGCACATCTTTCAGCGCTTCACGCTGGGCTCGTATGTCAGTACTGAGGCTTTCCGCACTATCTCGCACTTCACTAATAGAACTCTGTATTGCTTCAGCGGCACTTCTTCCGTCGAAGTTGTTCGTTGACTTAAATTCGGGCACGCTTCCGTGGCCGTTTGCTCCTGGTGTTGTTTCGATCATCATTAAATTATCGCATAGCAAAGCTTGAAATCAATACAAAGAACTTTGCGAGTCATTTAAGTCTCAGCAAATGATATGGATAGGAACAGTGCTAGTGCACTGAGTTAAGCAACTGTTATACTACTCACATGAAGAAGGTGTTTGTTATTCTTGCGTGCAGTATGCTTTTTGTGAATACTACCTCAGCGCAGCGTGTACTATTTCCTGTTGACCTTCACCCCGGAGTGAAAAATGAAGTGGCAGTTATCGTGCTACAGAAATTCCTGAAAGCTGAACGGTTCTATGATGGGCCAATACTTGGCATCTACGACCACACGACTGCAAAAGCTGTACAAAAATTCCAAGAGCGCTACTCAATCTCACCATCCGATGGAGTCTTCAAAGGGCAGACTCGCGCACGCGCAAACTCAGTGATTCAAGGGCAACTCCAAAACTATACCTCAGCTACTGCAATGACAACGCCGAAGAAAACTCAAAAGTCTGAGAAAAAAGCTGCTACGGTGAAAAAGACTGTGCCTAAAACTCCACAAAACTGCTTTGTCGCTGGAAGCCTCATACCTCATGGTGAGACAAAGATTATGTACCGCTACCCTGCTGCTGCAGCCGGTGGCTCATGCCACAGTGAAAAACGTACCTGCGAGAATGGCTTCCTTGATGGTGATCCAGGGTACAGATATACCACCTGCAAAGGAGTCATCGGTGCAGAAGGTACAACAAGTAACAAGGCAGCTACAGCGACGCAGAAAATCACTTGCATGCAAGTAGCTGATGAAGGTGGTACCACTCAAAACTTGTGCGCAACACTTCCTATCGGAAACCGCTGCAGCTCCCTTGAATATCCGTGCGCATATATAGGACCAGACGGAAAAAAGGCATGCTTCTCAAAAGTAAATAACGCATGTCCAAAAGTTCCTAAAACAAAAAAGTAGTATGTCGACTCGCCCACTCATACTCATAAACAACACATTGAGGGTAGAGATAGCGACTCGGGGCGCTGAGCTGCAGAGTGTACGCTCGCTTGTCGATGACACTGAGTATTTATGGAATGGTGATGCAACATACTGGAACCGGAGAGCACCACACCTCTTCCCCATAGTCGGTAAAATACGTGACAACACATACACACATCATGGAGCTTCTTTCACGCTTCCCCAACACGGTTTTGCGCGAGATTCCATCTTTGAACTACACGCAAGTGATGACACGAGTGCACACTACATACTGAGCGCTGACGATGCTACACGCGCACACTACCCTTTTGAGTTTGACCTGTATATTCATTATAAATTGCTCGATGCTACAGTGCATACGACATACGAACTCGTCCATACATTTGGCGAGCCACTTCCATTTGCGCTTGGTACTCACCCCGCGTTTCTCATAGGAGAGGGAGCGCAGCAGCCAACCATCACTTCAAGTGAGCCGCTCCCAGACATGTCTTCACAGCTCAAAGACGGCTTATTGACGCATGCGCCCGCAGCATATGCGCACACTGCAGAGACTATTGAACTGACTGCTGATACATTTGTCCATGATGCGCTTATCTTTAAAAAGTATACGCCTGCGTCATGGAAGCTTACACGAGCTGATGGAAAGACTGTCGAAATAACTCAAGATGGTTTTACTCACTCTGCACTCTGGTCAAAACCGCAAGCACCTTTTGTGTGCATCGAACACTGGAGTGGCCATGCAGATACTCCAGACGCACCAACGGAGCTCTCGGAAAAGCCGACACTTACCCATCTAAAAGATGGCCACATGCAATACACAACTGCGATGCGCTTTATGTAGTTACCCAATCACCGCGAACAAAAGCGCAGTAATAATAACGAAGATGATGGAGATGATGATGTATGTAATACACCAGTCTGTTTTGCACTTATTACGCGCATAATCAAGCAGAAAGATTGTAAGCAGTCCTGCAACGATTCCAGCCAGAATGAGTTGAGGTCCTACCATAGCTTAATTTAAACCTTCTTCAGTAATAACGACTGACGATGGCGCTGCAGGCGCTTGAGTCGATGTAGTAAGTGGTGGTGGAACTTTTCTATGTGCATAGGTGTTCAGTACAACTACTGCCATCGTTGCTGCCGTAAACAGAAATGTATACGAGATGCCATATGCCGAGAGCACGGTGTAGGCGAAGATTGGACCAGTCATCGCAAACAATGCAGTCTTATATGACTGACTGAATGGGATAGAGTTCTGCAGGAAGAAACTGTAATAGATTTTGACGAGTAGTCCTATGAAAAGTCCGAAGAAGAGGTACCCAAACCATACTCCAATCAGCATGAAGAGAAACACGATTGACGAAAGAACTGGGAGCACATATGAGTAGTACGGTCGTATCGCATCGATTGCAGCACTTAGCACTGTCTTGCTCAGAGTAAATTTAGTATCCTTTCCATACGCAAAACCTTTGATTTCCCCTCTCTCGTCGATGCTGTATACCCCATCCTTTGTAGCCCATGCAAAGCCTTCTCGTTCACGAAGGATTTCAATTGAAAATGGTGTCTGAGTATCGATGATGAAGTTCTTACCCGCAACGTCAGGAGCTTTCATTCCATTGACAGTAAGATCTGTCTGCAATGAACTTGCGTCGAAGCCGTGCTCACCGACAAAGACCGGGATAATGACTGGTTCTTCTGCGCCCATGACTGTAGCGACACCTTCGTTTACAGTAAATACCATTTGCTCAGGATAGAGAGAAAATGCTTTTTCTGGAAACGCAGTGACTGAATCGCTGACTATTCTAAGTGCTGGGAAAATCAGCACGAGGTAGAGCGCTGCGCAGATGAGCGCAACAAGGAGTAAGTGTGCTACGGCTGATACTCCACGCCTCTCACGCATCGTAGCGTAGAAACCAGGGTTGTAGACAGAGTCGATAATATTTGTAAGAAAACGCATATGTTACAATTTAGAAATTCGCTCAAATGCGCGGAGCACTTCAAGTGGTACCGCGAAGACTACAGTGTTACTTTCGTCAGAACTGATGTCGTTGATAGACTGGAGTGTTCGCAAGTGGAGCGCTCCCGGTGTTTCTGCGAGAAGCTTTGCAGCTTTTGCGATGTTTTCAGAAGCCATCACTTCACCTTCAGACTGGATGATGACAGCGCGGCGTTCGCGTTCTGCTTCAGCTTGCTTTGCGATAGTGCGCTCCATATCACTTGGTAGTGCAACATCTTTCAGTTCTACGTTACTGACCAAGATACCCCATGACTCAGCTGCAACATCCACGATGCTCTTTATCTTGTCAGAAATCTTGTCACGGCTCGCAAGGAGTTCATCGAGCTCTACCTGCCCCACGACATTTCGCATCGTGGTCTGTGCAAGCTGACTCATCGCCATGAAATAGTCTTCGACTTCGAGGTACGCTTTTTCAGCAGAGTTTATCTTGTAGTAAATCACGGCGTTTACTCCAACAGGAATGTTGTCCTTCGTAATAGCCTTTTGTTCAGGTACGTCGACAGCTTTTACGCGCATATCCACCTTCATCATACTTTGAAAAACTGGGAGTACGATTCTCCAGCCTGGTCCCTTGGTCGAAGTGTAGCGACCGAGTGTAAAGACCACACCTCGCTCGTACTGGTTAACCTGGCGGATAGATATAAGAAGTACGACGACAATAACTGCTACAACGAAGAAAAGTAATTCCATAATTGTTATTATTTAGTATGCATATTATATCACTTTCCGACACTCAATACACATAAAGAGTGGAAATTCCTTCCGTGCGGTATCTTCGGCACTTGCACGCGGTCCTTTCTGGCTCTGCTTGTGTGATACCCACTCCTCGAGGCGTGTAATGGAGAGCCCAGCACCAGCAAATGCCTTCATGAAGTCCTGTAGTGAGCGATGGAAGGAAAATGTAGTGCTCCCTGACTTCCCTGCTGCGCGCTCCCCCGGGCGCATCTCCATAGGAATCTTCTGCGCTGAGAGATATCTGTCCACGCGGCGATACTGAGTGCCAGTTTTACCATCAAATTCCCAGTGGGTCGACTTTGGGATGCGAAACGCGGGATGATTTATAACACAGACAAATGAGCCATCTGATTTGAGTATGCGCGAGACCTCCCGCATGACTGTATCTATTCGTTCCATGTTTTGCAGTGTGAGTACTGCGACCACTGTGTCGATAGAGGCATCCTTAATGAACGACTGCTTGTCTGCAGCTGCGACGTGGTAGATGGGACCACCTGCTTTCTGTCTCGCTATTTCAATGAGTTCTTTCCCAATGTCAGAGCCAAGCACTGCGCCACCTGCTGCTGCAAAAGCTCGCGCAAAATATCCTTCACCGCACCCAATCTCAAGAATGCGCTTCTTCTGTGGGGCAACGATACGCAGCAAGTTGGGTGCAATGACTTTTGCATGGTAGGTATCATCACCCTTGAGGTGTTCGTCATACCACTCTGCTACTTCTCCCCAGCTTGTCGTTCCTGTCTTCATGGTCGTGAGTATAGCACTACTCCGGCTGCTGTGGAGCAGGAATGTACTCATGCAGCTCCTGCATCAGTGAGTCAATCTTCCCTAACTGTGTCTCTACTATCTGCAGTATCTGCCTATCAAATCCTTTTCTCACCTCATCTTTTTCTACAGTAGACTTGAGCACATGTTCATGTAGTTTATCCCGTGACTCAAGGAGCACAGCACGACGCTCGTATATCATTCGACTTTGCTCTGGTGTGACATGTAGCTTCTTTTCTTGTATGTGTCGCAGGAGTGTATAGAGCGCATCTGCCCGTTCATGCACATCCATATGAATTGCCTTCATGACCTGCAAATCAGTGGGAAGCACTGGAGTGTTGTCGTTTATCATA
>CAYNND010000004.1:61799-84158 GCA_964398775.1 uncultured Candidatus Saccharibacteria bacterium | reverse complement strand
ATGTCTAACAAAGTTATCTTAACAGTCTTAGCAGCAGTCGGTGGACTCTTTCTCGTGACACTCTTAGTGCGTGGCACACTCATCCCGCCGAAAAATCTTGTGACTCCAGGAACACAACCTGATACACCGATCAGCCTTGATACCCCACCACCTGCGGGACCTGTCGTACTTGTCGGTGAAGGAGTCTGTCTTCCCCACAAAGGGAATCCTGAAATCACAACGATGGAATGTGCATACGGCTTTCAAGATGACCAAGGTCGCTTCTTTGCGCTACGTGATGTGAGTCCCGAGCTCACCACAATCGCTCAACTCGTCATGGGAGTACCGACACGCATCACCGGAACGTTCTACCCGCACAGAGATACAAAGTATGAGGGTGTTGGGATTGTTGAGGTGACAAAAATTGAACGTATCGAAATACCACGCACTGAAGATGTAACATTGAGTGGGACGTTTAACTGCTTGCCACACAAAGACACCACAGGTCCACAGACAGAAGAATGTGCATTTGGTTTTACAACTGATGATGGTATCAACTACGCGCTTAACTTCGGTCAGTCCTCGACTATGGCGAGCCAATTCCAGTCCGGCATGCATGGAGCATACTCAGGCTTCGTGACACCAATCGAAACGCTAAGTAGCGACCAGTGGCAGAAGTATGACATCGCAGGAATCTTTACGATACACCAACAGTCTCCTGCGGGGGCTCTATAGAGCTCTCAAAATACCCTCCTTGCATGTCGGAAACGACACGCATATACTCTTTGTATGAAACAGATTGCAGAACATCACAAAACAGCGATTGCATCAGTGATTGCCCTTGGCATACTCGCAGTCGCAGCATACTTTTACACAGTCGGTGAAGCTCCTGGCCGCGACACCATCGGTGTGCCTGAGCCAAAGATTACTATCGAGCAAATCTGTCGTGACTCTCTAAGCTACACGACGTTCGAAGCAGGAACAGACACAGAGGCATACATACAGGAATGTATTGCTGGCAAGCACCCACAAGTGATAGAAGATCAGGTACAGCGCTTGAACAAACAGAACAACACACCTGTCACTGAATAGCTAGAGACTGTAGTCTTCGGTAAAGGTCATACCTGCACTCGCCTCTCGTATGAGCTCAGCGTCTGCAGTAGTTAGCATGCCTTTTTCTACACGTAGTAGTGTACTTTTCCGCTCTACACCTGCAGCTTCTACGACTGCGTCGAAGCGTGCCTTATCTGCTGCATACGGGATACTTTCATCTGCACCAATACATCCACCATACCCTGCACCCTTTGTCATACTCTTTTTTGTTTCGTCATAAATATACAACTGCTCAGAAATACATCCAGCATCTCCAAACCCACTCCTCAGTACTACATGCTTCTTTTCTGGAATGTAACCGACAATGCGTGTGGGCCCCTGCATTTTCCCTCCTGTGACGGGTGTAAATTGCCCGCTATCATTTTTTACATACAGCGTCGAGAGACAGTTACCCTTATCAAGACATGCCATGTCTGCTGTCGCGAGCACCCACTCACGCGCTCCGTGTCGATAGTGTGTCAGCACGACTCCACTGCTGATGAGTTGTGGCGAATTTGAAGTTGCACCCGAAAAAACATTGAACCTTGAGAGCGTACCGCGCTCGGTCACGCCCTCAATAGTCCCGTCCGCACGAAATGTCATATCCCGCCATCGAGGTGCAGGGGCTTGCGAGAGAACCTGCGGTGGACTTCCTGTATCTGATTTGAAAAAGATATGAGCCACACCCGTATCTGCACCACCCGGCTGATATCCTGCATAGATGTAGCCTGTCGACTTACTATCAAGTGTTGCGCCTGCAAAGTAGGGTTTCCATGACTCCGTAAGTGGCTTCATGTCAGCAATGCATGTATCAGGTATTACGTTTCCCTCTTGTTCAAAGAGAATGAGCTGTGGCGCAATCTTAAATGTCGGTGTACTCGAGTGAATACCGAGTGTGTATATTTCCCGCTTGAAGCGCTGCGGTGTTTGAGTGAAGGTGAAATCTTCTGGAAGAACCTCTTGTGGCGCATACCACTGGTTATCAAACTGGAGCGGTCCAGCAAATGTGCGCTCACCAAAGCCAGTCTGCGCATACAGATCTCTATCTATCTGCTGGTCATAGTACACAAGGAAACATCCGTCACTCTCTTTTGCAAGCGCAAACTGCGACGTCGAAAAGCCTTCGAGCGCTGGTGCGTCACTCAGTGGCACACTTCTCCACCCCTCAGGGAGCGTAAACGAAATATTTGCGGGCTCAAAAACAAACTCTCCTTTCATAGACGGGAGTACTGGTGCGTCAGCAACCTCTTTTTTTGTGGGGTCATTAGTAAACACCTCATCTGATACTGCGACTGTGTTTGTCGGTGCGACCATAATCCCTTTCCAGAGAAACACGAGACACAAGAGCGCCACAGCGCCGAGTCCGCACGCGAGCACTGTAAGTATTTTACCTATCATAGCTGCAGTGTATCCCGAGAGTCCCCCACAAGCACACATACTATCCACCTCTCACGTTCATTTTGCTATACTATCAGCATGAAGGGATTCCTTATCTTGGTACTGTTTGGGATTATTATCGCATCAGGTGTCTTTTTTGTGCATCATGCACCTGTCTGCAGTGTTGAGTACAACTGCCCTGTCACACGAGATATCCGTGGCAATGTCATCCAAGCGTCATGCGCCCCACTTGTCCGCGATTACCAAAACAAATATCAGGCACGCTTCCTGAAAGCAACGGTGTTACATGATGGTCCATGCACCAATGCTGACCGAGAACGAAAACGGTAATATACTACTCGTATGCACGTCATAACATCTATGCACATACCTCGTTTGCTACTTACTGTATGCATCGCACTCCTTTCTTCAACTATAGCGCATGCAGCAGTATGCAGCGTTCCTCAGAAAAATATCCAGCTTGGGCAGCGTGACTCGAAGAAAGACATCTCTGTTGCGCAACTCCAACAATTCCTCAACGCTCGGTACTCAGGCACTATCATCAACGGCTACTTCGGACCAAAGACTAAAGCAGCTGTGCTTCGCTTCCAAAAAGAACAGAAACTCCCTCAAACAGGAAAAGTAGGACCACAGACTCGTGCACGCATGCAACAACTCTGTGGCACACTACCGCGAACAACATCTGATGGACCGGATGAGAACGATACTGGTCCAAACTGTAAAGTACTCTACGATGGGTGTAACGTTTGCTTCCGCGATGACATCGGTGGGCCACTCAAGTGCACAATGCGCGCATGCCCAGTAGAAAAAGAAAAGGACACTATCTGCAAAGCATTTTTCGGGATTGCTGCAACACAGGTTCCAACTGTGGACCCTAAGGAGACAGTCTGCACAACAGAACAAAAAACAGTCTGCGGGACGCCATATCGATGCCTGACTGAAGACTTGAAAGAATCAATGCCACGAGAATGTACCCATGGAACGACATTTCGTAACCGCTGCATGCTTGATGCAGAGAAGGCTCTGTTCTTGCACGAAGGTACGTGTGCCCAGTAACTCCTCTCGATATACGCCTTCTGGGCTTTATTTTTAGGCATTTTTCGTACATGATATGCAGTAATGGACCCACTCAATGAAACGCCTGGCGCACAAGCACCTACAGGGCTCCCATTCCCACTTCGCGTATTCATTGTATTTGCATCGAGCGTGTGCGCAGGTGCTGGGTTTGGCTTAACCCTCTGGGCACTCCCGACTGTTGCGCCACACCACATCGTGCAAACGACTGTCAGGGATACACAGCAAGCACTTGAGACAATGTTAAATACAGAAGAGCCATGCACGCCATCACCTATCGGCTTTGACGACCCCTGTGAGGCACAAAGTACACATACAGACGTCGAAACACTTGATGAGCATGCAGGTGGTGTTCCTGCAGAGAAAGAACCAACGGAGTCTGCGGTAACGGATGAAGGTAAGATCCTCCTCGGAAACAACAAGATACTGCAGATTGAAGAGCCACAACCTGCGAAAAAAATTGAGACACCTGTTCAGAAAAAGCAGCCCGCACAACCGAAACAGCAACCGCCGCAAAAAAAGCAGCAAGAGAAAAAAGCTGCGCCTGCAGTTGCACCTCAGACACAACCACACCAGCAACCAATCGCAGTGACTAACATCGTAGTGCCTCAAGTGACTCAGTCAGCACTCACTCCAGTCCCGCAGTGCACTCGCAACACATCATATGTTCCCGCTGGAGCGCTTCCCATAAATCAAAATGGGCAAGCGTTTCAACTCACGATTGAGCAACCGAGCTACTACACTGTGTACGGACGAAGCCCACTTGAAGTACGCAGGCAGATGGCGCAATGCACTCCAGTGCAGGGTGGCTATGATGCAGTCACACACTGGTGGTACCGCTACTCATATAATTACAATCAAAAACCAAATGGGCTCTGTGGTATTTCTGATGTAACACTTGTATTACACATTACGTTTCTATTCCCATTCTTCAAAGATAGCGGCGACAATGCCGCACTCACTGCACAGTGGAATCGTTATTTCACCAACCTGCAGACACATGAGTTTGGACATCGCGATATTACTGTTCAAAACGCACAGAGCGCACTTGCTGCGATACAAGCATTTCCTGATGCACCGTGTGAAAATATAGTGCAGACAGTCAACGCTTATGCAGACGCACAGCTCGATGTTATACAGCAGAAAAATACTGGGTATGATGCACAGACAAGGCACGGCGAAACACAGGGCGCAGTATTTCCATAGCAATAAAAAAGACCCGCATCGCGGGTCTTTTTTTAGTACTGTTTCGATTATGACTTTGCTTCTTTCTTGATTTGTTCAACAGCTGCATTGAAACCTTTTGGAGTCAATGACGAACCTGAAACGACACCAAGCTTCACCTCGTCGATAGACTTACCAACTACAAGTGCCTTGTGGTTCTTTGCAAAACCATCCATAAACTTCTGAGAAACACTCTCGTTTGACTCACCTGTTACTACAGAGTCAACAATCTTTCCATCTTTGAGCGTAAGCTTCACGGTGATTGACTCTGGTCCCGCTGGTGAGCGGTAATCGCCGACAGTAGTGTATGTACCATCCTTGTATGAAGAGTTCATTCCTGACTCAACTGGCATGATTGGCGCAGCTGGTGCTGGAGCTGTGCCACCATTTGGAGTCGGTACAGTCGGGAGCACACCAGGAGGTGTCGCGAGTGGGTCTGCTTGTGCTGGGATAGTACCATCCTCCATGATAACTGGAGCAGCATCCTGCGGTGGAAGTGGCTCGCCCTGTGGTGGGACAACTGGTGCTACATCGCCTGCTGTTGTCTCTTCACCCTTACTGTTAAAGAGGAACATCAAAAGTGCACCGATGATGACAAGTCCTGCCGCCACGAGTGCAATAGTCTTTGCTGTGTTTGTGTTTTGATCCATAAATACTTATTTCTATTACCTAATGAGCGTCATCATACCAACACACACTCCGGTGCGCAAAGTGGATAACAAAGCGGAACTTAGTGCAGTACTGCAAGCAGCGCTTTCACAGAATGTACCCCCATATTCGATGCAGACAAATAGATGGTTGGATGAGAACCTTTTTCAGCTGAAGTGAGGTAAATCACATCAATGTTAACTTGTTCATCCGCGAGCTTACGTGCAATGCGTGATATCTCATTACCCTTTCGCTCACTCACAGTAACCGCGAGTATTTCTTTGACTGAAACATTTTCTCCAATTTCTGTAAGGACTTCGATTGCGTGCTCCGTATGGTCAACCACAAAATGAACTCGGGAAACCCCTTGTCCACTTTCAACTGAAATTCCATGAATAGCGACCCCCCTGCGTGCGAGTGATTCCGCGAACACTGCGAGCGTCCCTGGCTCATTGGTAAGATCAACGCTAATTTGCTTGACGATAGTAATATCGAAGTCGTGTGCCATTGGGGAATGATACCAGCACCTCCCCGTTCACTCAAGTGTAGCGTTTTGCATCCTTTCTAGGTATGATGCTCTGCTATGCAAGGCAAGCACATTGGCATCATTATCGGCATCATCGCATTCCTCGGCGCGATGTATTATTTTACAAATGTTGCACCGAGCAACACCCAAGCGGCACTTCCACCTAAGCAAGCATCAGCTGAAGAGTACGCAGCATCTGCGACTACAAGTACGCAGGTGCAGCCAGCTACAGCTCAGAAAGGAACTGCGCAACCATCATCAACTTCTAACAAAAAAATCATGAAAGCAACAATGAAGACAAGTAAGGGCACTATCGTACTCGAACTCAATGCAGCAGACGCACCGAACACCGTCGCAAACTTTACGAAGCTTGCGAAAGAAGGATTTTATAACGGTGTGAAGTTTCACCGAGTCATCGCTGGCTTTATGATTCAAGGCGGTGACCCACTCACAAAGGACGACACAAAGGCGGCACTCTGGGGTACTGGCGGACCAGGATACAAATTTGCAGATGAGATTCACAAAAACAACAAAAACAACGTAGGTACTATTGCAATGGCAAACGCAGGACCAAACACAAACGGTAGTCAATTCTTCATCAACGTAAACAACAACAACTTCCTTGATGGAAAGCACACTGTCTTTGGAACAGTTGTCGAAGGTATGGATGTCGTCAAAGCTATTGAGTCAGCGCAAGTAGGACCCCAGGACAGACCAGTCACTCCTCTCGTCATCGAAAGTGTTACTGTAGCAGAGTAATATGCACATTCACGACGCACGCTTCGTAAAAGGTATCACTGGTGACGATGCTGTACTTCGTGATGGACGTCCTCATATCGCCTTTATCGGTCGTTCAAACGTCGGTAAATCCAGTCTTATTAACGCACTCCTGGGGCGTCGTGAACTTGTGAAGACGGGAAAGAAACCTGGGAAAACCACAGAAATAAACTTCTTCCTGATTAACGACACCTGGTACTGTGTCGACCTTCCTGGCTATGGTTTTGCAGAAGGTGCAACAGAAAAACGAGAACAAATCAGAGACATGATTCTCTGGTACCTCGGTGAGGGGCGCCCTGAAAAAACTACTATTGTACTCGTCATTGATGTCAAAGTAGGACTCACTGCCTTTGATGAAGAGGCGCTTGCAGTCATACGTAACGAAGGACTTGCATATGTTATCGTTGCAAACAAAGTAGACGCTCTGAATCAAAAAGAGAAAGCTGCCCAACTCAAGAAGATACGCGAGCAGTCACATGAGCATGACATCGCACTCGTTTCTGCTGAGAAACGCCAAGGAACTGCCGAACTGCTCGCTGCATTGTGTGCAGAATAAGTTACTAGTACACTTCCCCTATGCGCATCATATTGTTTCGTGGTCGTCCTGGAGTAGGAAAAACGACTCTTTCAAGTGTTATTTCAAAACGCCACCACTTCCCCGTCCTGCGAAAAGACGACATCTACCACGTCTCTGCAAAACAAGTTGATACTCACGAAAACCGCAACGATATTTCCTACGAAACAATCTATAAAATACTCGAGGCGAATGTAGAGACTGACTGTACCTTTATTCTCGACTGTCCTTTCCAATACCCCGGCGACCTCGAACTCATCCGCACATGGTGTGACACATTCAAGGTACAGCTTCGCTCAATACTCGTAACCTGCAGTGATGAAATCATGTGGGCTGAGCGTATTGCACAGCGCGATGAACGGCCGTACAACATTCACCATTTCACCGACTTTGAACGACTCAAAGAGTTCTACGGAACGATGCACCTCACTCCAGAGCCAGACGAGTTACTTGTCGATACGGTTCACCCGATTGAAGCATCTATTAAAAAAATAGAAGATTTTATATAAACGTATGCATATCCACTGCATCCAAACAGGCGGTACAATAGACAAGACATATCCACAAGGTGCAACGCATCACGGATACAGTTTTGAGATTACGACACCGGCGATTGCACGCATTTTACATGAAGTGCACTTCCCTCACGAGTACACGGTAACTGAGTGCCTCAAAAAGGACAGCCTCGATATTACCGATGCAGACAGAGACCTCATACTACAGTGCGTGACTGATTCGCCCCACGAACACGTCATTATCACTCACGGCACTGACACGATGCACGTTACAGCTACTACCCTGCGTGCCGCACACATACAGAAAGTGATTATTCTGACTGGGGCGATGCTCCCTGAGTCTATGAAAGGCTCTGATGCAAGCTTCAATATAGGTATGGCATGCGGTGCGCTCGGGACACTTCCGCACGGTGTCTATATCGCCCTCTATGGCACTATATGGAACCTCGATGAGTACATACAAAAAAAGGTCGCCTGAGGCGACCTTTTTTATTGCACACAGAGGACTACTCTGTCGCTGCTGGTGCTGCAGTTTTTGCTGCAGTAAGAACCTGTGAAAACTCTTCGGCTGAGCGTGGCGTATCAAGTGGTGTACCGTTCAAGTAGAACGTCGGAGTACCTCGTACTCCGACAGTCATGCCAGTCTGTATACTATCGTTGATGCGCTGCTTTGCGGCATCACTGTTTCTATCTGCTTCCCATTTCTCCATGTTGAGACCAACTGCTTGAGCATACTTGATGAAGAGTGACGCATCAGCCGCATCCTTACCTCCCCATTCATCCTGGTGTTCAAAAATTTCTCGCTTCATCTCAGTAAACTTCCCTTGTGCTGCTGCAGCCTCTGCTGCGAGTGCTGCATTCATTGCGTTGAGGTGTCCTGAAAGTGGGAAATATCGATACACAAACTGCACATCAGGGTGCTGCTTCTCAAGCTCTGTAAGGATTGGGTAATATGCTCCGCATGGTGGGCACTCGAAATCATAATATTCAACGACAGTCACTGCGGCATCTTTCGGCCCAACTGTGTAGTCATTACTCTGTACAGCGAGAAGTGCTGCTTGGTCAGTTGTAAGTGCTTCTGGTTGTGTTGTGGGGCGGGTCATCGCAAACAGTCCTCCAACGAGAATCACGCAGGCGATTAATATACCTATAATTGAAATGTTTTTTTCCATCGTCCCAGTATACCCTGTTTCAGCAACAAGAAAAATACCCAGTATTAGAGCGGTGCTTGAAGCATCATAATACTGACTCCTGTGATAAGTACCATATACACTGTCATTGAAAACTGACTCCTGGTGACACGCCTTTGATTTTGAAACAGTGCCCATGCGCGCTCATGACTCACGCGCACACTCAAGATATGACCGATGATGATACAAGCAAGTTGCGCCCCCCACGTGTAGACAATGTACTCATCAGCAAATAGCTGTGGTACACGCGTTACGTTATGCGCAAGACAGTACCCAATCGCGATAGGAACAAACGCAGGCGTGAAATGAGTTGCCAATGTTGAAAGCGAATACTCCCCTCTCGCACCTATATCATCACGCATCAATATAACAGTAATATAATAGAACACATTAAATAAAAGGACTGCGCTCGCGAAAAGTGAGAGTGAGGGCAGAAGTGCAGCAGTATCTATTCCGAGTGTCAGAGACAATGAACGCCAGTATTCGCTGTGGAGGAGCCCATCGAAACTTGTCGCAACAACAAGTATCGTGATGAGCCATCGGTCTGTATGAGTAAGGTGTGATGCGTGTCGAGAGGTGCGAACGAAAGCTGCAGAACCAAGAGCAGATACAAAACGCGTACCGAGTTCATGGCGCAATACACTTTTACCACGAACCATGAGCGCAAGCGTGATGACAAGCACATATGAAATAATCACAAAGAATATGCCCTTCGTTGTCTGAAACTGCGGGACAAAGAATTCAGCTGCAAAGAGTAGAAATAAAATGAGCGGTGCAAGAGAAAACTTTTCTGCATCAACTCGACGCATGTCAACCGAAAACGAAATCAATGCACTCAGGACGACACCGAGTGTCATAACTCCAAACCACCAAAACAGCGGCAATGTGTTTGTTGCTGTCGCGACAATACACATGAGAGTGAGTACGACTAAGAACAGCGGGAAGGCATACCGAGGGAGCTGGACGTACCAATACGTGGTGGGCTTTTGTTTTTTACGAAGCATCACGAGCCATGTCGCAATCACAGCAAAAATACCCGCATACACCGCCATAGTGACTGGTACTGGCGCTGGAATGACTGCTCCTGAACCGTGTGCACATACGATGCTCGGCACACTGAGCGTCAGTAGTATGAGAAGCGCATACATAGACACAGTATAGTCAAACTGAGGAGCGTGCGCTACAATCGTGCGCATGAATACACAAACAATTGGCGCAGCAGTTATTGGTATTATCATTGGAGCGATGGGTTACGCAGCGATTATGCCACAGGGCAATATGGCTGGTATGCAACATGACGAACATGCAATGGCAGGACACCAGATGGACCACGCATCACTTCAGGTTGATACAGACAAACCTCTCCCCTCAGTAACGATTATGGCGTATAAGGATACAATGAGCGGTTTCAATATCCACGTAAAGACTGAAAACTATACAGTGACTCCTGACAAGGCAGGCGCAGAACCAGTACCAGGTGAAGGACATATGCATGTCTTTGTAAATGGCGTAAAAGCGATGCGACTCTATGGCGAGTGGGCACACCTCCCTAAAGAGTTGTTCAAAAGTGGAGAAAACACTATCTCAGTCACTCTGAATGCAAACGACCATAGTGATTGGACAATCGGTGACACACACATCGAGGCGAGTACAACAGTGACACAGTAAGTTGCCCGTACTTCTGTACAAAAAGCCGCATCTCTGATGCGGCTTTTTGACATCACACAAAAATATAGTAAAAATATATTATCACGTGACACCACGTGGTCGGCTCCACAGCCGTTCTCAAACGGAGATAAACTTCATGATTACGCGTCTCGCAGCTCTTCTGTTCATCGCGTTCTTCTCGAGCGCAGCGATTGCCCAAGAAGTTCGGCCCAATGAGCCCGGCCCCGGCCGACTCAACGGAACGAACGATTGTGTCCTGGTTTCCGGCGGCACGACGAAAGGCAACCTCTGTCCGAAGCATGCCTACATGAAGGTGTGCGGAGCGCCCAATGGGCAGTCTGACAGGAAGCGTACCTGTGTGAAGGGATGACTGAGAGGTCATCAGGGACAGGTCTGGGCGACGACGTCCACCAACGTTGTCGCCCAGAGAAATTTTCTATACGATTAACATCGCATCCCCAAAGGAGAAAAGGCGGTATCGCTCTGCGACCGCCTTTTCATATAGCTCAAGGAGTTTCTCTCGCCCGACAAGTGCCGCAACGAGCATCATGAGTGATGACTGCGGTACATGAAAATTTGTAATGAGCCCAGATGCCATTTTAAATGCATAACCTTCTTGTATAAAAAGTTGTGTTTCGCCAGAAGCGCGTTCACAGACTCCATCTGTAGTAAACGCGCTTTCTATGGTTCGTAGTGCAGTTGTTCCGACTGGAATGATGGGCCTCCCCGCCTGCCTTGCACCTCTAAGTATTTGCTGTGACTCCTCAGGAATATAAAAAGTTTCTTTATGCAGTTTCCCCGTGCGGAGCGCTTCTTCTGAGAGTGGTGCAAATGTTCCCAGATTGACATGCAATGTGACATACACTATCTGCACTCCAGAACGAGCAAGTTCGGCAAGCAATTCTTCGGTAAAGTGAAGTGACGCAGTGGGCGCTGCCACAGAACCATCATATTTTGCAAAAACAGTTTGATACTCAACGCGCAGCTCTTCTTCTGAAAGTGTCGTGTGTTTCAAGTATGGTGGAATCGGCGTCGTACCACTCTCTTCAAGGAGTGCGCGCCATGTGTGAGCGTCATCTATGATGATAGCGCATTCTTTCCCTTCTTTCTCTGTGATATGCGCGACTGCACCAGAGGCAAACCGCACCGTATCACCCACATCAAGATGTCGGCTTGAAAGTGCGTGAGCGATACGGCCATCCGCTCCAATCTGCGTTATGAATACTTCTACTACTCTCCCGTTTTCATGTGTCGCATGCAGACGTGCTGGAATGACACGCGTGTCATTACACACAAGCACAGTACCGCGAGGTAGAAATCTGCCAATGTCGCGGAAAGAAACATGTTCAATCGTGTTGAGCGCTCGATGGTAGACCAAAAGACGTGCACTATCCCGTGGATGTGCAGGCGTTGTTGCAACAAGTTCAGGTGGGACAGTGTAGTCGTACTGTGCAAGCAATTTCTGTAAATCAAACATGGCGTTGTGGTGCTATGTATCTCCCCTTTGAGCAATGCGCATGAGTACATTCGTGCGGTTCAGCAATCATCACCATCCACGCATCAAGTGTTTTGGTATGGTTATGCCAATGTGCGAGAAACACATCATGCGGTAGATGATACCCATCTCCATTTTTTGGGTCAGAGAGATAAATGTGCGCATCATCAACACCTTGCACGACAGCAAAGTGCCCCACTTGAGAAATTGGGTTGAAATAATTAATGATGATTGCCGCTTTGTGATGCAGATGGGAACGAATATCATCGAGTGATGCATTTTGGTACGTGTGTGCGCAGAGCCCTTGAGAGACAACGGCAAACACGAGTGCGTGGTTTTCTGTACCCCTGCCTGGCTTGGTCTTACACAGTTCAACAAGCGCTTCACGCTCATATGTTTTACCGAAGAAATCCATAACCATCGCAAGGCATGTTGGGCCGCAGGAGAAGTTATCTGGCTGCATTTGGTGTGGTATCGAAATACGCATCAACTCATGCTATCACAAAGATGAGTGGTGCTCTACAATTCGTCGTTGAGGATTTTTTCTCGCACACGTGCTGCAAGTGCATTCAAATAGAAGACATTGTGCATCGTCGCGAGCTTCATGCCGGTATGTTCATGCGCACGGATGAGGTGGCTGATGAATGAGCGTGTGTACTGAGCGCAGACTGGGCACGCGCAGTGTGGGTCAAGCGGCATGTATTCAGTGAGTCGCTCACGTTTACGCAAGTCTATACGCCCCACTGAAGTAAAAGCTGTTCCGTGACGCCCATAATGTGTCGGCGCGATACAGTCAAACGTATCTGCCCCACCTCGAGCAATGTATTCAAAATCTTCAGGATGCCCGACACCAAGGAGATGACGTGGTTTCCCTTGTGGTAACGCCTGTGTAGTGAGCGCAGTTGTTCGCTCAAGTGAATCTTTGTCATATCCAAATTCTCCTCCGATACCAAATCCATCGAAATCCATAGCACCTATCACGCGCGCACTCTCCTCACGCAACTCAGGAAATGCACCTCCTTGCACGATACCGTACAGCGCTTGGTTTGTTTTCTTTGCATCAATGCAGCGCTGTGCCCATCGATGCGTTCGGTCGATGGACGTACGCATATACTCTGCTGTTGCAAGTGGTGACGGGCATTCATCAAACGCAAACATAATATCAGCTCCGATTTTTTCTTGGATTGCTATCGATACTTCGGGCGAAAGAAATATCGTGTCACCATTTACGGGAGACTTAAATGTTACCCCCTCTTCTGTCATCTTGAGCCCTTGGGGATTCACACCATCTTTCAGAGTTTTTTCACTCTCTTCTTGCAAAATCTTACCCATGCCGTGGTCACGTCCGAACCCGAAACTAAACACTTGAAACCCTCCCGAGTCGGTCAGTATTGGCCTATCCCATGCTGCGTATTTGTGCAAGCCACCCCCACCCGCAACAACATTTTCTCCTGGTGTGAGGTGTAAGTGGAATGTATTTGCAATGATGAGTTGAGAGCCGAGCGCTTTCATTTCGGTACTATCGAGTGTGCGCAGAGAGCCACGTGTTGCAACAGGGACAAAGGCGGGTGTCTGTACATCGCCATGCGGCGTGCGAAGCACTCCAACTCGTGCAGCAGAGCGCTTTGATTGGTGTATTACTTCAAATGAGATTGCCATGTGTGAGAGGATACGCTGAAAGAGACTTCCGTGCAATAACTATGAACGCTTCAGAGACTTTCGATGCACAAGTTTGAAATGCTCGCCAGCACCAAAGAGTAAGAGCAGTACGACTGCAGCAAAGTGTGGCATATGCCCCGCTAGTTCGATTGGCCCAAGAATAAAAATAGGAATCGTAAAGAAAACCGCAAGCACGAGTGCATTCAAGCGTGTCACTATTCCGAGCATGAAGACGAGACCAAACAAAGATTCAACTGCACCTGCTGAAAGTGTAAAAAGATAGTCACTATATGCAAGACCAAGCGATTGCATGAAGTTCCAAGGGTACATGGAGAGGAAGTTGATGCCAAATTCAGGATGCAAAATTTTCTCTGAGAAACCCAGCACAAACAGTGTCATACCGGTTCCCCATCGCAGTACTGGAAGCGCATATGATTGCAGTGGTGCAACATGCCTTCGCAGTGCCCGTATAGGAAACATATCGAAGTAGTCATTCCCCATCACAAAAATGAAGAACGCAGTACTGAGCACCCATACATCCTCAAGTGCAGCTACAAAGCCTGTATAGAACAGAACTAAGACCCACAACAGCATCAATGCGACTGCAGCGATGCGCTCAAAGAAACCGATAAGGAGTGATATACCTATCAAAATCTGCACCACAATGAGCCACTCGGGCATTCCAAGTGATGCGGATAGATTTGGAGAAAACACATACTGGTGCGTTCCTGCAAGAAGAAAGAATGCTCCGGTAACCATCGAAAATGATGCGGCTGCGCGTTGAAATGAATATTCTTTCTTTGGAGCAAGAAATGACAGTGAAAACGCTCCGATTCGTTCGGAATGAATACCTATTACGACGATAGTGAAGGCAATGCATGCCCAGATGATGAGATAGAGGGCTGTCGGCTCAGTTGTGGTGTACGGCAATAATGTTTCTGTTGCAAACCAGCGCGTGTGTGCAAGTGCAGTTGTCGGTAGTATCAACAAAAGAGACAGTATGCCGGCGCGGAAAATATACATAGTGCAATCATATCACAGCATCTTCTGCCCGCAGACATGTCCGCCTGTCTGTTTCAAGGAAGAACCGGTGTCGATCAAACCCTGCGACACCCTGAGGAGTAAAGAGTACAGTGACACCCTCGCCTGTTCGGACTGTCGGGGTCCAGTATTGGTCGAAGATAAAATTACCGAGAGAATAGAATACAGGAACACCGTCAATGTATTCTTGTGCCTGCACCACATGCGGGTGCGCACCAATGATAAGGTCTGCACCAGCAGCAACAAACTGTTGCGCTGCTTTTTTCTGATGTGCAGATGCAGCGACGTATTCATCACCCCAATGTGCAAATACTACCGTCGTCTCACTCACATGTTCTGAAAGCGCTGCTACGGTGTCTTCAATCGAACCGCCGAATTGATTATATGCTATGAGTGTAACTGGTACGCCATTAACCATAAGTGGCACCGCTCTGTTTGCTGCATCGGTGGGGTCACCAGTATATGCAACACCATGAGCATCTAGGTGCGAACGCGTCTGCGCAATACCATCAGGACCGAAATCTCGTATGTGATTATTTCCGATTGATACAGCGACAAACCCAGCACGAGCGAGTGCAGGAGCCACTGCAGGGTCAAATGTAAATTGAGTATTTCCCACTTCACCAATTTTCTTGGAAATACTAACTGAAGGGTATGTAGTGATTGGGCCTTCTAAGTTTCCAATGAGCGCATCTGCATTTCCAAATGTTTCATCGAGACATGAGAAGAGGTGGTCATATCCTTTTTGCATTGCTGCTTTTCGCACTGAACGGTCGAACATCATGTCCCCGACAAACAAAAAGCGCGCCTCAGGAGTAGCAATCTGCGCTTGCTGGCGCTCACGGTGATGCACTATAGAACTGAGCACCGTTTCTGGCTCATTGAGCGAGACGAAGTACAGTGTGCAGAGCACGAGCGTGGCAAGGTAGGTATAGAAAATACTGCGCCGCATACATCTCTATTGTGCCATAGTTTTATCGCTTGGAGTTGCGGTAAGTCCCAAATAATCGCGAAGCCGAGTCCAAAAAGTGTCTTTGTGTGGGGTCAAAGGACGGATACTCCCTATCTTGTCTTGAATCTGCGGCAAAGCAGCCTTTGCAGCAGCGTACCCAGCATCTATGAGCGCATCGACATTTTTAAAGTTATGGGACTCAAATGTACTCGTTCGTGGTTCTATGAGTATGGCGACTGAGTTCCTGAGTGATTGGTCTCGATGCTGCGCAAACAAATAGACACAGAGGTCAATCATGTCTGGCACTGCTTTCGGTGCAAATGTTTTCCCTTGCTTTGCAAGGTCAATTGCAATAATAACATCAGCCCCAGCATCAATGAGGGGTGAGACGGGAACATTTTCAACAAGTCCTCCATCAGCATATAACTTTCCTTCTATCTCAACTGGTGAAAAGAAGATGGGAATCGAAGCACTCGCACGCACAGCCTGTGTAACGCTTCCCTCACTAAATATCTTTTTTTGTCCGCGCTCTACATCGGTTGCAAGAATCATGAGTGGCATAGATGCTTCTGCAAATGTCTTATCACCGATAGCGTCAACAAGAAGCTTTCCGAGACCCTTGTTTGAAGCAAAACCGAGCCGTGAGTCAGGCAGTGCGGAGATACTAAACCACCCAATATCGCGCGCTATAGCCTCTATACGCTCCACAGGAAGGCGGAATGCTACGCATGCAGCAATGATTGCACCTGCAGAAGTTCCTGAGACCATGTCGATAGGTACGCCTTCTTCTTGAAACGCTTTCAACACACCAATGTGCGCCGCTCCGAGAACCGCACCTCCGCCAAACGCGACACCGATTTTAATTTTTTTATCCATGTGCTTTAAGGTTATCTGTATATTTCTTTTGAATTGCATCTACCTTTGGTGCAATAACTATCTGACAATACGGTGCGTTTTTATTTCGCGCAAAGTAGTCGTGGTGATAGTCTTCTGCAACGAAGAAATGCTCGAGCGGTTCAACTGCTGTTACGATGCGCTCAGTATACTCTTTCTGGATTTCTTCAATGTACGCATGTGCTGCTTTTTTTTGCTCCTCAGTAGTGTAGAAGATAACCGAGCGATACTGAGCTCCTTCATCTGCACCCTGCTTGTTGAGTGTTGTTGGGTCATGTGACTCAAAAAAGACCTTGAGTAAGGTAGTGTAGGACACGAGTGAAGAGTTGAATACGACTTGTATAACTTCTGCATGCCCACTAGTACCCTCTGAAACTGACTCATATGTTGCATGCTCTGCGTCACCACCTGCATACCCAGGAGCGACTGACACTACACCCTCAAGCATGCGGAACACAGCTTCAGTACACCAAAAGCACCCACCACCAAACACTGCAGTATCTTGCATGATATGAGTATATCACGCTGCTTATCGGTTTTTTCGAGCGATTGCCGCTTTAACAAACGCCGTAAAGAGAGGATGTGGAGCAAGTGGGCGTGCGAGCAATTCTGGGTGGAATTGAGTACCGAGCATAAATGGATGCACAGACTTTGGGAGCTCTGCAATTTCCATGATGCGCGTATCAACTGGTGATGTACCTGAGAACACTACACCGGCATCTTCAAGCTTCTTGATGTACTCAGGGTTGATTTCGTATCGGTGTCGGTGTCGCTCCTCAACTTCTGCAACGCCATATGCTTCTCGAGCGATGGTCCCCTCTTTTAGGAGCGCTTTCCAGTTTCCAAGACGCATCGTACCACCATAGTTTTTCTGTTCGATCTTATCTTTCTGGTCAGGCATAACGTCGACGACTGGGTATGGTGTTTGAGGGTCAACCTCAACTGTATTCGCCTTCTCAAGTCCTGCGACATGCCGTGCATACTCAATTACAAGCCACTGCATACCATAACAGAGTCCGAAATATGGAATCTTATTCTCACGAACAAACTTGATTGCAGAGACCAGACCTTCAGTGCCAGTCGTTCCAAACCCACCTGGCACAACAACACCGTCAAACTGTGACAGGTACGAAAGCGGCTTCACTCCCTTTTCAAAATCCTTTGAGTCAATCCACTCAAGCACAGGTTTTGCTTCTTGGTCATATGCTGAATACTTAAGCGCTTCAATAACTGACAGATACGCATCTGAAAGCACGAAGTCTCCTGTATCGAAGTATTTACCGACAACAGCAATCTTTATCTCTTCCTTACCGTTATGCGCTTTCTTTGCAAATGCTTCCCAGTCACTCAAGTCGAAGGTGCTATCTATATCAAGCCCCAACTCTCCAAGAATCACCTTTGAAATATTGTCACGCTCGAAGTTGAGCGGAACATCATAGATACTTTTCACATCAGGGGCTGAGATGACGTTCTCAGGCTTCACTGTACATGAAATTGCAATCTTCTCTTTACGTCGTTCGTCGATTGGTACTATCGAACGCGCAATAATGACATCAGGCTGCACCCCATAGGAGTTCAGTTGGCGGATTGCATTTTGTGTTGGCTTCGTTTTCATCTCTCCGAGCGTTCCTGGAACAGGAAGATACGTCACCATGACGAAACAGACGTCCCCTTTTCTGCGAGCTGCCATAACGCGCGCTGCTTCAATGAACATTATGTTCTGGTAGTCACCGACAGTACCGCCTATTTCAATGACAGAAATATCAGATTTGTTCTCTGTAGCTGCGTTTTCAATGCGTGCAATGATTTCATCTCGCACATGTGGTATCGCCTCAACACACTTCCCACCATATGCAAGCGCTCGTTCACGTGCGATGACTGACTGGTAGACCATTCCACTTGTCATGTAGTCATGACCTGAGCAATCATGATTCAAAAATCGCTCGTAGTTGCCCATGTCCTGGTCTGTCTCGAGACCATTCTTGAGCACGAAACATTCACCGTGCTCTGTTGGATTCATATTTCCCGCATCAACATTCAAATACGGGTCTGCTTTCATTAAATTGACCGCATATCCGCGGGCTTGAAGTAGTTTTCCGATTGAAGCAGTGGCGATTCCTTTACCGACGCCTGACATAACTCCGCCGATAATGAATACAAACTTATGCTTAGTCGGTTTTACCATACCGCGTCACAATACCACGCATCCTTTTTTTTTGCATCTGTGGATTTCTGACATTAAAAATGCCGGGGACAGGGCGGCCCCGGCGAGTCGGCTCACCACCGAATCCTTCGACGCAGCAGGATGATTCCTGATGCAATAAGAACGGGCGGCGCAAGGCGCGCCCAGATGAAGAACCTTACTTCGTCACTCACAAAGAGTGGTGCGAGTCCCTGCGCGGCAAGGTATGCAGCAGCACAGGTACCGAAAACCACCGATGCAGTGATATAGTCCAGCCTAGTAAACATGTTGTCCCCTTTCGCTCTGGATGAATTGATTCTATAGGAAAGTGCTGAGGATGTGGACTTTACACATCAAGATATCGTCGTACAGCTAGGAAACTTGAGGCAGCACCGAGCACAATGCCGATACCGATGACAATACCCGCAATACTTAGTATTTCAGACATAAAGTAGCTGTATACGTTGAATGTCCCAAAGAAATCCTGAGTGACGGGACCGAGCCAATATGCTATCGGCCAGAGTGCGACTAGAGTGACGAGCGCAGAAGTAAAACCATAGAGGATGCCCTGTACCACAAATGGTCCTCGGGTATACCATGCTGAAGCTCCTACAAGTCTCATGACCGCAATTTCATCACGGGCTGTGAAGATACCCAGACGAATCGTGTTGAAGACGATGAGAAGTGACGCAAGCGCAAGGAAGAGCGCAAAAGCGAACCCAGCTTTCTCTGTTGCTCGAATGATGTTGGTCAATCGCTGGATTGCTACTTTGTTTTCTCCATAGTTTATCTTTTCGACTATTCCGTCTTCTCCTGCTTTCATCGCTGGTGTTCCTTCGACAAACTTAACTATTGCTTCGTACTGGCTCGTGTCCTTTGCACGAACGGCGAGCGTTGCCCCGAGAGGGTTACTTCCCACTTCATCAACTGCCTGCAGCATGAGCTGGTCGTCCTTGTGACGCTCCTTGAAATTTTTCAGCGCATCTTCGCGAGAGGTGTACTCTACTTGCGCGACTTCTGGGAGTGCCTCAATACTCTTTTGTAGAGTTTTTATCTTATCTTCAGGCGCACTCGTCAGGAGGTAGATGTTTACATCCACTTTATCGCGGATAGTTGCAAGTGTATCGACGAGCGCTGCATGAAGGAAGATGAGCGTGCCGACAATGAAGAGCGTAATTGACATACTATAGACAGTAGCAGCGGTCACGAAACCATTACGGAAAAACTCAGCAAGACCTGATTTTGAAATACGTCGGAGTGAGGTGAATGTTGCCATAAAAAATATTAGAGTATGTATTTACCATTTGCATCATCTCGCACGATACGTCCCTTATCCATAGTGATGACACGTCTTCCAACAGCGTCCACTACCCCTTTGTTGTGCGTTGTCATAATAACTGTCGTACCCAAGTCATTAATCTTTTTCAATATCTGAATAACTTCATATGTATTGATAGGATCAAGGTTCCCCGTTGGCTCATCTGCTATCAAAATATCAGGCTGGTTCACAATCGCACGCGCAATTGCAACGCGCTGCTGCTCACCTCCTGAGAGCTCATGAGGGAAATGCATTGATTTCTCACTCAAATCCACCAAGTTTATGACGTAAGGAACATCAGAAGCGATGTCTTCGTCGCTGTGCCCTGCTACTTCCATGGCAAATGCAATATTTTCATAGACTGTCTTGCTCGGGAGCAAGCGGAAATCCTGAAAGATTGTACCGATTCGGCGGCGCAACATGTTGAGCTCCTTTTGCCCCATCTTTTTTATATCACGAGACTCAAAGAATACAGCTCCGTGCGTAGGGTGCACTTCACCAAGTACCATCTTCAGGAGTGTTGTCTTACCTGCTCCTGAGTGACCCACGAGTGATACGAATTCCCCGGGGTTAATGGTGAGGTTTATGTCGTATATCGCTGGAACTTTATCGTAGTAGTGTTTAGAAACTTTGTCGAAATACAGCATTGCATTAGTGTAGCATATTTTGCAAAACGACAAGCAACTTAGTACCCAGCACTTTTCAGTGACTCAATGAAGTCTTCGAGGTCTCCGTCAAGGATTGCGCTCGGGTCACGATGCTCAAAGTCTGTCCGATGGTCTTTCACCAGCTGATACGGGTGCAGCACATATGAACGTATCTGGTTCCCCCACTCGATATCTGCGTCACCTGTTTTTGAAAGTCCTGCTTCTTCACGCTTGCGAGTTTCTTCTTGTTTTAGAAAGAGCTTCCCGCGCAACATTTCCATAGCTTTTTCCTTGTTGTCTGCCTGACTACGTTCATTGGTCGCCTTTACCTCAATACCCGTTGCCTTGTGCACAATGCGTACTGCTGTCTCAACCTTGTTCACATTTTGACCTCCAGGACCACCACCTCGCGCAGTCGTCACCTCGATATCTTCAGGACGGATGACAATTGCCGCAGTCGGCGGCAGGACAGGCATGACTTCAACAAGTGAAAAAGAAGTCTGACGTTTTCCTTGTGCGTTAAACGGTGAAATGCGCACCAACCGATGGACACCTGATTCATTCTTGAGAAAACCATACGCGCCGCTTCCCTTAATTTCAAAACCAATATTGCGGAATCCCGCTGATGATTGGTTTTCAAAGAGTCGTGTGACGGTGAAACCATGACGCTCAGCAAATCGTGAATACATACGCGCAAGCATTGCAGTAAAATCTTCAGCATCATCACCGCCCGCACCCGAGTAGAGTGAAACAATTGCTGCGCCCTTGTCGTATTTCCCTACTCCTGCCAACTCTTCTTTCAGGGATTGGTACCTGAGTACTTCTTCTTGTGCTTTTTGCTTATCATTCCAAAAATCAACACTGCCCATTGCAGCTTCGAGCGCGTTCAATTCATTTTGTATATCTTCTTTTGTTCGTGTCATGAGCCGAAGGCGAGAATCGAACTCGCGACCTACCCCTTACGAAGGGGTTGCTCTACCAGCTGAGCTACTTCGGCTATCTTCTCACAAAGAACAGGTTTTGAGTAGGTGGAAGCATACTACACTCATATCCACAGGTTCAAGCGAGTCGTGGTAAAATCTACACACTATGGCAACACGCAAACGACCAGCAATGAAAATTCCTAAAAAAATTAAGGAGGCGATTATTACTGTTGTCGGCGTTGTACTCGTCTGGCGTGGTATATGGTTGATACTCGATGCAATAGATGCATGGTTTTTTGGTGGGAATCACTTCGCAACAGGAGTCATGGGCTTCATGGTTGGATTTGCCCTTCTCTATTATCTCGACAACGACCTCGAGGAACTTCGAGTTCTATAAATATCTGGAGCCGAAGGCCGGGATTGGCGCAACTCACTAACTCCTTTCAGTCGTAAGTGGTTCCTGCCCGACCTCGTCTGTTTTGAGTACAAAACATGGCTACGGTTTTCAATCCCGCACGAACAGCACGAAGGTGCTGTTCTCTTCTCAGAGCCGAAGGCCGGGATTGAACCGGCGACCCCGTCC
>CAYNND010000004.1:59401-61699 GCA_964398775.1 uncultured Candidatus Saccharibacteria bacterium | reverse complement strand
AGGTGCTGTTCTCTTCTCAGAGCCGAAGGCCGGGATTGAACCGGCGACCCCGTCCTTACCATGGACGTGCTCTACCAACTGAGCTACTTCGGCTTATTTTGTTGCGACAGACTACCATATCTCGTGAGAAGAAAAAAGGCAGAGTACGCTCAAATTTCATTCCTAAACTAAAACAAAAAACCCACTGGGCCGACCATATGGGTTTTCGTTTGTATACTGAACTTATCGTCCTTCCTGCATCATGTATCCACCACGTCCTTCAAATCGCTCTGACTTGTACATACCCTTGTGTCCACCCATGCCAAGTGCCCAACCAACAATTGCAAGGAATTTAATTACCGCAAGTGTGACAAGCATACCAATGACAACATTGTAGATAATCTTTATGTCAAACATTTCTTTTGCTTTTTGTATGTGATGCTTCATATGTATTACCTTATTTGATAACTCAGTGCAGTATATCACTACTTGCTATGTGAATCTTTTGTATCATGTTTCGTGTACTCCTTGATTGCCTTCTGCAAAAAGACTGCGAGACTTCCGTCAAAGCGTTGAAAGTAGGCCGCAAACCTTTCGTCTGAAGTATAGAGATCACTAATCTTTGAGAGCATGTCCTTGCTTGTCGCATGGAAGCGATTCAGATGTGTATGATACTTTTCAACGAGCGCTTGCACACGTGGATCTTCTGGAGTGTTTTTTACCATCTCTGCGAGTTCACGGAGTATTGATTCACCTTCGTGCTGTACCTCTTTAAAAGTATCCGCTCCCCATGATTCTACTTTAGCGAGTGTTTCGTCAACTACAGGGCCATACTTTTTTCGTGCCTCATCGAGGTACTCAAGCATGTCTCCTGTTTTCTGTGTAAATGTCATGGGTATAGTATACCCTTTTCTTAGAGCTTAGTAACGCGGCTGTCTGCTGCGAACAAATGTAAGCGCTATGCCCGCCTTGTTTGCGCGGCCTGTTCGACCGATGCGGTGAATATATGTCTCGTAGTTATTTGGAAGATCGTAGTTGAGTACATGAGTCACATCACTGATGTCGATACCGCGTGCGGCAACATCAGTTGCTATAAGCACATGTGCTTCACCTGTCGCCAGGGCCTTCACTGCTCGCTCACGTTCACGATTTCGCATATCACCATGCAGTGGCATAACTGAGATACCTTCGTAGTAGAGCTGTTCTGCGAGCTGGTCAACGCTTCGCTTTGTCTCACGAAAGATAATTACTTTTTGTGCCTCTGGTTGGCGAATCACTTCGAGTAGTTTTGCAAACTGGTCTTGCGGGTCGGAATAGCGAACAACATCTTGGTCGACTGAATCAGCGGTATCCTGCATCTTTACAGATACAGTAACTGGGTCATTCAAGAAATCGACACACAATCGCTTAATCTCAGTAGAGAATGTCGCTGAGAAGAACATACTCTGACGCTCCTTCGGCATTCCACCCAAAATTGAACGCATATCGTCAACAAAACCCATATCAAGCATACGGTCTGCTTCATCGAGTACTACAGTGTTGTACTGCTCAAGTTTGATTTTCTTTCGCTCAATACAATCCTGCACGCGCCCCGGAGTACCTATGATGATGTGCACTCCAAGTTCAAGCTCGCGGAGCTGTTTACCGATTGGCGCACCACCGACACATGAAACTGAGAACAGCTTCATGCCCTTAGTAAGTGCTTTAAATGTAGTTTCGATTTGTTGAGCAAGCTCACGGGTCGGTGCAAGTACCATTGCCATGTGCTTTCTATCCTCAATGAATCGATTGATGATAGGAATCAAAAATGCAGCAGTCTTTCCTGTACCAGTACTTGCGATACCGATCACATCGCGCCCACTCATCGCTACAGGGATTGCCTGGTCCTGAATTGGTGTCGGCGTAGCAAAGTTAAGTGCTTCGAGGTTCTTTGCGAGCTGTTCATGAGTATGAAAGTCTGCAAACGAATGTTTTGGCACATACACATCAGCAGCCTTCATCGTTGCCTTGCGAATATACTTTGACTCATTGATGTTCTCGCCCTGAAAACGGCGCCCGCCGCCTCTGCGTCCTCCACCGCCACGACCGCCAAATGAACGACGTCCGCCGCCTTGTGAGAAGCCATGACCTGAGTTACTTTTTTTAAAACCGCGATGGCCATTGCCGCCACGTGAATATCCTTGTGAATACATATTATGTTTGCTATGAAGCGTAGGTAGCCGTTTTGTGACACCACCTTTCTTCGGTACCTTCCGTATAACGCTTCTAGCAAACACCGAGGTCTACTGCTTGTCAGACGAGAGATAGATATAATCGAAC
>CAYNND010000004.1:0-59301 GCA_964398775.1 uncultured Candidatus Saccharibacteria bacterium | reverse complement strand
TCTAGCAAACACCGAGGTCTACTGCTTGTCAGACGAGAGATAGATATAATCGAACGGTTGAACTATATAATACTTTCATTAAAAGTCAATGATTGCTCTCATTGTAGCGACTTTGGCTGCAAGATATCAAGGAGCCACGAGAGCGAGCAGGTAGCAACACCAGTCACGGTATCAGCTCCACCGTAGTAGATGTATAGAGTGTCTTCTCGTATGATGTGCCCACAGCTAAATACAACGTTCGGTATTTCCCCGACTAGTTCATATTCTCTGCGTGGAGAGAGGATTGGTTCGATAGTCCTTCCCAATACTTTAGTTGGGTCTTGCAGGTCGAGTAACGCTGCGCCAAGAGAGTAGTGTTTTTCATGTGAGACTGCATGGTAGATAAGTAACCAGCCTTTGTCGGTCTTCATCGGCGTCCCCGCAATCCCCACTTTCTCACTCTCCCATGATCCTGGGCGCGGACCGATAAGCTCAAGACATCGATTGATTGTCTCAGCATTAAAATGCTCATCTTCTGACTCTGTAATACAAATCATTGGCGAGACACGATGCAAGAATATGTATTTATCGCGAATCTTCTCAGGGAAAATACAGACATCTTTTTCGTCGATTCCAGGTGGTGTGATAAGAATCGGTTCACTCCACTTTTCAAAACGTCGAGCGACAAAATCGCCGATAGAAATTGTGGTGAGCGCAACACGAGTATTACCGACTCCTTCATACGCGGTGTATGTCATATAGAGCGTATCTCTCATACGCGTCAGGCGTGGGTCTTCGCAGCCTGAGTTTCCCGTTGGTGAACCATGCTTTAATTCAAATTCTTTTCGTGGAATATAGATAGGTTCTGGCAGACGCTCATCGATGGTGATGCCGTTCTTACTGACAGCAAGCCCCATGACCGATGTGTTGTCAGCGCCCATCGCTCGATAGACTATGTAAGCAGTACCATCGATATCAACTGCGGTAGGATTAAAGGCAAGACGAGATTCCCATGGATGCTCTGGGATAGCAACGAGTGTTGGATTACCCTCGTAGCGCTGTACATGAATCTCTTCGAGGTCGGTGAGCATTGCCTGCATTAAGTGCGGGAGGTGCAGTGATGCCTTGCAGCAGACTGTATCTGCACCACCGTAGTACACGTCAAGCCTATCACCCTCGATAAGTGCCCCGCTTGGAAACGCGACGCGCCCGACGATTCCGAAACCTTCGTACTGCATTTCAGGTACGAGGAAAGGTTCATTTGTTCGGGCGGCAAGTAAGTATGGATTTTCGCTATCAAGCAGCAGTGCTTCAATACCAAAAGTGCGGGAGTCGCCTTTGAGATAATCAGTAATGTATGAGTACACAAGGAGCCACCCTTCTTTCGTCTTCAGGGGTACTGCACCGATTTCAACGAAGTCATCTTGATTGCGTCGCAATTCAATTGAATATTCATCAAGTCGAGTGTGCCATTCTTCCCAAAACTCTGGTTTCCAGAAATCAGTAATTGCATCTGCCTGCGCTATCGCGAGGCGTATCGGCTTGTCATCAGTATGTGCGGCAAAGATGACAGTAACTTTCCCGTGTACACGCTCAGGAAAGAGTGCCATCGCCTTTGCGTTGAACGGTGTGACGAGATGTTTCTCTGCAATAGTTCGCATATCATCTGAAACCGCACACGCAACCTTTATGTTATCTGGCCCAAATGGAATGCCGCCAAGCGCTGTATAAAAGGTATAGTATCTCCCTTCAAAGAAAGTAACGCGTGGGTCTTCACATCCATACTTGTCCCAGCTCTCAGTCGGAACAACAAATGGTTCACGTTCTTCAAAATGATCTTCTTGAGTTTGCGCTGCACGACCAATGATAGAAAGTGCTGTTGGAGGATTAAGCATTTTGTCAGGTCTTCCCTGTGCGCGATAGAGCAATTCTACCTTTCCGTTGAGTACATACGGTGATGGGTTAAACGCGACAAGCTCCCAATGCCGCTCAGGCGATGGGACAAGTATTGGATTTTTCGGTGAACGTCGTACGGTATACATATACAAAAAATTATGTAATTTCAGCTTTCAGTGAGCTCTTTGGTAAATCGGTTCCATTTCGTATGGCATCACAGAGTGTCTTAAGCGGAATCGTACCAACACAGACACTTGTATCTCCTGCCCCGTAGTAGACATAGAGCGTATCGCGCAAAACGATAGCACCACTTGCGTAGACAATACCTGGCTTGCCATGGTTTTCATACCAGGTATCTGGCTCAAGGAGTGGGTACTGCAATCTACCAAGTACCTTCGTTGGGTCGTTCAAATCAAGCAACATAGCCCCGAGTTTGTACTTATGTGTCTCACCTTCTTGAATACCATGGTAGAGCACAAGCCAACCGTCATCAGTTTTAACCGGAGGAGGTCCAGCGCCGCGTACCCAAGTATCCCATCGCCCCTTTGTCTTGATCCCTCGATTATATCCACTCTTAATGAATCGCTCACCATCAAACTCGTCGAGCGAATCAACGTACTCGATTTCCATCTTCGGATGAATACTATGCACGATTGCAAACTTGCCTTGTATTTTTTCAGGAAACAGCAGCCAGTTTTTGTGTATTTCATCAGGTGGAGACAGCAGAACTGACGGCGACCAATTCCACTGATGCGCACGAAAATCAGCCTCGGACAAACTTGTCATAGCCATACGTATGAAGCCCCATCCATCAAAGGCAACGTACGTCATGTAGAACATGTCACCGATTTGCACAATGCGTGGATCCTCACAACCCGCCCAACCACCACCGGATGCATTCTTCTTTCTAGTGAAAAAACGAGACAGTCTGCTTTTTTTAAGTGGAATACCTTTACCGAGCTGCGGAACAAACACTGGACGATTGTAGTGCCGAGTAAAGTGAATACCGTCAGCACTTGTTGCGTAGCCAACGCGCGAAACACCATCGTGACCCATCGCTCGGTAGAGCATGTGTACGACACCATCATGCACCATTACCGCAGGGTTAAAGACTGCATGTGTCTCCCAGCTATTGTGTGGATGAGGTGCGATGAGTGGGTTCTTCTTCGAGCGCTCGAGTTGTATACCTTTTTGAAATGATTCAGGACTTGGTTCGCCTGTTGCAATGGGTGCATCCTTCGAAATCGGCTTTCTATGGAGTACCCCTGTAAAAAAGAGGATAAAGACAATTGCTATGGGAAGTAGAAGCCACAGCACTTCCATATTACTTTCTACCGTATTTGTCTTCTAAACGGACGATATCTTTTTCATCAAATTCACCGAACGCAATTTCAAGAAAAAGGAGTTGCTCTGTCGTTGCCTGTACTCGATGCTTTGCCCCGAGCGGGATACGCACTTCAACACCTGCGGTGAGTTCAATATCAACGCCATCAACGGATGCAATTCCCTTCCCTGAAATAGTCCGCCAAAATTCTTCCCGCTTACTGTGAGTCTGTAAACTTAAGACCTCGCCAGGATTTACCTGTATGAGCTTTACTGTTGTTAGTTCGTTTAGTGTAAATCGCTCGTACTGACCCCATGGACGGATATCTTTTTCATAGTTAGATAGAGTAGACATGCATGGAGTATACCACCGAGACTCCGACAATGAAGTTACTCCTGTGGATGTTTAGAAGAAAAGTGCAAGCAGTGCCCCCACCCCAACACATGACATGACCAGAAAGAGTACATAGCCAGCAATTGTCCCCCACCATGGGGTTTTATGACGAGGTAAATTCGCCGCGATGCGCACAATAAAAAATATGATTACTGGCGCGATAATTCCGTTCATGACTGCGGCATAAAATAGTAGATGCATTGGGTCAAAACCAAAGCCATTACACATAATGCCGAGGCAAATTGATACGATAATGACTCCATAAAACGCGTATGCCTCAGAAAAAGTCTTATTGAGCCCATATCTCCATCGGTATGCCTCAGCAAATGCGTACGCTGATGAGCCTGCAAGGATAGGTATCGCAAGCATGCCAGTTCCAACTATTCCTACTGTAAAAAGTAGGTACGCAAAATCTCCTGCAATTGGGCGAAGAGCCTGTGCGGCAGTTTCGGCAGTAGTGATGTGCGTTATACCGTACTGGTGCAGAGTTGCCGCGCAAGTCAGCATGATGAAGAACATAACGATATTTGAAAAAGCCATGCCGCTCCAGACATCTACACGCATTTTTGAGAGTAACGACGGCTCATCAGAAAGGTGTGGCGCGTGTTCTGCGCGTGCAAGCTGGTGCCGTTCTTCAACTTCCTGCGAAGTCTGCCAGAAAAAAAGATACGGCGAGATGGTTGTGCCAAGCACAGCACAGAGGAGAAGTACCGAATCTGCTGTAAAAGAAAACGTAGGCACAACAACATGATAGAGCGCAGTAAACCAATCAATGTCAACTGCAAACGCAGTGAGCACATATGAGAACAACGCGAGTGTAAGATATTTCAAGACCCGTGCATATCGTTCATATGGCAAATGCACTTCGAGTAAAGTTATGAGAATTCCAAACAAAACAATGAGGAAGAGTTGGTTCTGCGACGGGAAGAGTAGTGCAGTAGCGGCCGCCATCGCTGCAAGATCAGCAGCTATATTCAGTGTGTTCGCAGCAAACAAAAGAACACACAATACTGAGAGTGTGCCCACCCCATACTGTGCTCGAATGTTCGCTGCCAACCCTTTCCGAGTAACAATACCAATGCGCGCACAAAACTCCTGCACCATTCCCATGAATGGAAATGTGTACGCTGCAAGCCAGAGTGATGTGTAGCCATGCTGTGCTGCTGCCTGCGAGTAGGTTGTAATACCTGAAGGATCATCATCAGCTGCACCTGTTGTGAGTCCGGGACCAAGGATAGATGTGTACGTTCGTATTTTTCTCAACGACGTAGTAAAAAACGACATGTTGGAAGTATAGCAAGGTAGCAGCAGGAGCCTACGAGGTAATCCCCTTTAGAAAAAATTTAGCAAGAATCTACCCTGGAAACCATTAAGTTATTCGATTTTCCCAGATTTACTTAGATTATGTTTAGCGCATAACAATCTGATGTTTCTTTCGTCAGTACTCTCTCCACCTTTTGAATATGGAAGATCGTGATCGTAGTGCAGATTCTTTGCACTGCCACATATTACGCAAACACCTCTATCTCTTTTATACACGATTCTTTTAACATTTGATGGTATCAGTCGAGTATGCTCGATATCATGACTATTTGACTCAAAATTTTCAGGCATGCTTTCAGAGAGTTTTAAAGTAAAGCGAAACACACTGCGCATACCACTCATAACAATCTTATAGTCTAACAAATCAAAGTAGCCTTTTAGAGACCAAATACCTGGTTGCAATTTTTCGTACACCTTAACTACTGACACTTCAGTCAATCCATTTTTATAGTCATCGACTGCTTTTTTAAATTTACCATTCTCAGTTAGTGAGCCTGTTGGGGTATATTCAGGTTGACTGGTATTTTTTGGTTCAGAACAGTACCGTCGAGAACAATCATGCCCCTCGTATTCGATTGATACCCCATCCTCCAAAATTTTATCCTGATAAGGTGCATTGACTCTCTGAGACATCAAAATGATTGAGTATTTACCATTTACTTTAAAATTCATTCCTTTCTGAAGCATAAAACCTCCTTCGTTGGAACACATTTCGTGGTGTGAATAAATCTGATCAATCATATTACTTATAAATCACACTATCATGCTCTTTCAAAAAATGAAAAAGGCTCGAAACGAAAACTAGTTTCAAGGCTTTGGGATTTGTCCCGCAGTCACTAATGTGGGTACACATAAGTGCTGCTGGCCGCGGCGCGCCTACGGTTGATTACAACCGGCTTCGCAGGCTTGCGCCGTTCAAATCCCATCGCTCGCTCCAAATAAAGCAAAACCGAGGCATTGCCTCGGTTTTGACTATTTGCGCGAGCGATGGGATTTGAACCCACGGCCTTCTCCGTGACAGGGAGACGCTCTAACCAGCTGAGCTACGCCCGCAGTGCTGGGTACAATACTAGATATTAAGGAAAGATTCAACCCTGTCTCCGCGTGTAGTATGTAATGACATCTCGCAGCGATACAAGACCCCAGACTGTATTGAGAATAAAAAACGGCCAGCTTCCTCCTGTATAAGCATACCAGACAAGAAATACTGAACCGGCAACATTTGCAGTATCGTACCGAATATCTTCATCTGTGATGTAGTGAAGCTGGAGCGCAATAAATGCTATGAGAATAATTGCTGCTCCAAAGCAACCAATTATAAGATTACTATCCATGGATGAAGCATATCATGACGTGCACAGTGTCAGGAGTGAACATCTGGCTTACAGACCAGTACGTGCTTATGATAAAGGGCATGCAAAATATTTTTGCTCATAACGCAAGCTGCTTTCGATTCTCACCCGCACTGTGCGCAGGCACAGTACTTCCCACCACACTATCGTGTGTCGGGAGTGAGAATCGAACTCACGACCTAGGGCTTATGAGTCCCTCGCTCTAACCTTCTGAGCTATCCCGACGTGCCGACAGACTATCATTATTTTTACCATTTTCAAAGACTCTTTTACCGAAAACGAAAAATAGCCGCAGGGCGGCATATTTTTCTAACGAGCGCGAATTGGGGTCAAGTCACTAAGTGTTTTCATGAATACATAAAAATACTAAGTGCTTCCTCCCCGACCTCGCACCCATGAGTACATGGGTCTCGCTGCGGTGTGCAATTCGAAACGCGCATTACCCCGTCATGTGCTCTCCTTGCTACACGTAACGAAAAATAGCCGCAGGGCGGCATATTTTTCTAACATGTAGCGGGAGTTCGAATTGCACGAACGCCTTCAGGTTATGAGCCTGATGAGGTACTACTCCTCCATCCCGCTGCGGTGCATACTACTCCATCAGCCCATGAAGGGCAATAGTCTTCTGCACTGATGTTATTTGAGACCAAGCTCAGCGAGTACTGGCGTGTAGAGCGCAAGCAAGCGTTGCATTGATTCATGAGTAATCGGTTCTACGCCAGAAACCAACTCTTCATAATACGCGCGTGCAGTGAGTGCTTCGTTGAGCATAGTGAGATGACGTGCGTCAGCATGCGCGAGTCGCTCTGCCGTACTATTCCCTTCAAGACCTTTTCGCGCAAGCATATCTTCGAGCACCAAATCAATATCCATGAGTGCATGTCTCCAAGTAACGGGGTCATCACCTGCGACATACGTTCGAATTGCAGAAAATCGATTGTGCACATCAGAAAGTGAGGTGTCTCCATGAGTAGCAGACTCAGTAACCTGCACATCCTGAGCAATATCGCCTTCTTCAAGTAGTGTCACACCTGGATATTCTGCAGGAGCATCAGGATGCGCCGCACCTGTATAAAACGATTCACTTACGGAAGGTGCAGGGTGCTCAAATGGAGCATGTGGTTCGACTGTCTCCGCATGAGTATCGTGAGTATGAGTATCGACAGGAGTACTTCCATGTGAATCATGAGCATGTGTGTCATGTCCATGGGTATCACCATGACCCCCAGGAGCAGCTGCCCGCACATGTTCTTCATGGTGGTGCAATTGTCTAGTACGGATAATAAGGTAAGTAACAACAATACCCATGATAATCGCTATCGTGACAGCGATTGAAAAAACAGCATTGATGACTGTTGTGGCGAGACCTGAAGGACTCATAATTTGCAGCTCAGTTGTGCCCGAGCCAGCACTTGTTTCAGTCTTTGTTGCGCCCTGTTGTACAACCCCCTCTTGTGGTGTCAGTCCCGGCTTTTGGACACTCGCTGTTGCTGGAATACTCGTGCCATTTATATACACAATCGGAATCCCATCTTCGTTTACTTCAATATAATTTGCCGGAGTCTGCTTAGGTTGTTCCCCGACATATTCTGCGTAGTAGTAGTTTTCTGTATTCATCCCACCCGCGTACGAACCAATGAGGCGGTCAACCGCTTGAATTGGCAGCAAGTTATCACTTGAGGTGGGCTCCATAGCGAAACTATAGCAAGAAAAATGATTTATGCAGTAGCTCGTTCAACAACAAGCGCAATATCACAGAGCATCTCTTCTTGTCCGTGAGCACCTATCAACTGCATACCGACGGGGAGTGCTGCACTACCTCGCGTAACTGTACCCATGGGAACTGAGACCGCAGGAACTCCAGCAAGGTTAATTGGCACA
Organism: uncultured Candidatus Saccharibacteria bacterium; assembly: GCA_964398775.1. Taxonomy (GTDB): domain Bacteria; phylum Patescibacteriota; class Minisyncoccia; order Phycocordibacterales; family UBA2100; genus CAYNND01. Next base: position 51,153 of record CAYNND010000004.1, on the reverse strand, counting down.
GTAAAAATGTCGCCCGCATACATTGCAAGCGGGTCCTCTTTCTCACCTATAACAAAGGCTGGTGTTGGAGTTGTCGGTGTGAGGATTGCATCCACAGTCTCAAACTGTTTTGCAAAATCTTCACGGAGCATATCACGCACCGCAAGCGCTTTACGGTAGTATGCATCGACATACCCTGAAGAGAGCACAAACGTGCCCAGCAGAATTCTCCGTCGTGCTTCTTTCCCAAAACTTTCTCCGCGATTTTTTTGATATATATCAGAAAAATCCGAAGCATCTTTTGAAGAGTAGCCGTACCGGATACCATCAAGACGAGACAAGTTAGAAGATACTTCTGCTGGGTTTATGATGTAGTACGCACTCAGCGAATACGCAAGGGATGGCATAGTAAGGTCAACGATTTCATACCCCGCCTCTGTTAGTACCTGTACTTTTTGTTCAAACGCTGCAAGCACATCTGGATCGCAACCCGAAGCAAGAAATGCGCGCGGAATACCGAGACGCTTTTTTGCAGTTCGCTGAGGGTACACACCTGGCGCAAGTGATGTGTTATCGCGCACGTCATGACCGCGGATGACTCGTGACAAGATACGCACATCTTCTACTGTTTTACCTATTGGACCTATCTGGTCGAGTGATGACGCTGCCGCAATGAGACCATATCGAGATACGCTTCCATATGTCATTTTCAAGCCCACAACTCCGCAAAATGCTGCTGGCTGGCGTATGGACCCCCCAGTATCAGAGCCAAGCGCGCCAAGTGCCATATGTGCTGCAACAGCAGCAGCTGAGCCCCCGGAAGTACCACCAGGAACTCGAGTACTGTCGTGTGGGTTATGTGTTGGGCCATACGCTGAGTTCTCAGTCGATGAACCAAGCGCAAATTCATCCATGTTTGTGCGACCGAGAATGACTGCACCAGATGCTTTTATCAGGTCGGTAACACCTGCATCATATGTTGCCACATACTGTTCAAGCACTTTTGAACCACCACTTGCATGATGACCTTGTATTAAAATATTATCTTTAAACGCAAGTGGTATGCCCGTGAGTACGCCACCATTCCCTTTCTGTATTGACTCATCTGCGCGCAGTGCTTCAGTTCGAGCCGTCTCATGAAAGACTTCAAGATATGCATGCAATGCAGCGTCTTTTTCTTTGATTATCTGCAGGTGCGCATCAAGTAGTTCGACTGCTGAAATTTCTTTTGCGTCGAGTTGTGCTCGAGCACCAGCGATGGTGAGTTGAGTTGGGTTCATACTAATGTCCTTCACTATGCTTTCCTCCGGTAATCACTTGGTGCACCGCGAGGTAATCACCTTCTCGATCTGGGAACTGTGCGGCGATTCGCTCCGTACATGAAGCTGGCTCTGTTGTGACCACATCATCACGTGTGACGTTTGTGGACAAACCAGGCTGCGGTGTCGTACTCAATGTAGCGGCAGCTCCTTGGACGCCTTGCATGAACGCAACAATACCAGGGAGTTCAGTGCGGACACGGTCAAACTCACCTTCGTGTGGCTCGAGGCGTGCGAGTGTAAATAATTGCTGTAATGCTGCGTCGTCCATATATAGTTTTATCCAAGCATAGTAACAAACTCTGCTTCAGAAATCACCTTGACGCCGAGAGATTTGGCTTTCTCTAGTTTTGAGCCTGCATCACTCCCCGCAAGTAAGTATGAAGTCTTTTTTGAAACACTATCACTCACAGAACCACCCTGAGCGCGAATGACCTCCTTCACTGCCTCACGACCAAACTGCTCAAGGGTTCCGGTAACTACAAATGAGAGACCAGAAAACACACCCTCTTTTTTCGTAACTGTCGCTATTGTAAGCAAGGGGATGAGCGCATCGATACGCTCACGTGTATGCGCTGTCTGGAAAAATTGTATGAGTGAGTCAGCAACGATACTCCCCACTCCTTGGATTGCCTCGAGTTCTTCTCGCGATGTACTGAGGAGTTGCTCCATTGTGCCGACAGATGCAGCAATCATGCGTGCAACTTCTTCACCGACGTGATCAATCGAAAGCCCGACGAGTACTCTATCGAGCGTGACCACTCGTGCGCGGGCTATCGCATCAACAGCATTTTGCGCTGAGAGTTCTGCAAAACCAGGAAGTGCGAGAAAATCATCCTTTGTGAGATGGAAGAGTTGATCAGGTGTCGTAATACCGTGCACCGCAACAAGTTTCTCGATAACTTTTACCCCAACACCATCGATATCGAAAGCTTTTTTTGATGTGAAGTACGCAAGCCGCCGTACCACCTGAGTAACTGAATCTTTAGAAACACACCTCCATGCAGCAGTACCAGGTACGCGTTCGATACTCCCATCTCCACCACATTGGGCTATGTGCGTTGGCCAGACAAATGGTTTTGATTTTTGGGGGCGCATCTCTGTAAGGACTTGTACTACCTTTGGTATGATGTCCCCTGCTTTTTCTATAATGACTGTATCTCCCACTCGTATGTCGAGCCGACGTATTTCGTCTTCATTATGAAGCGTTGCGCGCGCAACGGTAGTTCCAGCGATTGAAACTGGTGTTAAATTTGCCACAGGAGTGATAACGCCAGTGCGCCCCACCTGAAAATCAATTGATTCAACGATAGTTGTTTTCTGTTCTGCGGGAAACTTAAGCGCTATTGCAAACCGAGGACCTTTCCCCGTAAACCCCAGTATGTCCTGAATGGTGCAGTCATTTATCTTTACGACAACACCATCAATCCAGAAATCTTCTTTCTCCCTTCGCTCAGTCCATTTTGTATAATACTTCCAAACCGCATCAATTCCTTTTGCGAGATGTCCGTGAGGATTTGTTTTAAAACCTAATTCTTTCAGGAGATGTAACTCACCTTCCTGTGTATCTGGAAGCGCCATCCCATCGAGTTGTGCGATGTCGTAGATAAAACAATCGAGCTTTCGTTCAGCAACAATGCGGGGATCAAGTTGACGCATAGTGCCGGCTGCAACATTACGCGGATTTGCATAGAGCGGCTCACCGCGCGAACGCATCAGGTCATTGAGTGCGATGAAGTTGGTTTTTGAAAGAAATACTTCACCTTCAAATACTCCTGAGACTGGTTGCTCAAGTGTAAGCGGGATTGATTCTATTGTTTTTGCATTTGCTGTAACATCTTCCCCCACAACTCCGTCACCACGTGTCGCAGCTGTTTTAAGAAGACCCTTTTCATAGGTCAAAATTATTTTCAGTCCATCAATTTTGAGTTCACACATATATGCAAAGTGGTCTGGTTCTCGACCTTCTTTTTTGAGCATGTTTCGCGCGCGAGTTTCAAACTGCTCTAGATCTTCACGGTTGAATGCATCATCAAATGACCATTGTGGCACTGCATGGCGTATCTTTTGAAATTCAGGGAGCGCTTCCCCTGCTACACGCTGCGTTGGCGAGTCTGGGGTCACCAGTTCAGGATGCGCACTCTCAAGTTTTTTGAGTTCATCTTTGAGCGAGTCGAGCGCAGCTTCAGATATCTCTGACTGATTGAGCACATGATAGAGATAGCGGTGGTGGTTGATGGTGCTGCGCAGATGTGCAGCGCGCTCTTGCAGGTCTTTCGATGCCATGAGCATACTCTACCATAGCAGTCGTGAGTATTCTTTATCGAGACCCAACATCGTGACCCTCGAGTAGCCTCGCAACACGGCCGTACTTTGCTTCAACTTCTGAGAGTGGCTGACCGTCCCGAAACGATTGCTTACTCAAATCCTCCCAGTTCTGATCACGGAGGCGCCACGAGTCATTATCAATCACATCTGCAACAACAAGTCTTCCTTCGGGAGTTATGCCGAACTCAATTTTAAAATCAATGAATTTGAAATCATGCTTCGCGAAAAACGACTCGAGCACTGCAAAAGTTCGCTTTACAAGTGACTCCATTTCTTTCATACGTTCAGGATGTGCGACGCGTGTAGCATCTATTCGCCTCCCAAGTGACGCCTCCGATGCCTCCTTTTTTGGATGCAATAAGTTCCACTCCGCATCAAATGGATTCTCAATGTAGGGGTCCTCCTCACCCTTGAGTGGGTCAAGCCCAGAGACAATCGCGCCTGACGCATCTGCAAGTCCACCTTTTGTTGTTTTCAAGAAAAACTCAGCGACAATATCATCGAAGCGGTGTGGCTCTTCCCCAGTTTCTTTTTTATACTCAGGGTGACGATTGAGATAGCTTCCGACTGCAAAGCGACGTGCAACAACTTCAAGTGGTATCATGGCGCACTTCTCAGTTACGAACTCCGTATCTGATATTTTCTTTTTGAAGCCTGTTGGTATACCCGCATCGTGTAGCATTGCAAATACTGCTGCGTTAGTTGTATTTGAATAGGCGGCTTTTGTTTCGAACTGCTTTGTAAAGTCAGGGTTATCAAATGCTGTAATATCATTTTTATACTCAACAACAGCAAGACCTTCATTCCCTTCCACCGCAAAAATTTTCTTCGTTTTACCTTCAGCGATAAGAGAACCTCGGACAAATACTTCTTTTTTTGTGCCTATGGCATCGAGTCCTGACATGGTTATGATGTAAGCTTATAAACAACGTTTGTATTCCACGGTGTCTTGATGTGGATGGTTGGCGTTTTTTCTTTTGTGATTCGCCCTGCACGCTGTGCCTCAATCCCAAAAGTTTTCGCACGACTGCATACTTTTTTTACATCTGCCTCATCGACGACGAGCAACATACCTTGCCCGCCATTCCATGCAGTATAAAACTCTGCGTCACTCATCCCTCGCCATGCCTTGCACTGCCGCATGATGTCAGGCGGCATAAATAGGCCATCAAACTCTGCAGAAAGTCCTCGCTTGCAGAGTATGTCATGTCCAAGTTTTTCTTTAATACCGCCACCTGAGAGGTGTGCAATTGCGTGCACGCGTACTTCTGCTTTCCATGCAGGTGCAAACCAGCCATTTAGTGTTGCGAGGAACGTGTCATACAAGATACTAGGCGCTGCAGCTCGCGCAATATCTTCCTTTGCTTTCGGGTTCTTCCACCAGGCATCTCCATACTGTGCACGGAATGCCGCACGGACCGAGCTTATACCGTTACTGCGAAAACCTTGTTCTTTGAGAGCAATAATGGCTTGCCCTGCTTTCAGTGTTTTTCCCGTAATCATCTTCTTTGGGTGGTAGGCTCCGACCATTACTGCACTCCAGTTAAAGCGGGTTAGTGAGTCAGGTATTTCAGAGCCAAGACAGACGCCCATTTGCGCAGTCTCGCCTTTCAGTACGACAACGCGGCACTCCTTCGCTGCACTATGGAGGCCAATGAGGAGTTTTCGATACTGCGCTGAAACTGCGCTCCCTGGTTCTCCAACCGCAACAACGTCGAGAATATTTGCAAGCACGAGTGGCACACCACCATAGCGAGTGATGTCACTTGAAACCATCGCAACTAAGTCGTATGCGGCACTCTCATGCATCTGTGCAGCATCTACAAGTACACCTTTTGTACCGATACCGTCCGATGATACTTCCGTAAAGTAACCTGCCGGAAGCTTCTGGAGTGTAAATGGTCGTGGCCCTCGAAACGAACCGGCTGACAAGTCATGCACCTTCACAAACTTAGAGTTTTTATATGATGCCTTACATACGTTTCCTGCTGCCGACGAAAAGTCAGATTCGTGTTTTATGTTTACGCCATCGCGAGCATACACTGACTGTTCTACGTGCTTTCGCTTCATGAGAGGTGTGTTAAGTACTGTGTATATCCTTCAGCTTCTAGGCGTTGTGCTTTTGCCATAACTTCTTGCTCTTGTGTATCTCGAAACGCTGCAATTCTCGAGAAAAGTTCTGCATCAGCATGTGCGAGTATTTGCGCAGCGAGAATCCCAGCATTCTTTGCTCCATTAATCGCAACGGTCGCGACTGGAACTCCAGGTGGCATCTGTACAATAGAATGCAGTGAGTCAACACCTGAAAGTGTTTTCGTCTGCACAGGCACTCCGACTATCGGGAGCTGACAAAATGCAGCGAGCATTCCCGGAAGATGCGCTGCTCCACCCGCGCCAGCGATAATTACCTTGAGTCCTCGAGTTGATGCGCCTTGTGCATACTCTCGAAGTCGCTCAGGTGTCCGATGAGCAGAGACAATAGTCAGCTCAAATGGCACTGATAGAGATTCAAGCATTTGAGCAGCGGCCGCCATCACGGGGAGGTCAGAATCTGACCCCATAACGATTCCTACAAGTGGTGCTGATGTATTCATACTAAATGGTAACACGCGCGCGGGCTTTTTTCGCCTTTTCATGAGCCTCTGCATGACTTTTCCCTTTCACGTTAATATGGCCCATTTTTCGTGCAGGTTTTGTCTCTTTCTTTCCATAGAGGTGCACTCGAACATCACCGAGCGCTTCTGCTTCAGCTATCCCTTCTGGGTTTGCTAGGCCCTGTCGTTCACCAAGGATGTTTATCATGACAGCAACTGGGGCCTTCAGTGCAGTTTCCCCAAGTGGCATACCAGTAATAGCTCGGATGTGCTGCTCAAACTGAGAGGTCGCCGATGCATCCATCGTTATGTGTCCACTATTGTGCACTCGGGGGGCAATTTCGTTTACGAGAATCACATCGTCCGCGCAAAGGAACAACTCGATACCAAATACTCCTGCTCCTCCGAGCGCCGTGAGCACTTTGTATGCGATTCGTTCTGCTTCTTCTGCGATTGTACTCGAGACTGGGGCTGGCATTGTGACTGTATGGCAAATATGATTTTCATGTACTGTCTCAACAACTGGATAGAGTGCACACTCTCCTGTTGTACTTCGCGCAGCAACCACAGCGAGCTCTTTCACAAACGGCACGAACTGTTCCACATACAGGTTCATCCGACCAAGTGTTTCAAATGCTGTAGGAATATCTGCCTCAGTGCGAATAAGCGCATTGCCTCGACCATCGTATGCACCAAAGCGAGATTTTAAAACTATCGGATACCCATATTCTTCGGCTGCAGCACGGATTGACTCAATTGAATCTACAGTCTGCGCTGCAGCAACAGGAATCCCGTGCGCTCTCAAGTATTCCTTCTGAGCATACTTGTCACGAATGATGAGTAGTGTCGTGGGCGACGGGTGAACTGCCTCTGGACGAAGTGAAGCGATTGATTGTAGCGCATCTGCATCAACTGACTCGATTTCGAAAGTAAGCACATCAACCATATCTGCAAGTTTTTGTATTGCATCAGCGTTTTTGAAAGACGCATCAATGTGTTCATCAGATATTTGCGCTGCAGGTCCATCTGTTCCCGCATCAAGTGTAACAACCGCAAACCCAAGTGTGTGTGCAGCATCAGAGAGCATCCGCCCTAACTGCCCGCCGCCAACAATTCCAATCCGTTTCATACTTATGTAAAAAATCGTGCTGCGTTTTCAAAGAGTCGATACCCGTCCGCATACCGTGGGAGTGGCTTTCCTTCCAGTTCGTATGCATCACGTTCTCGTGTCCAATCTGGTCGATGGGTAAAGAAGAAACCTCGCTCAGGATGTGGCATGAGCCCAAGGACACGACCATTGTGACTCGTGAGTCCAGCGATGTCCTGGAGCGCTCCGTTTGGATTGTACGGCAGATTGTGGAGTGTACTCATGGGTCCTTGTACATAGCGCAACATTCCTTCAGTCGTCGTATTGAGCACATCGGCAAGGCCTGCTTCAGTGTGCACGTATTTACCTTCACCATGCGCTATGGGAAGTGAAAGTGTATCTACCCCAAAGAGCCATGGGCTCGCACCAGATGCCTGCACATCAACCCATCTACAGATATACCGCCTCGCATCATTATGAACAAGTGCGCCTGGCAAGAGCTGCGCATGAGTGAGTATTTGAAATCCATTACAAATTCCGAGCGCGAGTGTTTCGCGTGTTAGGAACCGACTGAGCTCAGGGCCTACAACTTCGCGAAGTCGAGTACCATATGCCTTTCCCGAGCCCGTATCATCTCCATATGAAAATCCACCGGGCACTGTCAGTATGTTATATGCGCGAAGGAGTGTCGGGCGTTCGAGTACATCATGCAAATGCACAATGTCTGCCTCCACACCAACGTCCTTCCAAGACGCCGCGGTTTCATGCTCGCAATTAAGTCCGAGACCCGAGAGAACAATTGCGCGCACCTTTTTTTGCTTTGGGTGTTTCATGTTATATCGTTAGTGCGCTCATATATGACTCATACGCTTCTGTAACTGAAATCCGAATATCTCCTTCCTTTGTAGTAAATATGCACATCTCAGCATCGCTGACAGTTCCAAGTTTTGTACAGGTAATACCCTTACACGCTGCTATGAAGCGTACTTCGTGACGCTTCGGTACAGTGACTACAATTCTCCCGCCACATTCAGCAAAGAGTGAGTTCACAGTAGATGTAACATGTGGAATGCGCACCGTGATACCTCGCTTCCCTGCGACGGCCATTTTCATAAGAGCGACTGCGAGCCCGCCGCGGTTTGGTGCATATGCTGCATTGACGAAACCTTTTGAGATACACCTCTCTGCGACTCTGTAGAGTCGGGAATTCTTCTGTGCTTCAACATGTGGGAGCCGTGCACCGCTATATGACGTATCACTACGTGCCCCAAGCATCACCATGTATTCACTGAGTGCGAGTGCATCCTGCGTCTCACCAAGGAGAAAGATACTGTCACCTGCGTTTTTTACATCGAGCGTCTGCGCATGGATGACAGAATCCATCTGACCTATCGCGGAAATAAGAAGTGTTGGCGGTGCCGCAATATGAATGGGCTCACCAGCACTTGTGTATCCTCTAAAATCATTGAACATGCTGTCCTTTCCTGAAATGAACGGTGTCAGATATGTCGTTGCAATCTCATAACACGCACGAGTTGATTGTACGAGCTCCCACAAACGCTCAGGTTGTGTACTGCTTGACCAGCAATAGTTATCAAGAAGTGCAATACTTTCAAGATGTGCTCCTGCTGCGATTGCACTACTGATTGCCTCGTCAATTGCGAGCGCAGAAAACGCGTATGCATCTTTTGGTGTTCGTGAATGCCTGAGTGATGCGCTCAGCACAACTCCTCGCTCCGATGTCCGCAACGGCTTGAGTACTCCTGCATCAGCATTCACACGGCCCGGTCCTTGTACTGGTTTTGTTACCGACGTCGCTTGCACCTCATGGTCATACTGTTCGGTTATTGGCAGATAGGTACCCACTCCAGGAGTTTTGAGCAATTCGAGTATTGATTCACGGTGTGTGCGCGCATCTTTCGGCAGCGCCACAGGGGTTGTAGATTCTGGTTCTCGCAGTACCTGCTGACGCGGTACACGCCCATTATGCAAAAATTCCATTGAAAGATTCATCACTGTTCGTTTTCCAACTGTGACAACACACCGTTTCTCCTTAGTAAAAGTTCCGATAACAGCTGCTTCGGCACCATAGCGCTTCATGATGCGTTCAAATGCTCTCCATGAACGCTTCGGCACTGAAAACGTCATGCGCTCTTGTGATTCAGAAATCCACATTTGCCACGGCGCAAGCCCAGGGTACTTTGTAGGAACTTTACTGAGATCGACGATTGCACCACCACACTCCTTTGCCATTTCAGCAACGGAACACGATATTCCTCCCGCACCGTTGTCAGTGACGGAGGTGTAGAGCCCAGCATCACGCAGCTCAGTGAGCATCGCATCGGAAAGTTTTTTCTGTGTGATAGGGTCGCCGATTTGCACTGCTGTCGCTGGTGAGCCACTTTCAAGTGCTTCAGATGAGAATGTTGCTCCATGGATACCATCAAGCCCAACTCTGCCTCCTGCCACAACAACATAGTCACCTGATTGCGCAGCTTTCTTATGTGAAAGTTTTTTCCCGATACGCCGTGGGATAAGTCCCACTGTTCCGGCAAACACAAGTGGCTTTCCACGATACCGCGCATCGACACTTACAAAACCGACAGGGGTCGGTATGCCACTCTCGTTTCCACCTGAGCCTACTCCTTTAACTACTCCGTCAAGAATACGCAACGCAGAGAGCAGTGGATTTCCTTTGTGTGGTGCACGATAGTACATCGTCTCATCATGCGGATGTCCAACACAAAAACCATACACGTTCGCGATTGGTTTAGCCCCAAGCCCAAAGCCTAGTGTGTCACGATTTACTCCGACGATTCCTGTGATTGCCCCTCCAAAAGGGTCGAGCGCTGATGGCGAGTTATGTGTTTCGACTTTGTGAGTTACCAAGTAATCTTTGGTAAAAGCGATGCCCCCCGCGTTATCAGAAAATACTGAAACACATATATCTTTCACTCCTTTCTTCTTGCGAATATATTGTGTTGCACCCTTAATATACTTTCTATAGATACCCTCTGAAATATTACCGATTGGGTCACTGAAAATTGTATGTTTGCAGTGCTCTGACCACGTTTGTGCAATTGATTCGAGTTCTACATCAGTTGGGTCACGTCGCTCCCGTATGAAATATGCCTGAATGGTTTTCATGTCATGCAGTGAGAGCGCAAGTGGACCTCGAGTGGTTCCATCAGTATTTGGAATACCTTGTTTCCCAAGTTGAGTGAGCGCATCGTCTGAAAGTGTGCGCAGCGCAACGACGGTATATGTTCCAGTCTCATGAAGCGCAACACGAGCAGGGATGGGTATGAAGTGTGCAAGCTCAGAGCTGGTGAGCACTTTCGCATACTGAATGACTGGATTGAACACTGTCTCGGCAAGTCGTGCAGCATCTTCTTGACTACAATCCCCTTCAATACAGTACAGCGTACTTGAGTAGATGCGTGTCCGCTGTGCCGCTCGCGGGTCAATATCAGCAAGGAGTGATTCGACTGTCTTCCCAACGTTATCAGTCACACCAGGGAGAAACCCAACTACAAACGCGCACGTAGTTGTGCGCGTTGTAGAAACAGAATTGATTGCCCCCTCTTCTGTGATTGGGTGTGTCACCATATCACGAAGCTTTTCAAGTGTTTGAGGTGAGACATCACCATCAACCGCGTAGAGTTGTACAGTACTGAGAGTGGTGATGCGTGCATGCGGTATGACATGCGCTGCACTCTTGAGGAGTGGGTGGCTCGTAAGAAATGCTCGTCGTGTTGAGACAGTAATTGCATGCGCAGCAGTGCGTGCTTCCATGCCCCACTATATCCCGCGAACACTAGTACTGCAAACGCACAGCACGCTCAAGGCGTCGAGGTGAGTTTGTAAGACTACATGCAGTATTATATCCACGAGAGTCAATAATAGTCCCATTTGCATCAAGTATTCCATCGGTCGGACTTACATCGAGCTTGTAGACATGCATAATGATGCAGCGGCCAGCTTGTTGGTACTGCAAGCGCACACTTGGTGTACTTGCAGATGTTGTGAGTGCTGTTGAATACGTTCCCGTAGAAGTACTGTCAGCGAGATTTGTAAGAAGTACTCCACCGCACTGGATAGCAGTCTGTCCGGTACCTGGCTCGTAGCGTCCCTGAAAATCGAGATAGAGAGAGCATTCAGCACCAGCATCTGCTGCATAAAATGCATATTGTGATTCTCGGGCAAGGTTCGTGAGTAGCAACTCTTTCTGCGCAATACCTGCCATGTAAATCGCAAGCGAAAGAAGAACTGATGACACGAGGGCTGCAATAAAGAGTGTGAACCCTCTCTGTTGTACCTTTCTTTTTTTAAATTGTGTTTTCATGCTGACTTATATAGAAGGTACCCATTGCAAAATATCTTCCTCAATACTGACCGTTCGAAGTGTACCGAGACCTCCTGATGTCCACGTAACCACTGAGCGGATGGTTGCCTGTCCCGTAGCTGGTGCGTCACGACGTGTAACGGTCACCGTTCGTGTAAACCGTGATGCCGTATACCCTACTCCACTGTCATAGGTGTAGAAACCTGTACTTGCTTGAAAGTTCAGCGGAGAACATGAACCACTACATCGCAAGAGCGTGCCAGTGTTTGTGTTTACAGTAAAGATAATAGGACTTGCTGTTGTGCCGACAAGTGTACCTGTGCCGTCTTTTATATGCGTGAGCCAATCGTCAGTTGGCGCGCATACACCAGCGACTGTTGTGCCATGCGCGATACAAATAAGCTGTCTATCTCGGAGCGAACGTACTACTTCAATTGCCTCTTGTGCGAGGTTGAAAGCAGTCACTTGGTCTTTCGCATAGTTAGCCGCAATGAGACTTCTTCCTGCAAGTGTAAGTGGCGCTGAAACCGCGAGTGTGAGCATCGTAATTGCAACCAAGGTCTCAATCATTGAGAAACCTCGCGTACCCTTCTGTACTTTCTGTGTAAGTGGTTTCATGCTCATATATCAATTAATCGCTGCGTTGCGCTCGCCTGAATATCAAAGTTTGTGGTTGTTTTTACCTTTTGATCACCTGCAGTACCTCGGATAATCATCATGACACGAGGTTGATAGTTCGTCGGGGTTGTATTATCACCTGTCCCTGTTGTACCAGTTAAGTAGAACGTGAGTGATGTAATTTTTACTTCAGATGCAGTGATCGGGAGTGTAACAGAACTTCCAAAACCAGCAGGCTTATACACTTTCATGATTCGTTGGTGGTTTGCATCAGCTATATTGTTCACCCAATAGTAGCGAATCTTATATGGCTCATCAGCGTGACCACTTGTGAAGCAGTTTGGGCGGCCGAATGGGCAAAATTCAAATGAAGACCCACTCGTACCCCCAGCTGTGAGTCGATAGTCACTACCCATACGAATCGAGCGCACCATACCATCAACCGCAACATTCAAGTTGAACATCACAGACTGGAGTGCATGTGCTTTTTTACTTGCATCCACCATCGAAAGAAGCGCTATGGTTGATACAGCCATCACTACAGTAAATATTGCAACAGACACAAGCATCTCGATGAGAGTAAATCCTCTCGTATCTCTCCTGCGATATGTGCTCTGTGTTGCCATGATGATTATTATTGTACTGACATTTGACCCGACACCTCGACGATTATACTTTGAATATCTCCTCGTGGAGAACGCAGCTCAATCTTTGCTTTCGGATACAGCGTACCACTGACTTGGTTTACACGTATTTCAGCATCCGGCTCCGGACGCTTGAACAACAGGTCGATGCGGTTCGGAGTTGTACAATCGTAGTCATTTGCAGTCGGGCTTGAGAGCGGACCATTTGTGACACACAAATCACTGATGATATATCCTCTTCCGATATTGTATGTCTGTATTACTGTGTCACTCCCCGCAGTATAGACACCGCCATCTGAATACGTGTCAGCAAACATTCGAAATGATGTCGGTGTTGTTGTTTCAAAATTGATACCGTATCCTGCCAAGAACTCTTGACTTGACGTTGTAGTCGATTGTCGCACCGAAATACCGTATGTCTGTGCTTGGCGTATGGTGAGTGCTGTGTCGTAGGTTAATGTACGAAGCAACACTTTACCACCGAAGCGAGAGTGATTGCTTACGACTGTCGCCATGACCATAGAAAGAATACCCATCACAAGAAGCAACTCAATCAAAGTAAATCCTCGTTGCTGTATACGCCGCTTCATACTACACAATATACAGGAGATTCCACAGTTGTGTGAGCGAGATATACTCAAAGAGGATAAGCCCAACTGAGGCAAGGATGAATGGGCCGAATGCGAGCTGTGTCTGCATGGTTATATATTTTGAGCGCCCAGTGAGATACTGCCGAGCAAGTATCGCCATACCAACAAGCGAGCCGATGATGCACGAAAGCCACAACGTCATGAAGCCACCAAATACTCCAAGGAGTGCTCCGACACCAAAAATAAGTTTTACATCCCCAAACCCAATCCATCTACCGTCACTGAGAAACCAGACCGCCCACAGAGTACCGCTCATGACAGCACCAGCAAGGAGTACATCCCCTAGGGAGAGCGCGCCACTCAAAATCTCAGGGATACGCCAGCCGACCGCAGTAATTGAGAACAAGATACTCCACGCATCAGGGATAACCGTATGTCGAATATCATATGTAGAAATCAGCACACCGAGGACTGAGAGCGTGAGCAATGTCACAAGTTCATACGATGTATGAGCATGCGCATATGACAGATAAAACAGAACACCTGTTGCCAATTCTACAAGTGGATATTGCAATGAAATCTTTGAACCACATGTTCTGCAACGCCCTCGTAGGAAAAAGTATGAGAACAGTGGAACGAGGTCAATCGCACCTAAGACACGCGCACATGACCCGCAGCTACTTCTTCCGTGCAAGCCTCTGCCCGTATACGCACGGAAAATAACAACATTTAAAAAACTTCCAATGATCGTTCCTAAGAAAAATACATACACAGGCATGATGAAATCCATGGCGCAAGTATATCATCTGCAATATTTCTGCATACTGTGCATGTACTTTTCTTGAATAAAACATACTCTGTCATTTATGCATTTTCAATGCAAAACAAAACCCCGCTGTGCGGGGTTTTGTAACACATATGTGTAGGACAGAAGATTACGGAGCAACCTTCAAGACGTTTCCTGTACCAACAGTTGTTGACGCACTGTAGCCAGTGATTCCATCAAGACCGTCTGTGACGTCTGTTGATGGAGTACCTGAACAACCGTCAATTGCACCTGGTGTACCCTCGAGTACTGTACCAAGACAATATGTAGTTGCTGTACCTGCGTACCAGTACTGTCTGTCAGTAGCTGCTGGTGAAGCTGGTGATGACGGATCCTTTGGAATCGTTGTCATGTACGCTGCTGTAATCTGAGTTGATGAAACAACAACTTCAGTTCCTGATACAGTAACTGGGTATGTGTTGTTTGCATCGAACATGAGCTCAAGAGCAACCTGCATAGACTTAAGATCCTGCTGGCGGCGCGCGTCACGACTCTTCTTACGAGCAGTGTTCATTGATGCAAGTACAACTGATGAGAGGATTCCGATGATCGCAATGACCACGAGAAGCTCAATCAGTGTAAAACCTTTTTGCTTTGTCATACGTATGATAGACAATTAAAATGATAATTATTAATAGGACCATCTCCGGAGTCCTGTGCATAGATTGTAACGCAGATAGTGCTTTCTGTTATATCTCCCTGTGGACAAGATATGACTTTCTACCGATAGCAGTTGAATTAAAAAAATTGCACCGCTGTGGTGCAATCTTCTGAAGGCGTTTTATGGCCCGACCCGATAGTCGTTCGTGGTGGAGGCACCAGTAATAGTATCCATCGCGGTGTTGAGCGAACTGATGCATCCGTCATTTGTTCCAGAACCTTCCATTTCAGCTGCGATACAATACGAACTACCAGTAGAGTTTGTGACATAGTAGTACGGTGTCGCAGAACCCCTTGGATCAACCGGGACACTCGCAATCAGGCCATTACTCACCAAAGAAGCGAGCGCCGATGTTGCATTCGCGGCTACAGTGGTCGTTGTTGTCTGGATAATGTACTTCTCGCTCCCTGCTCCGCTATAGTACAACTCAAGCGCAGACTGGATTGATTTCATATCTTCCTGTCGACGCGTGTCTCGTGCGCGCTTACGGGCAGTATTCACTGAGGCAAGCACGACAGAAGAAAGGATGCCGATAATTGCAATTACGACAAGGAGTTCAATAAGAGTAAATGCTTGCTGTGAATTGTGTGTAGTGCGACGCATGTACCTATGATAGCCCGTTTCAAACAAATACCCTACTTTGAGCGTGTGGACAGAACGAAGGTAGGCTTAGATTCCAGAAGAGATGTTGTAGATAGGGACCAACACTGACGTCAACAAAATACCGACACCAAGTGCGAGCATCACAATCATGAGCGGCTCAATCATCGAGACCAGAGTATCCACCGCAGTGCCCACTTCTCGTCGATAAAACTTTGCCATCGTAGCAAGTATCTTACCCATATCACCAGTCTCTTCTCCGACACGAACCATCGCAACCATGATGCTCGGGAACTCTTTGTGTTTCGCCATCGCATCTGACGTATGTATACCTGTCTGCACATCTTTTGTTATAGTCATAAGCGCACGCTCATATGAGGGGTCTCCTACTACCTGCCCTGACATTTCAAGTGCTCGAACCATCTGGATTCCTGAAGTAAGCATTGTACTTAAGTTGTCTGAGATTCGTGAGAGGAATAGTTTTTGGTAGAGTGAACCAACATACGGAACGGTCAGTTTTAGTTTTGAGAATGCCTCTTTACCTGACTCACTACTGAGCACACGACTTACCATGACAACGGTGAGTACAATTCCAGCGATAAACAGATAGAAGTAGTGCACCAAGAAATTACTCATCGCCATGATGATGCGTGTGTAGATCGGGAGCGTCTGCCCAGTCTCCACGAGGATACCAGTCATCTTTGGAATGACCATTGTCATCATCAAAATCATCACAGTGAAGAAGACAACAATCACGAACGCAGGATAGATGAGTGCGTTTTTTGCTTTTGAACTTATTTCATAGTTTCGATCAAGATAGTCAGCAAGGAAGTTGAACACGTCATCAAGCTTTCCTGTTTCCTCACCTGTGCGCACCATCTGAACATAGAAGTTATCGAAAACGGTTGGGTGCTTTGCGAGTGCGCGTGACATCGGTGCACCTGCTTGGATATCGTTTGCGATTTGTGTTAGTCGATCTTGAAGTGCAGGGTTTGTGGTCTCAGTTGCAAGCAAACGAAACGCACGCAGAGCGGAGACTTGCGCTTCAAACAGAGTTGCGATTTGTCGGGAGAGCATCACAACATCCTTGGTCTTGATGCGTTCAAAGAAGCTGAGGTTCATCGAGAGTTTCCCTCCTGATTTTACGGGGTCGATTGACTGCACAATCAAGCCTCGTCGCTGCAAGCTCGCGACCGCGACATCTACTGAAACAGCGTCGATTGTACCGTCGGCTGCTCGTCCTTCTTTATCTACTGCTTTATATCCAAAAAGTGCCATAGTATTCGATTACAGAAGTCGTTCAAGCATTTGCGGGTTGAGTGAATGCTCATACGCACTTTCAATAGTGATTTCACCTCGGGAGACGAGGTCAGCAAGTGTGCGGTTCATATCAATCATTCCATCCTCTGAGCCTGTTTCGATGATTGTGTTGATTTCATGCGTTCTTCGCTCTCGAATCAGGTTTGCAACTGCTTTGTTGTTGATGAGCAATTCATATGCAGGCACCATACCACCTGATACACGTGGGATGAGACGTTGCGAGAATATACCTGCAAGCGATGCTGAAAGCTGCAAGCGAATCTGGTCTTGCTGTTCAGCTGGAAACGTATCGATGATACGGTCAATCGTCTGTGCAGCGTTGTTTGTGTGCAATGTTGAAAATACCAAGTGTCCAGTTTCAGCGGCAGTCACTGCTGCTCCCATCGTTTCAGAACCGCGCATTTCACCAACAAGCATCACATCGATGTCTTGTCGGAATGCACTACGAAGTGCGGAAGGAAAATCGTGAGTATCGATACCAACTTCACGCTGGTCAACAAGTGATTGCTTCGGGTCATGTACGTATTCAATTGGGTCTTCGATTGTCACAATATGCGCAGCTCGCTCTGTGTTGATGAGATCGATGAGTGCCGCAAGCGTCGTAGTCTTTCCCTGACCTACCGGCCCCACAACGAGGAAAAATCCCTGTCGCTTACGAGCAAAGTTTGCAAGTGTCGGTGGTAGTGTCAGCTCGTCGAGCGTACGGATAACTTTTGGAATACGTCGCAACACCACCGCTGCATTATTGCGTTGGAAAAATGCATTACCACGGAAACGCTCACTGCCTGGAAGCTGGAAAGAGAAATCCAGTTCTTGCTGCGCGAGGAAGCGCTGCTTTTGTTCTGGGTTGGTCAGCGCGGTAACAAAACCCATAATGTCCTCACCGTTTAGTACCGGCTCGTTCATCATGGGCACCAAAGAACCGTCGACACGAAGTGTCGGGCGCGAATCAGCAGAAAGATGCAAGTCGGATGCACCTTCATGCGTTACTATCGTAAGATATTTTTGTAGCTCTTTATCGTATTGCATCGCCATACCACCACTATAGCTTAGGCTGAGCAAACTGCACGCCGCCCTGTGGAGGAATCCATGTACCAATCACTTGTTCAAACTTAGTGACCATTTCATCAGGAAGCATATGTGCTTTTATAAATTGTGCTGCGACGCCAAACTCTTTCATTCGTTTAAAATCTTCTGGTTCTGACTGGTTTGAGAGCACGATGAGCGGGATAGTATCTGCGAGGTGCTCTTTTCGAAGTGCTTCTACAAATTGAAATCCGTCCATCCCTGGCATGCGTATATCAAACGCTATAACATCTGGCTTGAGGCCTTCACGTAATTTCTTGAGCGCATCTTGTGCACTTGTCATAGGAATTACAGTATGTCCACGTTCGTGTATTTTAATTGAATACACGTCAATCATGAACGGGTCATCGTCGAGAAATAGGATTGTTCGTTGTGCAGGTGTTGTCATGATACGTGTGTTGCTAGTTCTGCCGCTACCTTTTCTGCTTCATCAGCACTATCCTGTATAAGCTGTACTTCTTCGGCAAGAAGTACGCCACCGAGCGTGCCCACTTCTGAGAATGGAATAACCTTGCTCGTCGCCTTCAGTATAGCATCCTCTCGCAAGGTGAGCATTCCCTGCTTGCGAGCGAGTGCGTAGATTTCATTATCACCCTTTCGCGCAAGAATTGCTTTTTCAATCTCAGAACTCATACCAAACATCTCTGTCACAGCAACACGACCTCGCATACCAGTCGCACACCCTTGTGTTGGCTCAGGCTCGTACACAATATTGCCAAACGTTGGTCTAAACTGTGGTGGTAAATCCTTGATAGTCTCTTCCATCATTGCGCGCATACTCGGGGTAACATCGATTGGTTTTCCAGTGCCTGGGTTGAGCTTACGTACAAGACGTTGCGCAACAACTAGTGTAAGTGTCGGTGCAATCAAATATGGGTCTACACCCATATCAATAAGACGTGGGATAACACCAGTAGAATCGTTGGTGTGAATTGTCGAGAGCACCAAGTGACCAGTAAGTGCGGCCTGCACCGCAAGCTTTGCAGTTTCGCCATCTCGGATTTCTCCCACCATTATCACGTCTGGGTCTTGGCGCAAAGCAGTGCGAAGACCACTTGCAAAACTATACCCAATCTCAGCTCGTACTTGTGACTGGTTAACTCCTTCCATACGATATTCCACCGGGTCTTCAAGTGACATCACGTTTTCTGTATCTCGATCGAGCTCATTGAGCATCGAGTAGAGTGTTGTGGATTTACCGGAACCAGTTGGACCAGAAACAAGTATGAGCCCATATGGCCTATCAAGCGCAGCTTTTATGAGTGTCTTACTCTTTTCAGAAAGACCGAGGTCGCCGAGCGGCACAAACCCTTTACTTCTATCGAGAATACGCATCACCACCTTTTCTCCGTCAGGTGTTGGAAATGTTGAAACACGAAAGTCGATTTTGCGATTGTTTATTGAAGCACCGAAACGTCCATCTTGCGGTTTTCTTCGCTCATCAAGTCGCATCGCAGAGAGCACTTTTATACGCGCTATCACCGCTTGATGTGTATTTCGTGGCAACACGAGACTCGTATGGAGTGAACCATCGAGACGGAAACGCACTCGTACCCCTGACTCAGCAGGCTCAATATGAATATCAGATGCTCCTCCATCAACTGCATAGCGAAGTATTGTCGCTACAATCTTGATGATTGGTGCATCCTCCTGGATTGTCGCATCAGGTTTATTCGGAGTTGTCTGAACTTTGTTCAGCTCGTCTTGCATATCAGCCTGGTCAGTACCCACTTCAGTTGCAAGCTCGTCAAGTGCTGTACCGACATCTCCCGTCAAACCTCGATACATTTCAAGCACTCGCTCGAAATCAGCCTTTGTGATGTGGAAAATCTTGTATGGAATACCAATCTTTCGCGTAATGAAGTTGAGAGCATCCAACGCCTCAATATCATCTGGGTTTATCATCCCTACCTGCAAAATCCCCTCCTCGAGTCCGAGTGCAATAACGCTGTAGTGCTTTGCAGATTCTTCTGGAATGTACTGCAACACTTCTAGTGGAACTTTTTCATCTTGTCGAATAGATCTCGTTGGCACACGTATTGTTCCGCCCTGTTGTGCAGCAAGAATCTCCTCATCACTGAAGCCATGCTGCTTGAGCGCCTCTTCAACGGTAATGCTTTTTCGCTCTATTTCATTACGAATTTCCCGCGCAAGCGCTTCGGTTAGGCTTCCCTGTGCAATCAATATAGTGAGTGGATCCTCCATGTTCACTATTATTCAGTGAGTTGAGGAATATTACCAGATGCTCCTGCTTCATCCTGTTGATTCTCTGCTCCATCCCCAAAGCTTGCGTCTGCGTCAGACCCTGCTGGTGCAAATGGGTTTACACGACCTTGTGGCTCTTTCAAGATTTGTCTGCCGGTGTCTTGCAATGCGCGAAATGCTGGTGACTTAAAGAGACGTCCATCGAGTTTAATTGCTCGCATATCGAGGAGTAACTTGAGCACATCAGGGTCTGCCTCTGCTTCTGGATCCCCCGCTGTTGCAACAAGAACACCACCCTCAGTTACTTCTACTGCTGCAGAAGTGCCGCTCCCAGCTGAGAGTGCGTACCATACTGCACCCAAGATAACCATGAATATGATTCCTATGAGTGTTAAGTTTTTTTTAAGTAATTCCATACAATATAGATTAAGGGAGCCAGTACGTTCTTATATTTACATTGAATGTGTATGTAGGCTCAAAACCACTTCCTGTCTGAAGCAGGCCAGCTTGTGTACCTGTTTGTCCCCGGGTCTGTGCACCGAAGCGTGAAAGCTCAGCTGGAATCTGAGAAAATTCAAGCTGCTGCTGTTGTGTTTGTGCACTTCCAATCTTGAGCTTCACCAAGTCAACCAATCGCAAACTGCGCTCAATGTCTCTCATGAATGCGAGCATATCTGGATATGTTGCAACGACTCCGAACTCAAGCACTACTGACTGGTACTTTCTTTGCTCTTGCAGGGCACCTGCAAGCACTACGCCTTGGTCTTTCTTTTCTTTTGTTGCCCCACCTTCGCGTTGCACATTAACTGTACTTAAACTGAGTCCACGGGCTGTTGCCATACCATCCAAATCAAGTACGAGGTGAATGTTATCGATATGGTCAGGAAGCATCTTTTCAAGACGCTCGACATTTGCACCACTGAAATCATTGAGTTTAGCGAGGAGGCCGCGCTTCAATTCTTGTACCTCTGTCGCCTTCTCGAGCGCTTGTTGGTAGGTTGCAATCTCTGCCTTCACTTTTGCAGTCTCACTATATGTCGGTGACACATAGATAAAGATGAGCGCGCCTGCACCGATGAACATTATGATTGCGAGTATAAGTTTTGCCATAATTATTCAAAGTTACCGAATAGCTCATCAGGTGCGGTCTTCTTGTTCTGGGATGCTGGGCGCTGCTTTGTCGGTGTACCTACATCAGCCCCCCCTCGTGGCACACCACGTTGTGCAGCAGGTTGGCCATCTGTTGCTTCTTCCTCAATTGCCCCCTCCTCACCATCTGCTGGCGCAGCTCCTTCTTCGTTCGGAATAAAACCTTGTTCGGTATCTTGGTTATTTACTGCTGCGGCTGAAATAAGTGAGGCGAAGTTGACCGCTTCAGGATTTATATCGAGCTCAACAGTAAACTCAACACCATCTTTCGTAATGTTACCGATTGAAAAGATTGGATTCTTAATGGCAGGATGTGTACTCATGACACGCGCCTGATATGCAATACCGTTTACACTTGCAGCGCGACCATTCATAACGACGTGGAGTGAGTCAGTGCCGGTGAATTCGTATTCGAGCCCCTTATACTCAATCGTTTTGAGTGTAATCTGACTCAATACATCAAAAAATGCTGAAGGTGCAATATGAGACTGCAAGACTCCTTCCGCAATTGAGATGCGTTCATCGAGTCGAGTCAGGTCACGCACCAAGTCAGGCTGAAATGCTTTTTTTGCTTTATTGAGCTGTTCTTTTTTCGCCGCCAAATCGTTCGCGAGAAATTGTTTGTAGAGAAAGACTCCGGCAGCCATCGTACCAGCGACAACAAGTGCTATCACTCCGAGTAGCACCATCACATCAAACGCATCAGAGCCATACTCTTCACGAGGACGCTCACCGAGTGAGATTTTCGTTGGAATGAATGATGAGTTGATTGGTGATTCCATAAAAGTTCGTATATCAACCTGAGTTCTGGATTTGTCGAAGTGCAACTCCGACTGCCACTGCAAACTCAGGACCTACCTCTTTCAAGACATCGATAAGAAATGCTGGCGCTTCCACTTTTTCAAATGGATGTGCGATTAACACTTCAGCACCAAGTCTCTCTTGTGCATACGGGAGTATCTCCTTCACAGTCGCGCCACCACCGGTAAAGATAATGTGCGGTACATTCTTCTGATACTTCTTCCCGTAGTTCAATAATACTTTATGTGTGTCAGGTATTATACGACCGAGTGTTGATAACAATGCGGTACGAATCGACGGAGGCGGCAATGCACCAGGACCAGTCGGTGCACCAGCTATGTCACCTGAAAGCTGCATTCCCTGTTCTCGCTTCACTCGCTCCGCCTTTTCGAAGTCCCAATTCATGGCTCGGGTAATAGAAAGTGTCATCTCTTGACCACCCTGGTTTATGATATGCGACATGCGCACGATGCCTCGCTCAATGATAGACACTTTTGTTGTGGATGCACCAATATCGACGAGCATCACTGGTGCAACGCCGTGACCGAGTGATGAACGAGCTGCACTAAATACCTCCAGTTCATAAAATTGCGGCTGAATCTGTATATCAGTCATGACTGATTGAAACGTATTGAGGATATCGTTATGTATCGCAACAAGCAGCACTTCCATGACATCTTTTTTCTTTTCCCCACTGCTTGGGTCCATGTTCTCTGAAAATTCATCTTTCGGAATGACAAACCAATCAAGTGTAATTTCATTCATTGGTACCGGAATATATTTTCGTGCTTCAAGCGGGATGACTCGCTGGAGCTGGTCCTTACTCATCGGTGGAATCTCAATAATAGAGGTGAGACTTGAAGTGAACGGTATAGCAACACCCGCAGTCTTCGCAGTGATGTTTGATTCGCGCATCAAATCACGGAGTGCATCAGCAAGACGCTGAGCTGGGAGGCGCGCGACTTGGCCTGCATGCAAATCTGCGTAGGGACCAAGTGAAATAGCGCCGTAGGTTTCAAGCACTGCTTTCCCATGTTCACGTCGCAGCTGCACCATCTTGATAGATGATGAGCCGATGTCGATACCTACCACACTTTGAGAACCTCCGAGCGAAGGTACCGACCCGAGGCTTTTTGTGATGATGTCAAACAATCCCATGTATGCCTATGATATCATGAAAAGCATCGTGATAATACAGTATTTTATGCACCGAGTGCGTGTCTGTTCGCACCTCGTGTTCAAGGCACTGCGTTTTGTTACCCCACTCACTACTGATGAGGAACTTGCACGCACTGTAGACTCTACATACGTACACATCCAGCAAGTTCGCAAAGGTGGTAGCCCAATCACCTATGCCCTGCCAGTAAACGAACCGTCAGTTCGTGCGCTCATTCATACACTCAAATATCACGGGAGTGTTGAGTCAGTTGAACGTATTGCATCACTTCTTGCAGCGCATGTGCAAAATATCTGCGCGAATGAGCGTATCGACTATATCGTGCCAATTCCTCTATCTGCGCAGCGACTTCGCGAGCGTGGTTTTAACCAAGTCACTTTTGCCTGCGAGCGTATCGCGCAGAGAGAGCCGACACTAAGCGCGCTCCTCTTCCCGACACTCCTGAAACGTACTCGAAATACACTCCCGCAAACAAATCTCGGTCGTACCGAACGAATCTCAAATGTATCTGATGCATTTGTATGCGAGACTGATATCACTGGGAAACGAATCTTACTGATTGATGATGTCGTCACGACGGGAGCAACGCTTCTCTCCGCACAGCGGTCACTCTTGCATGCAGGTGCATCTGCAGTACATGTATTTGCCTTTGCTGGGCGGTGATCACCAAAGTATTGATTTTACGGCTCTTAAGGCGGCTCATTGTTGACAAGGCACTACTTCTATCGTAGGGTGCTTTTAGCTCATATAGAGCATATCTATGGAACTCACTGAACACAGAAAGTACGCGCTCGTCGTCCTTGGTCTCTTTTTTATCTGGGGTGGAATCTCCTTCTATTGGTATACCTGTGGCATTAAAGGATTCTGCGCTCAAGCTGAGCCCGTAGCAGTTGTCTCTCAAGGTGGAGGTCATGCAAAAGGTGGACAAGGTGTTCAAACACCCGCAGTTGAGGAGTGCGCAGGACTGATGTACCAGTATGTTATCCCTGGTGCACAAAATGACCCGGCAGCTGTAAAGGCACTTGAATACTTCCTCTACACGTTTGAAGGAGAGGATATCAGTATGGACGGAGTCTACGGCACTTCTGATATCGCTGCAGTGAAACGCTTTCAGCAAAAATACCGAACAACAATTCTCACACCATACGGACTTTCACAGCCAACTGGCCGCGTGCAAGAGTCAACACTCTATGTCATCAATACGCTCTACTGTAGCAGTGTGGTGAAGCAGTAATACATTTATTTAATTACGTTTATTTTTGATTATGTTTACACAACCAGTCACACAAGCATACGACCTGACCGACGCTACGTGGGAGGTCATCATCATGTTGCTCATCTCCTTCTTGCTCGGATGGTTCTTCCGATGGTTGTGGGACCACTCAGAAAACCCAGTGATTATTGTGCAAGAAGATCCACGTCCAGAAAAGTACCGAAAATTCACTGAGGAAAGTCTCCAAGTTGTGGAAGGAATCGGCCCAAAAATCGAAGAGCTTTTGAAGAACAACGGCATTATGAACTGGCACATGCTTGCAACTGCAACCGCAGAATCACTCAAGGCAATCTTGCAGAAAGGTGGTGAGCGATTCCAAATGCACGACCCAAGCTCATGGCCTGATCAAGCGGCGCTTGCAATAGAAGGTAAATGGGCAGAACTCGAGGAATACCAAGTACTCCTCCCTGGCGGAAGACTCCGATAAAAAAAGACCCCTCGGGGTCTTTTTTATTGATAAGAAATCTCTACTGGACAACTACGGTACCTTGCGAGACGATTGGTGCACTTGAGAGATACCCGCGGATTGTCTTGAAGGTGACTGTGTATGTACCACGACTCTGATAGACGTGCGTGAGCTGACGATTGATACTATCTGGATCACATGTCGATGTACTTCCCTCGCGACTCACTCCAGTCGTGCCATCTCCCCAATCAAGCGCGTATGCAGTACACGTAGTACCACTGATAGCAAAGAATGCAGAAACTTGGTGCGGAGCTGTACCTGTCTTTGGTTCTATAGTGAATGAGAATCTATCAACAGGCGCTACAGGGAGTCGAGGATTTGTCGTACCTGTTGTACCAGTCGTACCGGTGGTTCCAGTCACTGGCGTTCTGCCAGTGCTACAGTATGCATTCATTGTATCTGCAGTATTTCTATCTACATTTCCTGTTCCATCGAGCGTTGCAGCGAGTTGCCACTTATAGACAGCACCACGAGTGAGTGAGCCATAGTAGCCTGTCGGCTCAGCATCAAGTACTCCTTGTCTCACGAGAAATGTTTGAAGCTGTGTCACATCGCTTCCCTGCATACCAAGACTCATCGTACGGAACCAGTTCAGGCAGCCTGAAGTAACCGTCGGCAACGGTGTGTTTGGTACACCAGGGTCAACTGAATCAACGTCAACACCAATCGCGCGCAACTGCGCTTTGATTGCATCGACTACCTTGGTGAGTCGTGCTATCTCTGCAAGAATCTCATCACGAGTGAGGGCTGAAGTAGTAAGTGGTGCAATACATGCACATGCAATTGCAAGTGTGGCTAGTGTTCGCTTCATAGGGCTAGTATACAAACGAGAACCCATACCCGCTAGGAGCTCGAGTGGATTACCTTACCGCACAGTAATCTGTGCCTGGTTCACCACAGGGATGCGGCCGAGTGTATCTTGGCCATGCTTAAGTGTCACCGTGTAGAGTCCTGGTTTTGTGTAGGTATGTTTTTCAAACAGCGTAATCGGCTGCTGAGCACATGTTGCTGGTCGACCAGCATCGTATGCAAGTGGTGCAGTACCATCACCCCAGTCGACTGAATACGATGAGCAAGTCGTTCCATTGAGTGCAAACGAAAGTGCTATCTCAAGCGGCGCATCACCTGAAGCAGGCTTGATGAAGAATGAGTAGCGTTGTGACTTTGACTGCGCTCCTGTAGTTGTATTTGCCTTGCCACATTTTGCGATTGCACTTCGTGTCTGTGCACCGACTGAACCAGTCTGCGCGACACCGATACGCGCCTGATACTGCAAGAGCGCTCGCTCTGTCGAAGGACCATATGCGCCGTTTACCAAGGCTGGATTGAGTGTTCCCTCACGAGCAAGGAAGCATTGCAGCATTGCAATTTCACCGAGTACACCTTCAGGATCTGCCATGCCGCGCGCGAGTGTACGCGTCAATGTCGGACAGGTCACACTACCACAGGCAACTTTTTCACGAGGGATGATAGGTTCACACCAGAGATTATCATTGAGATACTTCCGTGTTTTCTCTTCGACAAGTCCGTAGCCTGTTTTACACGAAAGCCCCGGAGTAACAAGTGCTTTCTGCTTCTGGAGTTTTCGTATCGCAAGTTCCACTTCTTCTGTGTATGTCCCTGAGACAGTACCACTTGGATAAATTGCGGGGTAGTTACGGAGCCATTCTTGCAGCTGTGTTACCTGTCCTTTTGTTTCCTTATCTGTCACACCAAAGTATAAAAGCTCGGTAAACTTTGGACACTCTTTTTTATCGCTCGCGCTGTCAGACTTCTTCTCAACAACTTTCGTTGACTTTACACTTTGGGCATACGCAGCACTTGCACAAAGTGAAAGCGCAAGAATAGTTGCACATAGGGTCTGACGATTCATGGAACTAGTATTGCATGGCGACTTAAATCGGCAACCCCGCAGCGACTCATCCCGTGCATAGCACAAAAGAAAAGCTGCCTCGCGGCAGCAGTTCTTGTTTGAGTTTGGTAAGTACTTCCTTACATCACTGAAAGAATGTACGCAGCAATGACAATCCCGACAAGTTGGTAGCTTGTCATGATGAGTATCTGCTTGAGCCACTTGTCTTTCTTGGTGTTCCCCCAAATCACACCTGCGATTTGTGTAGGGACGATAAACCCTGCCCAAATCTTGAGCGCAGCAGGAATACCGTAGTTCTCAGGCCATGCGACTACAATGCACGCAAGTGCAATCGTGAAGAGTATCGTCAGTGCAAACTGTACTGCATAGAAAGGGCCCATCTCTTTCTGCATTTTTTTGATTTCTTCCATAGACAACTGACTGACGCCCATGATATCCATCCACTGCTTACCGAAGAGCGCTGAGTACCACACTGCTCCGAGAACAAATTGTGCAAACGCAGCTGCAAGAATCGCGAGATAATTGAGTTCCATATGAGAGTATTAGATTGCTGCGCCGTCCATGCCGTTATTTGACTGGAGCTGCTGCATGTAATTTTGAATTACTTCTGGGTGCTGTCCGTCAATACATTCTTGTACGAATGCATCAGCTGCAGCGCCATCAGTAAAAGTCATGGACGCAAGTGCGCCATTGCAAATCTCATTAACATCAATCTTGCCTGCCATGCCTGGGCTCATCGTTTCTCCCATCGGCATCGGTGGTGGCATCTGCCGCATCATCATGTCGTTGTTTATCTGCTGTTGCATGAGTGATGGTCCCATCGCTGAAAACATTGAGCCGACAACGAAGAACATGAAGATGACAAACGGTATATAGAGTATGAGACCCGCTACCATGTTGTATCCCAAGACCGCAAAGGCACGCTTTATAAATGAATCACTGATAAGCCAGCCTTTGTAGCTGTATGTATCACCTGACTTTACTGGAAGCGGTGGGAGTTGTGTACTGCCCTGTTGTAGTGGGTCCATTATTACTATTTAAACTATAATACTGCAATCGTATCACACTATTTGTGTACTCATATCTTATCCGCAATACATTTCATAGTATGATGTTGCGATGCTCATAGTGTTTACTACACTCTGGTGGTCTATCCTTATAGGAGGATTTAATACAGTGTTGCGCAAGCACGGATTCACATACGGTGGTACCCCGCGAAAGACTGCACTCTTCTACATACTAAGTACTGCCCTTACGTTAGTGGTGTTTGCACCACTGAGCCTTTCGTGGAGCTTTGTTGCGCCACTCCACATGCTCATACTTGCTGCGATACTTGCGGTCATCGCAGGTATCGACTGGGAAATTGCTCACACGTACTCCGAGCAAGACCGTCACTGGGTCTGGAATTCAACACTGGTTAAATATTCAGACATTCTGTTTCAGCAGCTGCTTATCTTTTTACTCTTCATGAGCTGCTCTGCGTATGTAGGCACAGGGACCGAAGGAATTGCACTCTTCGCGAGTATTTTTAGCGCTCTCCATCTACCTGTCTTTTTCACTATGCCGCGCACGATTGCATGGACATTCTTCCTTGCATCACTCTGTGGAGGGATACTCTTCCCTGTTCTGTTTATCTATACGCCACTCACTGCTCCGTTCGTAGCATTTTCTGTGCACACATTATTCTACTCAATACTGCGTGTATTTGAGCACCACAGCGATATGTGGGTGACGTTTATAGAACGTGACTAATTTCAGGGCATGAATGAAGCAGCGCTCCAAAGTACAACCTAACTTCTTTTGCGCACTGGCTCACCCGCTTGTGCAATCGAATCACGTAACATTTGAAGATTCTCTTGATAAAAATCTTTTGGGATTGCAAATGGACTGTCAGCTTGCGGTCCCCACCCTATACCACGAGCAGCATGCTCAGCAATCTGGCGAGACAGGGACATCTTCATAAGCGTTACGCCTGAGGCAATCATGTGAGCGTAATCGCCACGTTTTGGGATACCTTGATTGATATGGTTTCGAATCGCGCCACTCAACATACGGGTATATGACTTACTCAGACCAGGATGCGCTTCTACTTCAGCGAGTTTTGATTTTGGAATATATGGAATTTTATTGTCTTGCATCATTTGGTCAAGAAATATATTACTGATTCCTGCGAGGACATTATCAGAAAGCACCTCAGATTCAGAAAGTCCTGGCATGCCGGTAACTGGATAGCCAATCACATGTAGGTCCTTTATCATCTGCGCCTCAAATGCTCTCCCATTACCGTCAAAAAAGGGATGAACCACCTTTGCTCCGAGTATGGAGAAAAAGACTATCGTAGCGAGATACTCATCGATATTTTTTGCTTGCCGTATGGCCTCATCTCGCCATGCACACAGTCGCTGCATTAAGTCTTCAACATCATCGAGCATGCCAAGATAGAACTCCGGCTCACGAGCGCTCTGCTCAAACTGGTCAAATATTTCAACAGTATGTACTGCAGGCATTTTTTGTTTTGAACCATCAGGAAGTTCGCGCTCACCAAGTGAGCGAAATGCACCTCTCCTTCTCATGTCGAGCGTAAACCGCGCAGATGTTGCCTTACCTCCAAGCACAGATGAAGAAAACTTCACTTCAATCGGTCCTCGCCAAAATGGTTTTTTATGTGGGTCAGCCGCATCCTTTGCTGAGCGCGCTTGCCGCTCAAGCACACGAAACTTTGTCTCAACTGCAGCCGTTGCTGCGCGTGAATCAGCGTGTGTCTGCACATGTGGATTGTCATATACCGCTAATTTAACTGCAGCATCCAGCGGAAATGGATTTGGCCATGGCTTTGTACTGTTGTACGTCATGATGCGATGCGCCAACTTTATGCCATCTACTGTCGAAAGATGATTTGGTTCTGTAGGGTCAAGTCGCTTAATAAACTGTGGAAGCAGATTTAGAAAACGCTTCAACCCTTCAGGACGAGTTCCTGATTCAAGTGGATAAAACTGCGGGATATCCGGCATAAGCAAAGTATACCACCGAGCACTCTAGAGCACAGAGATAACTACAGCACCTGTTTTCTCTTTGAGCTCAGCAAATGTTGTTGGAAATACTGAGTTTGCAGTGCCTGCTGAAGCCCAGAGTGCATCATAGTGCGCAAGCGTTTCATCAAGAAAAACTATTGGTGTTGTTTTGTGACCCCACGGGGCTACTCCACCTATCACATACCCACTCTTCTCTTTCACGAAATCTGCATTTGCTTTTTCAAGTGGCATACCGATGCGTGTACTCACCGCATCTGTGTTTACTCGATTACCACCACTGGTGAGAATCAGTACGACACCATCTCCGCTTTTAAAGACAATTGACTTACAAATCTGTGCTTCAGTGCAGCCGATCTGCTCTGCGGCCACAGCTGCAGTGCGAGTCAATTTTTGAAATGTAATTGCGTTTGGGAACATAGATATACTATATTCTATCAAGCTTTCCTTTGTTCTTTACGATGTTTTTATAGTCCCACTGAATCATGCGTGATTCCTTCAGCCATTTTCTCAATGTTGTCACTTTCACCGAAGCTTTGTCAGTGTAGCGAACTTCTGCTGCCTTAAAGTTCCCTTCTTTTGAAAGTCCTGGTGTTGTAAATGATTGCCCACTCCAGAACAGTACGCGCATACCGTCCTTCAGACGGTGGTAGCCAACGATTGGATTCCCATCGAGAAACCATACTGGATGACCATGCCAGACCTTACTCTCAGCACCTTTGAGTGCGGTGTCGAACTCTTTTCCCAAGACAAGTGCGATTGCCTTATCTTCTTTTATAAGTTTTGCGTTATACGCCCGAATATCTGCTTTCATAGAGACAGTCTACACTAGTTCTGCTCGAAGCGAATATGTTTTGCAACTGCATGCCCAATACATACACCGAGTACTGCACCTGCAACAGATTCACTCAGCCAGTGGTGACCAAATGACACGCCGATACTGATGAAGAGCGCAAGCGCATACAAGATGCAGACGAGGATGACCTCTTGGGCACGTACATGTCGACGCCGCGCTCGCAGATACAAAAGATATGTCGATGCAAACGCAAAAAAGAGTGTTGCATGTGAAGATGGGTAGCCACCGAAGACCTGCTCTCTCATAAATCCAAACTGAAAATGAGTGCTATTGTCTTCCCATGTATCCATCTTCAATAGTCCCTCTGCTGCATATGATGGATGAAAATGCGGTGGTGACTCACGTCCAGCAAATACTTTGATAGCTGTCGATACTGAGAGCCCTACGAGAAGTACGTACAAGACGACGACGGTGAGCTGCTTATAATGCACGCGCCGAGTAAAGAAGTACGCAAGTGCAGGAATGAGACAGAAAGAAAGTGCTGCAAAAAACCCGAGTCCATCAGCAAACCCAAGTATATCGACGCGAGTATTTATATACGTATGTACATACCAGTTGTAATTCCAGTCAGCGCCACTTGCGACGATACAATATGTAAGTAGTGCAGCAAACGCGTAGCAAAATATATACCGTAGAGTGATGAGCTCACGAAATATAGAGAGGAGTGGGTTAGTTTTTGGAGTCACATAATCATTGTGACAGATATGATGGGTATTGCAAAAAGGAGCGAGATTCGGTTAAGAAACAAAGACCCGGGAGCGAGATTCGGTCAAGCGCTCGCGCTTCGCCGTCGCTCAGTGCTCCGCCTGACCACGCTTGCGCGACACGCACTGCTGTGCGCGTAGCCGCGCAAGCTTTCGAATCTCGCTCCCTCAACGCAATTCGCAAGAAAAGCACCCATTCGGCTGCTTTTCGGCGATTGCGGAGGGAGCGAGATTCGAACTCGCGGCAAGGTTTCCCAAGCGACGGTTTAGTAAACCGTTGATTTAAACCACTCATCCATCCCTCCTGTTGAGCTAACGCTCGGCATAGTATCATAAGGGCATGGCTACACAAAAAGAGACAATCGAGTTTATAACTCAGAAACTCGATGACCCGAAGACCTTCACCACACGCGCGATGTTTGGTGAGTATGCACTCTACTGCAATGGAAAAGTTGTAGCACTTATCTGCGACGATACATTCTTTGTAAAGATACTTCCCGCAAGTGCAGCACTTGCTGATGAGTGCGAACAAGGTGAGGCATACCCCGGCTCAAAGCCATACTACATCGTTCCCGAAGATATGCTTAGAGATGGAGGGCGCATCGCGGAGATACTGATAGATATCGCCGCTTCCCTTCCTGCTAAGAAACCAAAGAAAAAGAAAGCTTAGTAAAAGAAACTTGTCAGCAGTCCGAACATTCCGCAAATACAGGCTGTTAAGGTAAGCACCATCCCGAGCACTCTCAGCGTGTAGCCATTTTGATGTGTGTAAAAGTGATATGCGTGAATATATCTTCCAGACACGAGAAGTACCCCGATAAACACGAGGAACAACTGCGGCATCTGTCGGTATTCAGCAGCCAAGATAAGTAGAACTATAAATGGTACATACTCAGTAAAGTTTGCGTGTGCCCGAATCATCTTCTGGAGCACATCATCATTACCATGTCCAAGACTTATCTTCTTTTTTGTTCGTGTATGGATAGTTTTAAAAGAAAGAAACAGAAAAAGGGGCGTAAGAGCTATGAGTGTAAGTGTGGTGACTGGCATGTATATATTTTATGCAGTAATCGGCTGAGCAGCAAAAAAAGAAATAAGATTCGCAATATGCTCTTCAAGCGTCACGCCGAGCTTCTCACATCCATAGGTGATATCTTTGCGAGAAATCTTTGGAGCAAATCCTTCCTTGCGGATACACTTCAAGATAGATGAGGCTTTCATCTCACCATACGGAGTTGGATTTACTTTGCTATAGGCATAGAAGATGCCGCACACTTCGTCACAGGCAATGAGCGCTGATGCGAGCTTTGTCTGCGGCTCTGTGGTAAATCCATTAAACCCAAATGCATGCGCTTCAACTGCATGAATCAGCGCTTCAGGGTAGCCCCATTCTTTAAACCACTTGAGTGATTCTGCAGGATGTTTGTCGGGATACTCTTGAAAATCAATATCGTGTAGGTAACCTGTGAGAAACCAGAGGTGCGCATCTTCGCCGAGCTTTTCCGCATATCCTTGGAGCGCAGTCCCCACTATGAGTGCATGGTGTCGCTGATAGGTATCAGCGACATGTTCGAATAGTAATTCTTGCGCTTGTTCTTTTGTCGGTAGCATATTCAGAATATACCACAACGCGCGCCCATGGGGCGCGCGTTAGTTTCGCAGACGTGAAGCGTACTATATACGGTAGCCCGCTTCTCCGTGTACTGACATATCAAGTCCTTCTGATTCTTCATCCTCTGACACACGTAGCGGCATGAAGTATGAAATGCCCTTGATGATGAGCCACGTCATCGCGAATGCATACAACGCTGTGACCGCAACAACAATAAGCTGGGTCACGAGCTGGTACGGGTCACCAAAGAGTGCACCGTTGTTCCCTGCGCCGTTGATTGCCTTTTCTGCAAAGACACCGGTCAAGATTGCTCCGGTCAATCCGCCGATACCATGCGCAGCCCATGCATCAAGTGTGTCATCGATTGCAATATGATTGGTACGAATGTGTACTGCGAGGAACGTGACGATACCACCGATAAGACCAATCACGATTGCAGAAAGTGGACTCACGAAACCTGCGGCAGGGGTAATGGTGACAAGTCCGCAGACAGCACCAGTTGCCGCAGCAAGTGCAGAAAACTTTTTCGTTTCAACATATGATAGTGCGACCCACACGAGTGCAGCTGCCGCAGCAGCAGTGTTTGTCGTGAGAAATGCACTCGCCGCGAGTGCGCCTGCACCAAGTGCTGAACCTGCATTAAATCCAAACCATCCGAACCACAAGAGTGCAGCACCGAGAATCACGAACGGTACGTTGTTTGCAGTCTCTGCAGGATGTGTCGCTTCTGCTCGCTTCCCGATGAGCATCGCTGCGGCAAGTGCACCGAAGCCTGCGCTCATGTGCACGACTGCACCACCTGCAAAGTCGAGTGCGCCCAAAGTGCGCAACCATCCACCTACCGCCCACACCCAGTGCGCAATCGGATCATAGACGAGCGTAGTCCAAAGAAGCGTAAAGACGATGAGCGTGACGAAACGCATACGTCCAACAAATGCACCGATGATGAGCGCAGGAGTGACGATTGCAAACATCGCTTGATACGAAACGAAGAGATAGCCTGGGATTGTCGCTGCGTAGTCTGTAAGTGGCGCAAACCCGA
Source organism: uncultured Candidatus Saccharibacteria bacterium (assembly GCA_964398775.1). Lineage (GTDB taxonomy): Bacteria > Patescibacteriota > Minisyncoccia > Phycocordibacterales > UBA2100 > CAYNND01. Next base: position 16,969 of record CAYNND010000004.1, on the reverse strand, counting down.
CACCAGCAAGCCCGAGATACGAAAGATCGCCAATAAAGCCTCCCATTGTCGGACCAAACGCGAGTGTGTAGCCGATGAGTACCCACTGCACCGAGATAAGTGCAAGAATCAAGAACGACTGCTGCAAAACAGAGATGACGTTTTTCGCTGAGACCATTCCGCCGTAGAAGAACCCGACAGCAGGAGTCATGAGCATGACGAGCGCTGTTGCAACGAGCATCCACGCTGTGTCACCAGTGTTTATGACTGCAGCATCATAGGTGACACTTTCAGTCCCGATTCCACTCATGGCTGCGACAGATATAACCAGCGCGACGACTCCCCAGATAGCGGCATGGGTAAGGAGGCGCGAACGTGACAAACTTTTTAGAACTTGTTCCATAGGAATTGGTTAGTTACTTCATGGTGATACACAACCTCACTTTCTTTGACGATAGTACCGAGCGCTTTTGGAGCTCGGTCTGCGGCTGCTTGTTTGAAGGCGATAAACTTTTCCTTACTTTCCTCCCCGAGTGCGCCATCCAAGAATTTTGACGGCTTCATGAGCGCGATAGCGTCGTTGATGTTGTCCGGCAAGAAGCGCACACGGTCGCGTTTACTTTCATCTTTCTCCAGTTTCTTTCCTTCAAGCCCCACCTTGAGCATCGTGAAGAGTACGAGGTACGGGTTTGCATCTGGCCCCACTGAGCGCAGCTCAATGCGCGCAGTCTTTTCGTTTCCAAGTGGAATACGAATCATCGAACCACGGTCAACCGCTGAGACCTTTATCTGGTTTGGTGCTTCATAGTGTGGGTCGAGACGGCGATATGCATTGACCGAGGAGTTCAATATGAGACAGATTTCTGGTGCGTGATTCAAAAGTCGCGAGACAAAGTCCCATGCATGACTTGAAATCCCCTCTTCACCCTTTGCATCAAAGAAAATGTTTTTACCATTCTTTGAGAGCGAGAAGTTCGTGTGCATGCCCGAGCCGTTGATTCCGACAAATGGCTTCGGGAGAAATGTCGCGGTGAGGCCCATACTGCGCGCGACCTGTCGGCAGACAAGCTTGTAGAGCTGCACATTATCCGCTGCTCGCACGACCTCAGCGTATGAGAAGTTCATCTCAAACTGTGATGGCGCAACTTCTGGATGGTCCTTCTCATTCTTAAAGCCCATTGCACGCTGCGCCTCTGCTGCGGCGTCTATAAATTGTCTGAGCTTGTCCATCGGCAGTGAGTGGTAGTAGCCACCAGTTGAGACCATGGTGAAGCCCTTCTGCGCAAATTGCTGCTCTGCGTTTTCACCCTCGACGACAAATCCTTCGATTTCTGACGCAGCGTGCGCGACAATTCCCTGCTTCTTCTTGAGCTCTGCTGTGAATGCCTTCAAGCGTCCTCGGAAATCAGAGTGATACGGTGTGCGGTCACGGTTCAAGACTGAAGCAAAGAAGATGACTTTCCCAGGACCGAAGACATCTGAAGGAAGATGCCGAATACTCCCCCAGTCGATTTCAAGACGGAGGTCACTCTCATGCTGTGGTGTAAACCCTCTGATTGACGAGCCGTCAAAAGTAAGGTTCTCGACTGAGTCGAGCAAGAACTTCTTATCGTAGTCGAGCATGTGCAGACGGCCTTCAATATCTGAGAAACACAATGTCACTGCCTTGATGCGCTTTTCTTTCTTCAAGTAGTCAGTCGCCTTCTTCTGGAGCTGCGCCTCAGTATCTTTCTGCCCATCCGAGGCCGCAGTCAGGTTCATCTCCTCAAGCTCGTCATACGGAATCTCCAAGAACTCACGCAATGCACTTGTGTTCATATATTTATATTAAAAATACCAATAATTACTATAAATATATATCAAATTATTATAATTTCTATCCACACTACCCAAAATATCCACTTTCAACACAAAAAGACGGGTGAAGCAACAGATTCTCGTGCAAAATCCCCTCCTCTCTGCCTTTCGAGCAGAATATAACTATGCTATCTTTCGCTAATTGGAGAAGTGGCGGAGTGGTTGAACGTACCTCTTTGCTAAAGAGGCAGGGATGTAAAAGTCCCTCGAGGGTTCGAATCCCTCCTTCTCCGCACTGAGCGAAGCGAGTACGGGAAGGGAGCATGTGCCGGGGTGCACATGCGTACGGGATTCGAAGCCGTGTTGAGATAGAATTGGAGCACGGCGAACAATTATATCCAACTTGGGTACTGAGTCTGTAAGACTCGCTCCCTCCTTTTCCGCTATCGCTGAAGAACACCCACAAAGGTGTTTTTCTTTGCAATTAACGCAGTAGTACGGTCATGTATTTACAACTTCGTACTATCATACGCCCAGTGAAGCAGCGCCTGTCGCTGCCGCGGTCTGCAATGTAAGTCTCCGACACTGCACGCACCGTGCAGCCACATGACATGGCGCGCCATCTTCCTCCAGCGCTCTATCTGCCGCGCATCATCTGCATGTCTTCTCCCCATATAGTAGCGGCAATACCACTGAAACCAGCCACGTGGGTCATCCTTGTGTATCCACCCTTTTCGCTGCCACTCTTCACGTGACTGACTCGCATCAACATGGAAAAAATTGAGTGCTTCATCGTACCCGCGACCGTAGCGGATATGGTCACGTTTTTTGTTCACCTGCTCTCCAAGAAAACGTTGTTCAAAGATGGGTGTAAAGAGTTTCGCATGCTGAAACCATGCCTTCGGATACTCACTGATAGCACCTTCAAAATAGTTACCGCCAAAGACTCCCATCTCAAGCATCTGCTGCGGTGTGAGCTGCGGCTTAAATTCCTGCGCGAAATCTTTCCCTTCTGCGGCAGTGAGTGTGTAGCTGTATCCAGGCTGCAGTGGATCTGTCGAGTGTATCGTGCGCATGCACTCAGTATATCACTTGTGCATGGCTCACTCATACGAGACACTCGCATTTCATCCGTTTTTCGCTAGACTACAACAATGGCGCAAAAACATGTCTGGGACCGCGAATACCAAAACCCTCAGCTTGTTACCCTCGGTGACGAAGCACGCAAAGATGTGCGCGATATCTTGAAAGAACTCCGCCGCAAGCGTAACCTCGACCTCGGCAGCATCTCAGCTCTCGACCTCGGCTGTGGTGTCGGACCAAATGCACTCTACCTTGCTGAGTACGGTGCGACTGTCGCAGGTATCGACATCTCACCCACGGCAATCGACATTGCACAGACACGCGCACGAGAAGCGGGAGTCTCTATCGACTACCGTGTCGGCGATATGGGCGCACCACTTCCCTTTGCTGACAACTCCTTTGACCTCATCTTGGATGTCATGGCGTCAAACTCTCTGACAGAGCGCGAGCGTGATATGTACTTGAAAGAAATGCAGCGCGTACTCAAAAGTGGCGGGTACATCTTCTGTCGTGGACTCTGCAAGGATGGTGACAGTAACGCAAAGAATCTCATCAAGATGTTTCCAGGAAAAGAACACGACACGTATGTGATGCCGAAGATGGGACTCACTGAGCGTGTCTTTACTGAGAGTGACTTTCGAGCGCTTTACGGTCAGTACTTCACGATAGATACATTTGAAAAGAAGAGTAACTACGCACACTTTGACGGTAAGTCATACAAGCGCAATTACTTCTTGGCGCTGCTTCAGAAGGCGTAAGGTGCGCTCCGACGAGGCTTTGCTATACTTCCCCCATGGACCCACTGCTTATTTTTACCATCAGTAGCACTGTCGTTGTGCTCGCACTTTGTTTCGCACTCCTGCAGTGGCTTGCCATAGGTGACAATGTCAGCGGCCCAGCGAAAAAAGCGGCCCGACTCTTCTCGCTGTGCTTCATGCTCTACGCGACTGCTCAGTCATGGGTCATCTTCCAAGTACTGAAAGCTGTACCCTATTCTAATATCCCCAACTATCTCTACGCTGCTGCAGCCATCCTCTTCGCTATTGGCTCATACTATCAGCTCAAGAGTATCCAAAAATAACAATGCGAAGACTCATGATGATACTTCTGCTTGGTGCACTGTGCTTTTTTGTCGGTATCTATATCTATGGATACTTTTTCGTCGCAGGCTCTGTCTATCATGGTACGAGCTCACACTTCAAAGACGGAGTTTTCACTGTCGATACTGTCGCAGTCGATGAGAAAAGCTCACGAGACTTTTTCAAGTGGAGTTTCGGAAACGATGTGCGTGTTCCATGGAACGAGCCATACACCACAGATACCAGTACACTGAAACCGTTCTCAGGTACAGCACGTGCGACATTCATCAACCACGCGACGGTACTCATCGAAACTCCGAAACTCACTTTTATAACTGACCCGCAGTTTGCAGAGAGAGCATCTCCAGTCTCTTTTGCTGGCCCTGCACGACACCATGACCCCTACATACGCCTTGCTGATATTCCAAAACTTGATGTCGTACTCATTTCACACAACCACTACGACCACCTGTCGATAGAAAGTATTGAGATGATTGAGGAACGATTCAAGCCACAGTACATCGTTCCACTCAACAACGGACAGTTTATCGCGCGCGCTGGTGTCCCTCAGGAGCGCATTACCGAGCTTGATATCACAGCATCAAAAGTACTAGGTGAAACACGTGTGACACTCGAACCAGCCCGACACTGGAGCGCACGCGGCTTTCGCGACCGCAACCGTTACCTCTGGGGCTCGTTTATGATTGAAACACCTGAAGCACGTATCTACTTCGCAGGTGACACAGGCTATGGTACACACTTCAAGGCACTGCAGGAAAAGTATGGGCAGATAGATATGGCGCTCCTCCCTATTGGCGCATACGAGCCGCGCTGGTTTATGGAACAAATGCATATGAATCCAAGTGACGCGCGCAGTGCAGCTGAAGACTTGGGCAGTCCACAGGTAATGGGTATCCACTTTGGCACATTCAAGCTCACCAACGAAGGACGACACGACCCAGAGATGAATACGAAGGAGATACTCAGTGAGCGACCGTATGGAAATACATTTCTCGTTCCCACCATGCGAAACGGATTGCAGATAGAGCTCTAAGAAAGGAGCTCACTGAGCTTGCGGACTGTGTTTATATTGCGTGCAGTCATGTGTTTATACACGTCTGTGCCGATGAAGTCGCGCATGCCACTTTTGTTGACGTTCTTCCGTGCAAGATTCCAGACGATTGCGCCGTCGATGTATACGAGCGTATCGACCGGTTTTTGCTTGATGAGTGAGAGTGACCGCTTACTGTCATACCCTTCCCACAAGAAGATGACATCGGTTCTTTGCTTTGTATCATTGCCCCACTCTTTGGGAATCTTCTGCACGAGTGAAGCAATATTTTTGGCGTCACGGACAATCACTTCTATCGGAAAACCAAAGGTGTGTTTCAACGCGGGCCCGATGCGTGCAAAATCTTTTTTTGGTGACGAGAAGATAACGTTGCCGCTGTTTATGTAGGTGCGCACGTCTGCATAGCCCAGTTCAGTGAACACTGCAGCAAGCTTTTTCATCTCGACTTTTTTATTCCCACCGACATTGATACCCCGAAGCAGTGCAACGTACTTCATATTAGCTTTGATACTCGCGAGTGATATTTTTCGCTGCGCGTGAACGCATCATGATAAACGATGCGATGAGCCCGATGAATCCAGTTAATGTAAAGACGAGCGCCATTGCCCGTACTTCTCCCGTCCCGAACCAAGGACCGATAGTTGCCGCCCCAAGCCCGGTGGTCATAAAAGGAATAAAGACGAAGTAAGTAAGTGGTCCGATGAGGAGTGCTGTAAGCGGTGATGCCATCTGCTCTATAGTCTGCGCAAAGCCTATGGTGCGCCCGTGTCGTTCAAGCGGTATGACTTTCTGTAAGATGGTACTCTCTGCCGCTTCTGCAACAGGCCCAATAATCATCCAGAGGAATATCCCCGCGAGAAATATGACGGTAATGTTTGGAACAGTGAAGAGCATCGCACCAGTCCATGCGATTGCATTTGCCTGAAAGAGTGTGCGTATTGGGTTCTTACCGAGCCCATACTTACTGATGAGTACACCACCGATGATGAACCCTGTAGAAAGTATTGACAGTGCAACTCCCCACTTGTCGACGGACATATTTGAAAGCGCGTATGAATCCATGAGCGCCATGAAGACTCCACCCAAGAAGTTGTTGAATGAAGTGAACAAAATAAGCGCGATAATCCCAGGTGTTTCGCGCAAGAGTGCAAGGGTGCCCTTGATATCGACATGACCTACCCCCTCCTTTCTTTTTGCATAGACAATATCTTTCGCGCCAAAACGAAGTGTCGCCAAATGCACCACAACGACCATGGTCACGAGCACAGCCGCTAGGATAGAGTGCTGCATCCCGAGGTATGCAATCGAGAGCCCACTCAAGATAGACGTAGACATGAACGTCACCCCCTGCACTGTCCCGACGAGCCCATTAACCTTCGGACGCTCTTCATCCGTAAACATGATACTCACGAGTGTCGTCAGCGAAATGGCACGAATGTTTCCAATGATACTTCCGAGCATGAGCGTGATGATGAGCGCCCAAAGATACAGCGAGCTCGGGTTTGTAAATGCATCGGTAGGAGCTATGACGAAAATAATATATCCAAGTGCATACAAAAGAAGTGACGCTGCACTTGAGAGCATCATGACAATCTTTTTCTTGTTGTGGTCTACGATTGCACCGAAAAAGAGCCCCGTCACTGCATTTATAATCGCAAATATTCCAGCGATGAGCGATGTCGCTAGTATTGAGTGCGTCTCAAGGAACACCCAGAAAGTCAGCGCAAACCACACGAAAAAGTTCGTGATGTTTGCGATAAGTGAATTCATGAGTATGTAATCAAACACGCGAACAGGAGTCATGCTTTTTTCTTCTTTACTGGTTTCTGTGCGAGTTGTACATCTATCTCCTTCATACGTGCACGAACCATCTTCTTGATGAGCAGCGCCGGAACCTTCTTCCCCTTAGGAAATTGCACAGCCCCCTTACTTGCGATGTATTTTACGAGCTCTTTCTTAAAAAGTGGTGTGACCTTGCTGCTGTATGGGTAGAATCCGATGTGCTCCTTACATTCCATATAGCACGCAACGATTTTTGTCTTGTACCTGAATGCTGGCATGCCGTAGGCAACCGTTGCGGTGAAGTTTCCAGCACTACTAATTGCCTTTTTAACCTCGAGAAATGTCTTGTCAACTGCCATCGCGCCATCATATCGCAAAAAATGCGAAAACAAGGCGCAGATGCCCACCGTTTGACTCTAAAAGCACTCCGGTGTAGGGTTACACCATGAAACGTGTATTTGTCAAAACAGCGCTTATTATAAGCCTTGCAGTCCCTGCGTATGCTGGCGCAATGATTGCCCCATCTCCTGTCTGTACCCAGGAATACGCCCCTGTCTGCGGACAAAAGTATTCAAATGCAGGCATTACTCGCAACACATATAGCAATATGTGCCAGCTCAATGCAGATGGAGCGACATATATGAGCAGTGGTGTCTGTAACCAGAATCCATATACACCGTACTACCCGTACACTCCGTATACTCCATATACACCGTACAACCCGTACCCATACAACCCACAGCCATACTACGGCAGCGCTCCTTCTATACAATCATTTACAGGCCCGACAACACTTCGCACAAACGAAACTGGTACATGGTATATCAACGTCGGCAGTAGCACGGGCACACTTTCCTACTCTATCGTCTGGGGCGATGAAGGTACCTATGCATACGCAAACGCGCAGGCATACCAAAACTACACGACACAGCAGACTACATTCACTCACAGCTATGCAAACGCAGGCACATACACAATCATAATCACAGCTCGTGACACTATTGGCCGCGTTGCGCAGGCAACAGCAACAGTAACAGTCTATACAAATACCGTAACTCCATACTACCCGCCGACAACTCCGTATTACCCTCCGTACAACCCATACCCATACAACTATAATTACAACTACCAGTACTATAATTCCGACTATAGCGATATAAACGATTGGAATTACTGGTGGGAATACTCACATACTCCAACAACCACACGCCGCAAAGTACACACACAGTACGACTACAACGACTACTACGACAACTATAACTACAATAATTCATACGATGACTACTACGGCTCATCATATGGCGGTCAGTACGACGACTACAACTACAACAATTCATTTAACTACGACGAAAGTGGCTGGTACCCACAGTACTCAAACACCTGGTGGTAACAAAAAAGCACCCTATCGGGTGCTTTTTTTGTGATAGATGTGCTATCGGTTTTCGCCAAACCATTCAGTAAGCCATTGCTTCTGCATCTCTATCTCCCTGCTTTGTGCAGTAATGATATCGTTTGCAAACTGCACTAGCTCAGGACGAGTTGTACCCTTCAGCAATTCCTTTGACATATCGACGGCACCTTGATGATGCACAATCATATCTTCAAGGAATGTCTTCTCAAGCTCAGCCCCAGACTTACCTTTCAGGCGCGCAGTCATATCCATCATCATACCCTGCATGCCCATCATCTCGCCGTCACGCATCATTGAGCCATTCCCCATCATATGCATCCCACCTTGCATCATGCCCGCGCCGCCCTGCATCGGTGCTGCACCACCAAAGAGTCGGAGCACTGGGTAGTGCCATCCAAGAGACAGAATAAGAAGCGCTCCGAGTACGTATGTAGCTATTTTATAGTCCATGTTTTTTTAGTTACTACTTGTAAGAAACTGTAGAAGAATGCTACGGTGCTTTTGGATTCAAAATGCCGCGCCGGAAGAGTCCGACAAGAGGCAGCACGAGTGTATCCGACTGTGCTTGTTTCTTTGTAGATATCAGATGCGCAGCAAGTATCGAAAAAACAAAAAAGAGTACGCTCATCTGAGGGAGTACTGGCGCTGCATCAGGGACCGAAAAGCCACTCATGGTTGCTATACACTCAGCGTGTTCTGAAGCCTCATGTGCACAGTGTGATGTCGTCAGAAACAGCATGCCGAAGAAATGGAGATATGCTCCCGCAAGCACTACTATGAAAAGCATAGCGATACGACTATGGAGTGTTCGCTTCATTACACTAGTATAGCACCTAGAGCATTGAGAGTCCTGCGGTTGCAGCTTCCCTGCCTTTATTGCCGGCACCTGGTTTTGAGCGCTCAAGTGCTTGTTCGAGCGTGTTTGGGGTAAGTACACCAAACGATACAGGCTTACCGTACTGAATCATGAGTGTCTGAAGTGCGTGCGCAACTGACATTGAAATATACTCATCATGTTTCGTCTCCCCTTTTATGACACACCCAAGCGCGATGATTACGTCAACTTTTTTTGACGCGAGCAATCGTCGACAAGCAAGTGGAATTTCAAAACCACCAGGGACATGCATTTGAGTAATATGCTTTTTTTGCACACCAGCTTCGGTAAGCACTTCAAGTGCCCCAGCGAGGAGTCCGTGTGTCACATCGTAGTTATAGTCAGACACGACAACTCCTACCTTTACTTTAGTCAGACCTTGTAATTTCTTTGCTTGCACTGCTTCGTTGCGTCTCATAGTGGGAGTATCCTATCACGATTTCATGAGGTATGCCCTGAGGAGAAAATCAGTCTCAATATTGACCTTGTCACCCTTCTTGAGAGCTCCAAGTGTCGTAACGGCGGCCGTATGTGGGATGATACTGACCACGCATCCGTCTTTTGTTTTTTTCGCAATAGTGAGACTCACTCCATCAACAGTTATGGAACCTTTGGGTACAAGGAAGCGGCGCTCATCTGCGACTACACGTACAGTGATGTTCCATTGGTGCTTCTTTGCTTCAACATGCGTTACGTTTCCAAGGCTACTGACATGACCCTGCACAAGGTGCCCGTGCACACGAGCACCATACTGCAGCGAGCGCTCAAGGTTTACTACTGTACCTGCACTAAAGTGTGCGCATGTCGTTTTGGTTAATGTTTCCTTCATATACGCAACCACAAACTCGCCCTTTCTTTGACTGATGACAGTCGAACATACTCCCTGCACTGAAACACTGTCGCCCACTTTAAAACTCCACCCCTGTGGTCGAGACACAGTGACCTTACGCCCAAGCCCATCTGGTGCCACTCGCTTCACTGTTGCTTTCTGCTCAACGATTCCTGTAAACATCAGGCAACTCTACCGGTATCTCCCAAAAACGCAACAAAACAAATACAAAAATAGTCAAGTATGTTTGGTGCTAAGCTTATATGGCGCAACTACTGCGCATTAGCCATTTACTTGTAAACATGCTGAAAGATAAACCGTGTCTATGGGTACTGGGAGCCGCATTCCTCTGGGGTGCACTCAGTACGTACTGGTATATGTGTACTATTAAAGGCGTTTGTTCTGCACAAACGAAGGTGCCTCAGGTGGTAAGCATGCCGCTACCAGTCACTCCTGAAGGAACATGGGAATCACTGACTCAAGATCCACTCATCGTATACTTTGGCGTAAACAACGATAACGTACTCACTGAGGACGTTGAACCAAAGCTTCGAGCTGTCGTTGCGTACATGCAGGCACACCCGAGCGCTCACATTGCAGTCACTGGTCACACAAACGTGCACCGTGATGATGCATACACTGTTCGCCTTGGTAAGGAGCGCGCAGAGAAGGTAAAGGAGTTGCTCGTGACATACGGTGCATCCCCTGCTGCAATTCAGACGTTTAGTCGAGGACAGTATGTACTCGCTGCGCCTGCAACAACTGCAGAGAACCAAGCGCTGAATCGCCGCGCAGTTATATCAGTTATCAGTAATTAATTACGTTTATGTTTTCATCTATGAACCCATTGTCACGAGAGACTGCACTGCTTGAAATACTTATCATGCTCGTTGGTGCATTCCTCTTTGGTTACTTTGTTCGCAAGTACTGCTCATGCTGCTCTGACTGTTGCTGTGAGTGCGCAGACAAAAAGCCACAAGCAAAAGCTGCGCCACAGGCTGTTGCTGCAACAAAACCGCATGTTGCCCCTGCAGTAGCTGCACCAGTTGCACCAGCACCGAAGCCAGTTGCTGCACCAGTTGCCGCTTCAACAAAAGATGACCTCAAGAAAATTGAGGGTATCGGACCTGCAATTGAAAAACTTCTGAACGCTGAAGGTATCACTTCATTTGCACAAGTGGCAGACGCTCAGCCGGGACGCTTGAAGGCAATACTTGATACAGCCGGATCACAGTTTGCAATGCACGATTGTGAGACATGGCCACAACAGGCAGCACTCGCTCGCGATGGAAAGTGGACTGAATTTGAGGCGCTCCTTGTGAAGCTCGTGAATGGTAAGCATGTATAATACGTACGGTACTTACATACAATAAAAAATATTTATGGATATTGCATCATTACTTGTATCAGTCGTTACTGGAGCTGCCGGTGGTAATGCCGCTGGCGCAGCACTCAAGGAAAAAAGTCTTGGTACTGTCGGAAACTCACTTGCGGGTGTTGGCGGTGGAATTATCACACAAATCCTCCCTATGCTCACTGGAGGAAATGTCGACGTGACAACACTCGTCACAGGACTTCTTGGTAACAATGCACTTGCTGGTGATATCGGTACTTCAGGTATCGGCGGAGCAATCGCTATGGCAGCAGTTGCCTACATCAAACAGTACCTCAACAAAACTGCAGCAGTACCTCCTGCAGCGGTCTAAAGGTCTCAGGTATCAAACAAAAGCAGCCCGAATGGGCTGTTTTTTGTTGACTCAGAACACTGTATACTTACCCCATGAACGTCCTCATCGTCTCTGATGTACACAACCAGTGGGACAAACTTGCAAAGGCTATTGAGATTGGACACGAGGAGCACTGTGAAGTACTGCTCTTTGCTGGAGATGCACATGAGCCACATATATATGCAGAACTCTGCGCGTTCACGGGCGAGATACATACTATCTGGGGTAACAATGACGTTCCACGCCTTATATTTCAAGCAGCACTACTACTCCACCCCCGTGTGCACAATCACGGCGAACTCATGACCGAAACTATCGGAGGTCTGAAGGTATGCATGACACACTACCCTGCAGTAGTTGCAGCACAGCTTACTAAAGATGTGAGTGCACATGATGTACTTATCCATGGGCACGATCATAAACAACGCGCAGAAATGATTGGAACTGCGCTGGTAATCAACCCGGGCGAATGTTGTGGAACGCGCTTCGGCACCGCAAGCTGCGCAATACTCAATACAGAGACCCGTGCAGTTACGTTTCATACACTCACTCCATGAATACGCACGACCTCATCACCGAGCATTTTAGGCTAACACCCGCACAAAAGAGTGCACTGAAACGTCTGCGCATCATAACAGTGCACGACTTGCTCTACCATTTCCCTACTCGATATGAAGCAGGTGGCACGCGAACATATATCACCGACGCGCCCGTTGGGAGTGACGTCACCCTATATGGCCAATTTATAAAACTTGAAATTAAAAAGTCGTGGAAGCGAAAAGTGCCCGTAGCTGAAGGAACGTTTGAAGATGGCAGTGGCAGAATCAAGACGATGTGGTTTCACCAGCCATATATCGCAAAGATGCTGACCCTCAATGCTCCCATGAAGCTGACGGGGAAAATAGCTGGCACTGCTGATAAAAAGTACGTTGCAAATCCAAAGACCGAACCACTGACTTCACTCCCCGCAGCCGAGTCACAACTCCTCATGGAGCAGGCTGAGGTGACCGATCCGAGTATGACCCCCGTCTATCCAGAAACAAAAGGCATCACGAGTTTGTGGTTTCATCATGCCATCAAGCGAGTCTTCGCACCTGAGCTATTTGAAGGACTTGCTGACCCACTCCCCGCTGAGCTGTTACAGAAGTATCATTTACCGACACTCAGTGACGCACTCTTGTATATTCATACACCCCAAAAAGAAAATGACGCAACTGTAGCTCGCAAACGGTTTGCATTTGAAGAGGTACTCTCCGTACAACTCATGGCGCAGGTGCGACGTGCTGAGCGAAAAGAAGCAGGGGCAATCCCTGTGAAGCTTTCACTTGATGACATCAAAGCATTTACTGACCGATTCCCTTTCCCACTTACCGATGCACAAAAGCGTGCGATTGAAACGATAATGTCTGATATGGCTAAGACAGAGCCGATGTCTCGACTCCTCGAAGGTGATGTCGGCTCTGGAAAGACAGCTGTTGCTGCGACAATCAGCTACGCTGCTATCATGTCGCGTGACTCGCGCAAAGCACATCAGTTTACTCAGATAGCGTATATGGCACCGACTGAAGTGCTCGCACGGCAATTGTACGAATCATTTGTCACGTACTTCAAACACCTTCCAATTAAGATAGGTCTCCTCACATCAAATACTATTCTCCGTTTTCCTTCGAAAGTCGACCCGTCAAAATCGACACCACTCTCTCGTGCGCAATTACTCAAATCGACACAAGATGGTGATGTGCACATCTTGATAGGTACACATTCACTCATTCAAAAGACGGTTGCATTTCGCAACCTTGCTCTCGTTATCATCGACGAGCAACACCGCTTTGGAACACGGCAGCGTATGGCACTCACCAAAAAACATGCAGCGCCGCACTTGCTTTCGATGACCGCAACTCCTATCCCGCGCACACTCGCACTCACTATGTATGGCGACCTCGACCTTACCCTCCTTGATGCTATGCCTCCCGGAAGAAAACCCATCATCACTGAAGTCATTACTCCCGATGCAAAAACTACGGTCTATGATGCGATGAACCGGGAGTTGCGAAGTGGCCGACAAGCGTATGTCATCTGTCCGCGTATCGATGCACCAGACCCAACAGAAGAGTTTGCCCTGCAAGCCGCATCAGTAGAAGAAACGATGGTCTCGCTCAAAAAAGGACCGTTTCGAGCATGGCGACTCGGAGCACTGCATAGCAAGCTGTCTCAGAAAGACAAAGATGCTGTGATGGAGCAATTTGCCCGACACCAGATAGATGTCCTCGTTGCTACATCAGTAGTTGAGGTCGGAGTAAACGTCCCCAATGCGACAGTAATTATGATAGAGGGTGCAGAGCGCTTCGGACTCTCACAGCTGCACCAACTTCGCGGTCGTGTAATTCGCAGCACACACCAAGCCTACTGTTACCTCGTGAGCGGCTCAAAAGGCGACGCAACAAAAGCACGCATGAAAGCGCTCACCACTGCAAAAAATGGCTTTGAACTCGCAGAACATGACCTCCAGTTACGAGGTGCAGGTCAGCTCTATGGCGGTAAGCAATGGGGCATCACCGACCTTGGCATGGAGGCGATACAGAACATAAAAATGGTTGAGGCAGCACGAGCCGAGGCAAAGAGTATGGTCGCAGCCGACCCAAGCCTTTCGCGCTATCCTCTCCTGAAAGCACGTGCGCAGCAGCGCGACGCTGAGCTTCATTTTGAATAAAAAGTAACGTACAAAAATAAAACCCCACATGGGGTTTTATTTTTGATAAGTTCTAATTATCTTCCGCTTGCCCAGAGGTAGAAGGAACTCGCAGCGGCATTTGCGTTTGCTGTAAGACCTTCTGCATCACCGTTTATGAGTGATTGGATACTTCTCCAGAGGAACGAAGTTGTACTTGAGTGAACACCAACTCCTTTCTTTTTGATGATTGAACCATTTGGTACATCAGAGCGTCGGATAGTAAGTGTTGCTTCAACATCTCCCACTGCAGATGCGTATACGTGTGGCAACTCAACATCCGCGACTGTCGGAGTGAATGTACTTGAACATGCACCAAGTGTCACACTGTGTACTGAAGGTGCTGAGCCATCTCCCCAATCAACTGTGTATGTTGCTGTTGCCCCACCTGAAGCAGAACATGACTGGTCTACCTTAAACTTCGCCTTTGTGTTATATGGTGCCTGAGTGAAGAAGCTTGGTGAGACGGTGAAGTCATTCGCGCCGAGGTTAACAGTGCTTGAAGCATTGTATGAGATGGTGCCGTTACTGACACTCAAGCGTACAGTACGTGAGCCAGGTTCGAGGTATGGATGTGAGAATGATTGCTGACTGATAGATTGCGCACCAGGAACAACACTACTACATGGCTGTGGAGTGATTTCATGCACCTGCGTCTCAGTGTTATCTCCCCAATCGATAGTGTATCGGCGCGATGCAGCACTTGAACCTTGCGGTACGCAGCTGTTATCGACATCAAACGTTGCTTTGACAGTTGCTGGTGCTAGGGCGCCCTCCTTTGGAAGTACAGTGAACTTTGGAGCTTCAACGACAAGCATCGCGACACCGATGTTCTGTACCGCACCTGCAGGGCGAAGCGCTACAGAATATGTACCAGTCTTTGTGTACGTGTGAGTAACATCTCGAACGGTTGCGCGTGTCTCACCAACTGGTACGTGGATAGTGTACTTCTGTGAACCATCACCAAAGTCTACTTCAAAGTTTGAAGCGGTAGATGTTGGCGCAAGCTCGACGTGAACGTTAACTGTATACGGTGCAATACCACGAGCACCTGAGATAGTGATTGGTGTGCCGCCTGTTGAGCCGAGTCCAGTGACTTGGAAGTATGCAGATTCACTTGTTATGACTGTCTTTGCAGGAGTGTCATCTGCACCACAGAAATCAATACATCCATCTGCTGGTGTGTACATCACTGCGCGAATCTTGTATTGTCCTGCAGGCATCTGCACTTCACAGCTGTTTCCGTCACAAACGCGATCACCCACTATCCAGTCAAACTCTTGTGAACGCATTGAACGCTTTGCAAAGCTGTACGTTTGTGAAGGACCAACCATATAAAATGCTATCGCAGAGTCTGATGGGTAGTTACCAGTGTCCCACTTAATTTTTGTGTACTCTCCGAGGCGCACCGCACTACCTGCAGCTGGAGTTACCATAGTTACATATGGCTCACCCTTCTCTGCTACGACTGTTCGCTTCAGGATAATCGGCATATTTGTAGAAGGACCTTTAGCAGCTCGAAGCGTCACCGTGTAGTTACCAGCTGTTTTAAATTCGTGTTGCAATGAGCGTGATGTAATACCATTGCCGCAATTAGTACTCTGGAATGCTTCATACTTTGATGGCTCAGTGTTGTCTCCCCAATCTACGTTGTATGAGACACATGCAGCATCAAGCAGCTGGAAGTTGAGGAATGCATTGAATGGTGCCTTGCCCCCCGGCTGAGTGAAGTTGAAACTCACGACGTTTGCAGCGGTTGTCGGGTTGACTGGTGTTCCTGTACCATCCTCACCGCCTCCACACTGTGCATTTATAACTGCGCGTGTCTTTGCACCAACAACACCAAAGCCAGTCGTGAATGGATCACCATAGGCCACGATGCCGTTTCGCTCTTGAAATCGCTGTACTGCGCGCTCTGTTGCTGGGCCAAAAGTACCTGTTATAGCACCCTCTGGGTACACATTTGGGTCTGCAGCAAGGAATGACTGGAGTGAGCGCACATCAGCGCCTCGTGAACCTTTACGAAGTGTGCGTGCGAGCGTTACGCATGAGCCAGTATTCTTTGGACCATCCATTGTTGTCAGTTGCCCACGCAAACCATTTATCTGCTGCAAGACATCTTGTAATTGTTTTTGTAGCTCTGTTGCACTTTGAGCGGATACAAGTGCGGCTCCTAAAAAAGTAGTAAGTACAGCTGCAGACAAAATGCGTGTTGCGAGGTTCATATGCTACAAGTGTAAATCTGAATGGCAAAATTGCAATGCAAGGATACACAGGGACACAGCAGCTGCTGCTTCGCATCAACTCAAGCGGAGAATGTTTTTAAAACCACAAATCAAGCCACTCTTTCATCAGCTTGATATCTCGAGTGTGAGAGATAATTATATTTGAGGTAAAGGTTCTCATCTCAGGCCATGTAGTCTTACTCCCAATAAGTCGCGCCATCTCTACTTCCCCTTGTCGATACACTATCATGTGCTCAAGATAGGCACGCTCAAGTGCGCGACCCTGCAAATTTTTGAGGCCAGTGAACATACTACTGAGTCTCGGTGCCTGCTGTTGTCCTGCTGCGGTGCAAGTCGTGCGCATCGCTTGCTGGTGCTCTTGT
>CAYNND010000003.1:2698-84348 GCA_964398775.1 uncultured Candidatus Saccharibacteria bacterium | reverse complement strand
TTTTGTGCGGGATATCGGAATCGAACCGATAACCTCAGTTTGGAAAACTGATGTTTTACCACTAAACTAATCCCGCGTTGCGGCACTATACCAGAAATGCGCCGCAAAATACAATACTACATCTCATCGAAGTCAACTCCGTCATCATCCTCTTCTTCTTCCTCCGTCTCATCCTCGTCAGCGTAGCGACCATTTTTATCAAGCTCTTCAACTTCAGGGGCTGCAGCATCATCCCCAAAGAGGTCGTCATCATCACCTATCAAAGACTCACTCTCCTTCTCCTCAACATCACCTTCTAAGTCTTGTGTTTCTTCTTCACTGCGTGCCATAGATATACGCTAATACAATAAGTAAGTAAATACGACTCTAGGAGTCGCGATGCTCATAACACCGAGCACTAGCACGTATATATACAATTCTTAAATGTTTTGCAAGTGGTCACTGTCTACAGCGGCATGCGCATTGAACGCTTCAACTGATGCAGAACCTTCTGCCATGTCAGCGAGCGCATGCAGTACCCGCTCTCCTTTCTCTGAAGGGAACATGTCCATAATGCGTTCAGACGAAATTACAGCAGCAACCGTTGCCTCAACAAGAGGGTCTGGTGTTTCAGCGAGTAGGTTTTCGCCAATCTCACCAATAAAATGTTCCGCAACAATATCTGCGTCATTGCTCACTGCATCAGCAATCGCATCTTCATGAGTATCAACAAAAAATTCTATCTGATCAACAAGTGGGGATGAGTGTCCGGCCTCTGCAGTGACGCCAGTTGTCGCTTTTGCGAATGATAGTTCCTGCGCCTCAGAAAGCTCGTCTGACACTGTTTGATTTAAAACGTTAGTATACCCAACCACTTTCGCCAGCACTACTGCACTTTCACGAGCAGTAGATGTATCAGTGTCCTGAGTTGCGACTACATGTGAAATTCGAACCAACTCTTCTCGTACTGACTCGGAAAGTTGTTGCTCATGCTCAGCTGTCATTCTTTTTTCAAGATGCATGCGTGTTGCCTCTTGGATACGTCGAAGTGCGTGCGCACCGGCAGTTTGTACGCGAGCATGAGAAGTCTGAGCAAAGAGAGTCTCGACATGTTCCGCAAACATCTTCACTGGGTAGAGCGCTTCATCAGGAAGTGCAGACTGAGATGCATATGTGACGCCCGAGGTAGTTACACCGATACACGAGACTACGAGGAGTGCAGCAACGGGGCGTGTAGCCGCATACATAAAAGAACGAAACGGAGACCGGATCGAACCTTGTATAGACGGATGAATATGCGCATGCACTGCCGCACGCATAGATGCACGCTCGGCGTCTGTAAGACGCACCGCTGTGTATTGCTTCCTGAGTGGATGTTCATGCTTCATAGCCATATGTTAAAAGTGCTCCTTGTAAACGCTTCAGTGCCCGGTGGATACGTACATATACCGCGTCAGTCGTGATTGATAATTTTTCTGAAATTGATGAAATACTTTCTTGTTCCATAAATCGAAAGACGATTAAATTTCTGTCATGCTCAGGAAGTGACTGTAGTGCCTTTGAAAGAATTTCTGCATTAAACGTCGCATCTGCACGCTCAACTTCATCCATCAAGCCACCGATCATGAGTTCGTCCGGTACCAGTCCACCATCCTCCTCTCTATGTTCCTCGATTTCATCAAGAGAAACTGTTTTCTTCCTGCGATACTCGTCGACAATAAGATTGTTCAAGATGCGAAACAGGAACGGTTTCCACAACTGAATTGTTTCGCCTTTTTTCTGCAGTGCATCCCATGCACGTATAAATGTATCTTGAGTCATGTCGCGCGCCCGCTCTCGAGACCCCACCCGGAAGTATGCATGACGAAATAACGCGTCTACATGCTCATCAAACACAGCTTCAAATGCAGCTTCGGTCATGGACATATATATAGACGTACCATGCCGCCGCGCCTTACACAAGGGCTCTATAATGCTCGTGCATCCAAATAATCACGCAATATAGCCTTAAAAGTAGCAACGCTCTCCATACTCACCCACTCCACGTCTGTGTGGAGTCCGTCTCCGTGTGGGCCAAAACAAACTGCTTGAGTCTGTGCATCTGAGTAAAACCTTGCATCGCTTGCACCATGACTTTTCTCATGTTTCTGTGCTCTGGCGTGCCCTTTTCGGGCAGCAACTAGGTCAAGTACAAGTGCGGCGTGGGCTGGAGTATAATGCGCTGGGCCCCAATGTACATACTCAATACTGACGGATTTCCCAATGTGCCGCTGTAAAAATGCGGTTGCAGTTTTTTCATTCTTAAAATGAACATCTCCAGCTGTGTATCGAATGTCAAGATGTGCAGTAGCGGCATCAGGTATTTTATTAAAGGCAGTATTGTCCGTCTCGATGCGCGCAAGGTTTACGCAAGTTCTCCACACTTCTTTTTTAGGCACTGGATACTGCTTCATAATCTTCTCCACAGCTTGTGTGAGTGTGTGGAGTGCATTCACCCCTCTCCATGGATATGCGCCATGCGCTGTCGTTCCTTTTGCATGCAACTTTACCCAACATATACCTTTTGCATCAGTATTCACTGCAAAACCGGTTGACTCACCTGCAATAAAATAATCAGCATCAACACCTCTGCTCCGCTGATACCCAGTTCCATCGAAACCACCAATTTCCTCATCGGTCACTAGTTGTATCCCTAGAGGGTACTTGAGCGCTGCTGCTTTTTCACAAAAAACTTCAATCATCCCCACCGCTCCCGCCTTCATGTCATGCGCACCTCTCGCATACAGTTTGTCTCCTTTGAGGACAGGGGCAAACTGACTGCTCTTTGCTGGCACAACATCCAGGTGCCCGTTAAAAAGAACCTTGAATCGTTTCGGACGTTTTTTACCATAGTATGCGAGCATGCTCGGTTTTCCTGATGATACAAATCGCTCGACTGTAAATCCTCGATTTGAAATATACGCAGCAGCAACATCGATTACTTTCTGCAACTTATCGGGCTTAGATTCAACTGATTCAATCTGCAGCAGGTCTAATAGCAGCTGACTAGGTTTGTGTTTCATGAGTTAACTATACAGTGAATTACATCTGAGGGGAACTGTGTTGTCGCTCTTTCTGCGTCGGCGTACAATACACACATGGTTGAGCGCATGGGTCACCTTACAGCGGATGAGTTGCGAGCGATACAGGGTGGTTTTGATGCAGTAATGGAGTACATACAGACCGTGGTGTACAAAGACGAAGTGAGTAGTCATAAAATTGCACCTGGTGTTGTACAGCTGCGTACTGAAAAAGATATTCATTTTGCAAACCACGAAAAAAGTCAGGCAAAAATACATCTTGAAATAGCTAAGATGACTGCATACTGTATTGAAAGAATTTGGCCAGCACTACATCGGTGGACCGAGTCGCACCCGCATGACTTCCCTTGTATCGATGTACAGTCAGGACATATGCGACCAGCTACAAGTAGTGAACTCGATACTCTCTTTAGTACGCCCCCATATATAGCTGCGTATCAAACACATGCAACAATCGTAGAGAGTATTACTAAAAGATACATGCGGAGACTTGATGGGATACTCGAAACAACTCAAGGTTCACCGCAGGGTGAGGCACGTATTTTTATGCGCTTCCGTGACCTTATGCACGCCTCTGATTTCCACCGAAAACAGTATGGTGGTGATCCTGCTCGACAGATTAGCGCTGGATTTATGACTGGTACACTTTTTTCATGGGCACTTATCGGTGAGATAGAAAGACTCTACAAAGAACATGCAGGTACAACAACCCTAGATAGTAAGACGAGAAAAATGCTGACTCACGCAGCAGAAGATTTTGTCTTAAAAATATCAAGGATTTGGCTCGACGCATTCAACGTCGTAAATGACACACTGCTCCACAAAGACCCCACAGTTTCTGACCGTTCGGTATACTTACCAATACTCCAGCATGTAATCCTCGCCGGTGACACTGAGCAAGGCTTTGTATTTGCTGTTGACGATACAGGACTCGCCCACATCTTGCAGGAAATGAAACGGAAAAAGCGCGACAATGATTTCTTGCATCCTCACACAACCCACACAATGTGCCCTGCACTTATCGCAGCACCTGAAACTCAGGATAGTGAACAGAGAAAAAGCGCGATTGTGCAATTGTTCAGATGGTGCGCTGCACAGGTAGAGATACACACACTACGTCGGTAGATTTTGTGGTGGGTTTGCCTGCTTTGACTCGAGGCGCTTCAAACCAACTGCCTGCAATTCATCACCTGGTAAGTGGAAAATGGTTGCAAGTTGCTCACTTGTCATGACTGAAGTGTACTGTTTAAACGGCGGGTTAAATATCGAGCGATGCTGATACGCGTCAACAAGTCTGCGACGGAGGCGCTCGAGTCGATAGTTAAACAAGTCTTCCCATGGATAGTCGAAGTTTGCGTGCCATGATTCCCCATCGGGTACAATGAAGTTGTAGTACGGACTCCCCCACGCGCCGTAATATTTTACAAGATTGTTGAGCGTATCAAACGGAAGACGTCTAAATTTATCTGCATCAGCTATATACATACCACGAATACCGACATCAAAGTGAAGCTTCTGTGTGCTACGCTCCATCGCCTTGATGAGCTCGAACTGGATGGGGCGCAGACCGAGAGACATTTTTACTGCTTGGTCAGGATCGGCAAGTGAAGGTGCTTCGACTTTTCGTGATTCATATATTTTTTCAATCTCTGATTTTACACGCTTCTTCCAGCCCTCATCTTCAGAAAATTGGCACATAATTTGCACACACAACATCTCTCCTTTTTTTACAACAGCCATACCTTCGAGATAGCTCGTGAATGGGTCAACTTTATACTCAACTTTTACATCTTTATTTAACTCTTGATCAAAGTAAGTTCGAATTGGATATGCATCTCCCCCGTCATGTCCTAATACATAGTTTGAACCAGCAACAACATTCTTCCCCGGTATATATTTAATTTTTTTTGCATAATCTTCTACTTCGACTATCTGAATACCTGGATATTGTGAATACAAAGCAGCATGAAGTCTCCCCGCAAATCGCTTCCAGCACCATACATAAAAGTGTAGCTCTCCTCCATCACAAACAATTTCAAAAGACCACCACGGGCGTATGTTTCCTTTCCAGTGTGTTTGAATGGTCGTAGTCAAACTTGGCTTGATATACATTGTATTAAACACAATCTCCATTGCTCGAGGTGATTTCACCAACTCTCGGGGGAGTAAAATTTCATACACTGCAGGCTTTTGACCTGGCGCATCAAGAAACATGTGACGTCGGTAATGTATCCAGAAGTACCAGATTGTCGCCTTTGCATTGTAAAAAATCCATACAGGGGCAGTGTAAAAAAAGATTATGAAAGCATCTTTTGTAATTGTTGGCGCCGCAAATACGAGAACTAATATTGATGTGATGGCGATAAATATCAAACTGTGTATCCTGAGAAGTTGATACTTTTTATGTGCATACCCATGAAACCACTCAGGCAAAAAATGCATTGGTGGCTTTATCTCGTACATCCCATCAAATAGTCCGTGTGAGTCTGACATAGTTATTCTGGAAGATTAACAGGTGCTGCTCCGCGCTTCGACTCAAGGAAGTGGATTCCCATGACGCGCGATTCTTCTCCAGGAAAATGGTACAGAGTTGCGATCTCTTCAGCGGTCAAAATAATTGGGTCATATATATGCGGTGGTGTAAAATACCCACGTGAACAGTACGCGTCCCACAGTTTCTTCACGCGTGCATTACGACGAATACCCATAAAGTCTTCCCATGGCCAGTCGAACCCAGATGTTCCAGATTCAGGGTCCTGAGTGAGTCGATTGAAGTACTCGCCACCATCTGAAGCATACTGGAAAAACATGCGCCACAGCATCTGCGAGTGCTTAAACCACATACCACCAGTGTTTATATAGACGCCGCGAATACCAACCTTGAACCCATGCTTTGTAAGTGAACGCTCCATTGATTTAATGAGCTCGTACTCCATTGGTTTAATCTGTGGATACCCGGCCATAATTTTTCCATCACTGGTTGGATACTCAGGAGTAGCACGAGCATAAATTGCCTCAATCTCCTTTTGAACCTGTTCATACCAGCCACCTTTTTTGTTTGGTTGATACTCAACCTGCAACATAAACTGATACCACATGTACTCCCCCTTCTCCATGGTTGCCATTTGCTCGAGGATGGTAAGCATAGGGTCAGACTTATGTTCCGGCTTCGGGTCCTTCTCAAGCTCATAATCATGATACGTTTTGAGTGGATACGCATCACCCTTCGTGAGCTTAAAGTTACAACCCCACAGTGGTGGCACACCTTTAAACCTCCGTACGTAGTCTTGCTCTGGCGGTATCTGTACAAGCTTTAAGTTAGGAAACTGAGAGTATAGCGCGGCCTCGACTCTATCTTTGGTCCAGTCCCACACGTAGGTATAGAAATGTATTTCCCCTTCATGTGAGCACAGTTCGAATGTGAAAACCGGTGGCACATGACCTCTCCATCGTCTATGGTACGAACTACCGATATGCCATTTCGCATGGAGAGAGTCCAAAACAATTTCCATGGCTTTCGGAGACTTTTTTATATCTCGAGGTATCAAGATTTCATAGAGTACCGGCTTTCGAAACGGATCCTCCATAGCAAGATGCCGTACGTAGTGATTCCAGTAGTGAGTTACAGTGGCTGGGGCCAAATACATTAGCCATAGCGGTGATGTAAAGAAAAGAATTTTTGCAGCATCAATGAGTACATCTGTTGCAACAAGCGCAAGAACCATGATTGAAACAATCATCGAAACAACCATATTTCCGTACGGCAAAAAACCTTTCAGTTTTTTTACGAGAAAATTCTCAAGCCATCCAGTATTTTTGGCACTCATACAACTATGAGTATACAGCACTATACCTATAAAAATATAGTATTTAAGCTGATTTGTGGAATCACTTCGAGTCGGGGCACTCAGAATCGAACTGAGGTCTCATGGTCCCAAACCATGTATACTACCACTATACTATGCCCCGATGACTGAGGAGTATACCAGTACAAAAGAAAACTACAATAGGCGCCCCGCAAAATGTGCACAACCATAAGGTCCAAAGCCACATTTATAAGACATGTCCTTTATGTCCTATAAAAGAGGGTCGAACTCGTGTACATATGACTTGCCATCTTGGAGTGAAAGCCCGACCCAGAGAACCATAACTACATCGGCATGCACAATATGTGCCCCACGTGCAATATTCTCGTGCTTCTTGCTTGAATACCTTGAAGCACCTGCAAACATTTCACGTGAAATGTCGGTTTGATCAATCTTTTCACGTGCAACAGTCTTAACTTCAAACAAATAACGTTTCCCGTGAAATGTAGTGACTATATCAAGCTCCAGATGCATGCGAGTTGAATTTCTTGACTCGATTGTATGACCTTTCATAATAAGGTATCTGACAGAAATATCTTCCCCTATTTTGCCAATTTTTGCATTTGTCTTGTGTTGCACGTGAAATGTTTCACGTGAAACATTTGCCTTTCTTTTATGCGTCATTTGTTGATTATATGGCTTAAACACGTATTTTGGCAAATAAAAGTAATCCACATATTAACATAGTTTTCCACAAGTCCGGCTGTTTTAAACGGTATTTTTGTTCTTTTTTTTGACAGATGTTAATTACTGTACTTTGAGTATTTGACACCATTGCGCAAATAACAATATTCATTATTTTGGATTTCTACCCAAGCATCTGATTGGGTTAATGTATTTACTTTCTTTTGTGCGGATACGGGGAATCGAACCCCGATCTAATCCTTGGCAAGGACTCGTTCTACCACTAAACTATATCCGCAATAGCGCGCATTATACAGATAACAGAGTTAAGAGCAATATCTTTTTACCCGTTTGTGCTCCCGGAGGGATTCGAACCCCCAATAACGGTTCCGAAGACCGTTGTGATATCCATTTCACCACGAGAGCTGTGCGGAGTATCATACGCTGTTTTCGTTCGTGAGTAAATACTAGTGTAGAATATCAAGTATGGTCTCTCGAGATAAAATACCTGCAGAAGTACGTGCGGTAGCTGATAGACTTGAAGAGCATAATTTTCCTGCATTTCTTGTAGGGGGCTGTGTTCGTGACTTGCTCATCGGCAAGACGCCAAAAGATTGGGATATTACAACAAGCGCTACTCCAGATATAATTCAAAAGCTGTTTGATGAAACTTTTTATGAGAATGATTATGGCACTGTAGGGGTAGTCACTCTGAGTACAGAACCTTCACTCAAGGTAGTTGAGGTTACACCTTTCCGCACTGAGAGTACCTACTCAAATGCACGTCATCCGGATTCTGTTTCTTTTGCCCCAAATATTGAGCATGATTTACACCGGAGAGACTTCACTGTAAATGCAATTGCCTATAGGGTAAAAGACGGCTCAATCATTGATTTATTCGGTGGCAGGGAAGACCTTACAGCGAAACGACTGACGGCTGTTGGTACCGCTGAGAAACGTTTTTCAGAAGACGCGCTGCGTATGTTACGTGCGGTACGGCTCTCCGCTGAACTTGATTTTGCAATCGAGCTTGAAACCATGTCGGCAATTTCAATGCATGCACACCTCCTTGAAAGTATTTCAAAAGAAAGAATCCGCGATGAGTTTTTAAAAATGATAAACTCGGATAGACCACTTTCTGCACTCTATGTTTCTGAGCGACTGGGAATGCTTAAGTACATCATCCCTGAGCTTCTTGATGGGATTGGGTGCATGCAGAATCAAGCTCACAGTTTCGATGTATTCGAGCATCTATTGCGGACACTGCAATGCGCAGCTGACAATAAGTGGAGCGAGACACTCCGCATTGCAGCGTTGCTGCATGATATTGGTAAGCCAGCATCTCGGCGCTGGTCTGATGACAAGAAGGATTGGACATTCTATGGTCATGAGGTTATTGGGGCACGCATGGCAACCAAGATATGCTCAGACTTACGTCTTCCGAAGCAGCAAAGCGAGAACATTGAGCGCCTTGTTCGATGGCACATGTTTTTCTCTGACCCTGACCAAATCAGCCTTTCTGCAGTACGCCGTGTCATAACAAATGTTGGAGTTGAGCATATTTGGGACCTACTTAATCTTCGAGTCTGCGACAGAATAGGTACTGGCAGGCCGAAAGCGCACCCATTTCGTCTCCGAAAGTACATTTCAATGGTAGAGGAGGCATTGCGTGACCCTATCTCTGTGACACAGCTAAAGGTAAACGGGAAGGACATTATCAGTGTAGTTGGCACACCAGGTCCCCGTGTCGGTTGGATTTTACATGCTCTCCTTGAGGAAGTCCTCGATAACCCAGCGCACAATACTCATGAAACGCTCATGCAGAGCGCGCACGCACTCCAGTTACTGAGCGACGATGAGCTAAAGGAGCGGGGGAGAAGTGGGCGGGAAAAGAGAGATAGCGCCGAAGCAGCGGAAATACTAAAACTCCGCGAGAAGCACCACGTGTCTTAACGCTAAAACAGTTTATCAATATCTATACTCACCGGGCAATGGTCTGAGCCATATATAGTGGGATGTATTGCCGCATGTTTCACTGCATTTTGTACTGATGAAGACACTAGCCAGTAGTCGATGCGCCATCCTACGTTTCTTTCTCGAGCATTTGAAAACGCACTCCACCATGTGTAATGTCCACCTTCTCCGGTAAACAATCTAAATGTATCGACAAAGCCTGACTGACATATCTGGGAAAAATTCTCACGCTCCTCGTTTGTATAGCCTGCTTCTCCTTCGTTTGTCTTTGCATGTGTTAAATCAAGAGGAGTGTGAGCAACATTTAAGTCACCTGAGAAAAGGACTGGCTTTTCTTTTTGCAGCAGCAGCATGTACTCCAAAAACGCCGCATCCCATACCCTTGTGCGAATAGTGAGACGACTCAAATCACCTTTTGCATTTGGTGTGTACACTGTAGCAACAAAACATTTTGGAAACTCAAGTACGATGAGTCTTCCTTCTTTGAGAAGATTCCCATATGTATCGACGAAAGTATACTTTTTCTGAATTGACTGCGGGAAGTCGAGACGGACGCTCAGGGGCTTTTTTTTAGTAAAAATTGCTGTTCCGCTATATCCTTTTTTCTCTGCAGAATTCCAATACTCCTCGTACTCAGGCAAATCAACCTCGCACTGTCCTTGCATTGCCTTGGTTTCCTGGAGGCAGAGAATGTCAGGCTTCAATTCTTTAATGCAGCGCTTTAGTTCGCCCTTTCTATGCGCAGCACGAATACCATTTACGTTCCATGAAACTAACCTCATGCCACAATTCTACCATGCCACCCTCAGTGAAACGCTTTTATATTACTCGCGCGGCATATCCTCATGTTTCCCGTGAAAACGAGTGTGCACATCTTTGAGATGCTTGTCGGTGACGTGTGTATACACCTGTGTTGTCCCAATATGAGCATGACCTAGAAGCGCTTGCACACTTCGCAAATCAGCACCATTGCGAAGCAAATCAGTTGCGAATGAGTGGCGTACGATGTGGGGAGTTACTTTTCGAGTGATGCCAGCTGAAATTGCGTATTTTTTGACAATGCGCTCTACAGAGCGTGGAGTAAGACGTAGGTCTTTCATTTTTGAATGGTCAATGTGCGGCAAAATACGTATGAAAAGTGCATGGTCCATATCTTCACGTTTGTGAATGTACTCACGAACCATCTCCGCTGCAGCGGGGGAAACAAACACGACACGAACTTTTTCTCCTTTCCCGCGAATTGAAAATTCACCGCGTTTTACATCGACATCTCTGTTTAACGAACACAGCTCTGAAACACGCAGCCCTGTTGAAAATAAGAGGTTTAACATTGCTCTATCACGAAGTGCGGTGAGGGAATCACCCTGAGGCGCTGTGAGAAGACGGACAAGCTCATCTTCAGAAATAAGGTCGATATCTCTCATGGGGACTTTTGCAAGCTCAATTTGCTCTGGCTCCAAGGTTTTTATGCGACGTTTACGCAAAAACTTTAAAAATGCTCGCAAAGCTATCAAGTAGTAGTTCTGAGTTCTACGCTTCAGGTTTTCGCGGTTGAGTCGGAGCCGGAACTCTCGCACAGCAGTTTCAGTAATGTCTTCGGGCAGGGAAATGGATGCATCCTTAAAAAAACGGCTTAAGTAACGGTCGTAATTCTCAACAGTCTTTACAGACCTTCCTTTCTCTATTTCAATGTATTCTAGGAACATTGATTTACAGTCTAGGATTGCAGTCATAGTCATAGTATAGCCTATATATTGAGCCATAATCGCCGGAGGGCTTGCAAGGTAACACCTAGAACACACTTGCATTTTGTGTCAATATGTGCTATAGTTCCGTTCATGCTAACAAAACGACAGAAAACGGTTGCTCTAAAAGATGCGCGCCGACATGATACAGATACAGGCTCACCTGAGGCTCAGGTTGCGCTTCTTTCAAAGAAAATCGACGCTCTCACAACCCACTTAAAGAAAAACAAGAAGGACGCTCACTCACGACGCGGTCTTTTGCAAATGGTGGCTGATCGAAGAAAGCATTTGGTCTACCTCAAGTCTGAGAATGAGAAAGTGCACAACGCACTTGTGAAGAAGCTCGGCCTCAAGAAGTAAAACTTACTGTATACTAAAAAGAGGGGAGCAGCACCCCTCTTTTCATTTTATTTTTTATAAAGCTGCGAAATATTATATGTCAGTTATTAAACATAGCAGCCAGCGTGTCGCTGTTTTTATTGATACGCAAAACCTATACCATACAGCTCGCAACTTGTATCATACGAAAATTAACTTTGGCGCAGTGCTATCGAACGCTGTAGCAGGGAGGCAACTTATACGTGCTCGCGCGTATGTTGTTAACACGGAAA
This sequence comes from uncultured Candidatus Saccharibacteria bacterium, assembly GCA_964398775.1. GTDB lineage: Bacteria > Patescibacteriota > Minisyncoccia > Phycocordibacterales > UBA2100 > CAYNND01. Next base: position 72,469 of record CAYNND010000003.1, on the reverse strand, counting down.
GTGGTGAAGAAAAGGCTTTCTTTGAAGCGCTTGAAAAAGTTGGTATCGAGATTCGTACTAAAGATTTGCAAATATTTTCAGGCGGAGCAAAAAAAGCAGACTGGGATGTTGGACTAGCGGTTGATGCAATTTCAGCAGCTCCAAAACTTGACGCTGTTATACTTGCAACAGGTGATGGCGATTTCGTACCGCTTGTTGAGTACCTCCAGAGGCATGAAGGCTGCCAAGTCGAAGTGATATCATTTGGGCGATCAACATCGGCACGACTCATAGAAGCAGCGGATGATTTTACCGATATGGATGTCGCTCCCGCCCAGTACCTCATAGCCCATCGAAAGATGCATGTGCCACGTGGAAAGGGCTTTTCACGAACACACAGCAGGGCACCTCGTGAGGATGCTGGAGAGTAGTATGGATGTGAAACTTTTGGCTGCTGCAAGTGGCGCAGTAATAGGTATTGGTTTCACCATACCGTATATCATCCATACTATCAGAGGAAAAACACAACCACACCTCTATACATGGCTGATTTGGACCGTCACACAAGGAATTGCTGCTGCGGGAGTTTATGTAGGCAATGGTGGATGGACTGCGCTTGGTATGTCACTTGGTGCTGCAACAATTGGTTGTGTTGCATGCCTTGCGCTATTCTATGGAACTAAGAACATTCATATAGTTGATACCATCCTGCTTGCGGGTGCTGCCACCGTGCTTCTCATTTGGTTTTTCATGGAAAGTCCCTTATACGCAGTTCTGACTGCTACGCTTATCGATTTCTTTGGATATATCCCGACACTCCGCAAGACATGGCAGGAGCCCGAAAGCGAAACGATGAGTATGTGGTTTTTCTACATTATCGCAACAGTACTTTCACTACTTGGCTTACGAGAATACAATATGCTCACTATGAGCTATTTGGCTATGTGCATACCAATGAACACACTTGTGTTTCTCGCGTGCATGAAACGATTCGCCTGTACTACAAGTCCAGCAAGGTCTCAGTAAGCTCTGGAAGAGTCTCTGAAAGAAAGTGCCCACTGTTCGCGCAACTAATGAGACGAGCATTGGGTATGCGCAAGACACCGTCCACACTTTCACGATACGGAACAACCGGATCATCCTTTGAATGATAAATTGTGCAGGGTGCTTGTTGCGTAATGTTTGAAATATCTTCATCAACAGTAAAAGTGGTGCGAGGAACACCGAAACTAGGGGCGACTAGGTGCACCGAATGAGCCCGCACGGGCAACGTATGTGCTGCGAGATACTTAAGAAAAAACGTCCCCCCAAGTGAATGTCCTATGCAAATAACCCCATCTGTCAGGTGTGGTATAACTTTTTGAAAGTATAGCTCCCACTCTCTGTACTGAGCATTCAAATCATTCGGCATTTGAGGACGCAAGACAACAGAGCCAGGTATAAGTGTTTCGAGTTGCCGATGCCATCGCTTTGCTCGTCTATCCGCGCGCTCGGGGTCAAATACTGACTCATTTTCCAGCCAGTAAAGGTACTCTTCATATGTCGGAAATGTTTCACCGCCATGGACAAAGACGATTTGCTTTTGCATGCTTACAGTCTACATGAGGTGCGCTGATTGCAAAATACTGAAAAAAGGCTACATTGTGTGTATTAGTAACGTGGTCTTCAAGTAGCAGGAGAGGAGCACCTCAACTGAAACTTGCAGATCACGCGCGGCGGCAACGCTGTGTAATGTGATGTTTATGCAAAAAAAATCATACTCGATAGAAATCGGTGGAAAGACGCTCACTGCTGATTTTACTGATCTTGCGGATCAGGCACATGGTTCGGTCATAGTGCGTTACGGTACTTCAGCTGTCCTTGCAACAGCTGTTATGGGCGAAGAGAAGGCGGGGATGGGATATTTCCCACTTTCAGTCGAATACGAGGAGCGATTTTACGCAGCAGGGGCAATTCTCGGGAGCCAATTCGTTCGACGCGAAGGGCGCCCATCAGATGAGGGTATTCTTGGTGGTCGCATCGTTGATAGAACAATTCGGCCACTCTTTAACCAAACACTCCGCCGTGAAATACAGGTAATTATCACAGTGCTCGCACTCGGCGAAGAGGACCCGGACATACTCGGAGTTATTGGGGCGTCACTCGCACTTACCACATCAGAAATTCCATGGAACGGACCGGTTGGTGCTGTTCGAATTGGTATGAAGAAAGGTTCAGATGAATTCATCGTGAATCCAACGTATGCAGATAGAAAAGAAGATGTTATAACTCTTGACTTGCTTGCATGCGGTAAGGATGGCCTCATTAATATGATTGAGGTAGCTGCTAGTGAGGTCAGTGAAGATACAGTAACTCGTGGCCTTACCCTTGCGGCAGACATACATCAAAAAATTGAGGCGTGGCAGAAAAGCATCATTGCAGAGATTGGAAAAGTAAAATTTGTCCCTGCAGAACCAGAAGTACCACAAGCACTTGTTGATCTTTTCAACACAGAAATACAATCACAGCTTGATGTTGCAATTTTCAGCGAACGCGACGGAAATAAAGGAAAGAAGAAGATAGGTGCTCTCAAAAAAACCTGGATGAAGCTCGCTGCAGAAAAACTTCCTGACGTTGCTTCACAGCGCGCAGACGACTTGTACGAACACCGCGTTGATGAGTACATCCACACAAATGCACTCGACAAGAACAGACGAGCAGATGGACGGAGTATGACCGAAATCAGACCGCTCTATGCTCAAGCTGGCGGCATATCTGAATTGATTCACGGAACTGGAATATTCTATCGAGGAGGAACGCATGTACTTTCTGCGCTCACACTTGGTGGACCTGGTGATGCGCAACTTATAGACACAATGGAGACTCGGTCTGAGAAAAAGCGGTTTATGCATCATTACAATTTCCCACCATATTCAGTTGGTGAGTCAGGGCGTGTGGGTGGCCTCAACCGCCGCATGATTGGTCACGGTGCGCTTGCAGAAAAATCTCTTAAAGCAGTGCTTCCTGCGAAAGAAGTGTTTCCATACACAATTCGCATCGTATCTGAATGTGTTGCATCAAACGGCTCAACATCAATGGCGAGTGTCTGCGCATCAACACTAGCGCTTATGGATGCTGGTGTCCCAATCACAAAACCAGTGGCTGGTATAGCTATGGGGCTTATGTCAGAGCCGTTTGTGAACAACCCTGCTGCTCGCTACAAAATACTTACGGATATACAAGGACCGGAAGATCATCATGGTGATATGGATTTCAAAGTCGCGGGAACTCGAGACGGTGTGACCGGCGTACAGATGGATGTAAAAGTTGAAGGCATTCCAGTGAAAGTATTGTCAGAAGCATTTGGACAGGCAAAAGATGCGCGCATGCAAATCCTCGATACAATCCAAGCATCAATTGCAGCACCACGAGCACACATATCTCCACGCGCACCAGAAATTCTCACAATGAAGGTGAAGATTGACCAAATTGGGCTTGTTATTGGTCCTGGAGGAAAGACAATCAACGGTATAAAGGATGATACTAAAGTTTCAGATATTACTATAGAAGAAGATGGTACTATCTTTATCACTGGAACTAATGGCTCGGCGCAACGCGCACGAGAAGCTATTGAAAGTCTTACTCGTGAATATGCAGTCGGAGATAAGTTTGTTGGAGAAGTAACTCGTATTGAAGACTTTGGATGCTTCGTGAGACTCTCTGGTAAAACAGAAGGGATGGTGCACGTCTCTGAACTTGCCCCATTTCGAGTGGATAAAGTGACCACAATAGTTTCGCTCGGTGAGAAAGTTCCTGTTATGATTATCGATATCGACGAGCGCAAGCGTATACGACTTTCAATCAAAGCTGCAGACCCTGAGTTTGCGCTGAAGAAAGGCGTAGCGCCCGCACCTCGACAAAGTCATGGCGGACCAACAACAGCAAAATAATACTTCACCTGAAGCAGAACGAGCACTCCGCCTCGCAGAGGAAATTCGACAGGCAACAGGTATTGGCCTTGACCCAGTGCAACAAAAAGCTGCTGATGAGGCACTCGTACGTTCTCGTCCGCATGGAGTACTCCACAACATGCAGGCGGATATTGAAAGTGCAAAAAATGCACCCGCTCAGGTGCCCGTGCCGATCACCGAAAGCGCAGAGGCAAAAATATCACTCAGTGATGCACTGAAGGATGTTTTTAATAATCAGCAAAAACCAGAAGAACCACCACCCCCTTCTCAGCTTGCTACGAAGACACCCACTGAAGTACAACGTACCGGGCCTGCAGCATACCGAGAAACGATAGAAGATGGGGGAGGCCTTAATGTGGAAAGTACGCCGATTGCCGGAATGATGCAACATGAGCAAAACATGTCCGCTGTCCCAAAAGAAGCGGTAATACATACGCTCAAATACGATGTTCAAGACCTTGTGAAGAAGAAAAAAGTATCAATGATTCGGGCGGTTGCACTTGAAAATGACCGCAGCGCAAATGCACAGACCATAAACAGACCGATTGATCTCAACAAGAGACAATCTAACGTGGGTGTCTATGTACTCAGCACGCTGTTCTTCATACTCGGTATAATTGCAATTGGTGCTGTGATTTACGCTCAAGGGAAGCGCTCTGAGCAAGAGCAAGTAGAAAGTGAGCAACTCTTAAGTCAGAACACAATCGTCTTCTACGAACATCAACAGCAATTTGACATAACAGATTTACAACCATATGAGCTTAAAGGTGGGCTTGCGCAGTTGCGAGAAAAACTTGCAGCTACGCTAGGCTCATTTACACTCATCCAGATGACACTGAGACCGTACGATGCGGCATCTGGACAGTATTTTACACGGTATGCAACACTGCAAGATATCGTGAACACAATGAAGCCACGTATCCCGAAACAACTTGCAACAATACTGTATCAAGAATACATGTTTGCAGTACACACGACAGAAGAAAACACGCCTGTGATATTTTTAGTTGCTGATTCATATGATACTGCATTTGCTGGAATGCTCGCATGGGAACCAACTTTAGCTCAAGATATAACTCCGTTTTTCCCGAGCAGAGGCGCAACGGCCTTAAACGCTGGAAGTGCGAAGTTTGAGGATATGGCAGTGGACAACATCGACGCGCGTGTCTTGCGTGCTCCAAACAAAAAAGTCCGTGTTTTATACGCCGTTCTCGAAAAAAACGTAATTGTCATCACAAATAATATTTACACATTGAAAGAGGCGGCGGCAAGACTTCATGCACGCACGAGTAACATGAGAGGTACAGGAATATAGTGAAGCGCATATATTCTGGTACACTGAGAATACTATGAAGCATCAACAGGGAAGTATCCAAGAATTACTCCAGCGCGAGCTTGCACGTATCGAGCTTGAACTGACTGACATTGGATATCTTCATGCACATGACGGCACAGGTTTTGTAGGAGCACCACTTGATATACATCCTGAACCTGGAGATTTAAATGAGATGGGTGATTTCGATAGTGCGCAAGAAACAAACAAGGCAGTGGCGATAGAGCTTGTAACACAAATGAAGTCTATTGAACGTGCTCTTGAGCGTGTGGCAAAAGGAACCTATGGCATCTGCTCAATTTGTGGAGCAGATATAGAAAAGGAGCGACTTGCTGTGTATTTGAGCGCCGAGACGTGCATGGACTGTGCATAGTGTCGTCATGAGGATACACAACTCTACGGTATACTCTTCATTGTATGATACGTCACTTTGGTAAAGTGCTCAGTGCGCAGCCAAACCTACTTGATGCACATATTATTACTGTAGAAGCTGATTACACGCATGGAATACATGCGTTTTCAATTGTTGGCTTACCGGATAAGGCCGTTGAGGAGGCTCGCGACAGAGTCGGGGCCGCACTCAAGAACTCAGGTTTTTCATCACCCAAGCATTCAAACAAAAAGGTTGTTATTTCACTCGCACCTGCATCGGTCAAAAAAGAAGGAGCTCTATTTGATGTACCAATCGCACTCTCGTATCTACTTGCTTCAGAGGAAATAGAGTTTGATGCAAGCAGTCGGCTTTTTGTTGGAGAGCTTGGCCTTGATGGCTCAGCTCGGGCAATCCACGGTGCACTACCAATAACACGTTCAGCTCAAGAAGCTGGGATACACGAGGTATATGTACCCATGCAGAATGTGTCTGAGGCTGCTCGTATTGCAGGAGTTGCGGTCTATGGATATGAGTCACTTGCGCAACTCATAGCTCACATAAATACAAAACCTCGAGAGGATTCAGACATACAAACTGGGGCCGTTTTACAGAAAGCAACACAAAAAAGCAACAAGAGGAAAGATGTGCTGCCCGGTAATACACTTGATGAGATACTCGGGCAACATCATGCAAAGCGCGGGCTCATGATTGCTGCTGCTGGTGGGCATAATATCGCATTCTTTGGCCCTCCAGGAACAGGGAAGACGATGCTCGCACGAGCACTTGCATCAATACTTCCTGATCTTACTGATGAAGAAGCAATCGCAGTTCATAGCATACACTCAGTCGCGGGAATAGCCCGAGACTCAGGCGACCTCACTCCACCGTTTCGGACCCCTCACCATACCGGCTCGTATGTCTCAATCGTCGGTGGTGGTGCAATACCAAAACCAGGAGAGGTAACACTCGCTCATCGGGGCGTTCTTTTTCTTGACGAGTTTGCCGAATTTGAGCCGAAAGTAATAAATTCATTGCGGCAGCCACTTGAGGATGGGCTTGTAACGATTTCTCGCGCTCGTGGCTCAGTTCGCTTTCCTTCGCGCTTCATTTTAGTTGCAGCACTCAACCCTTGCCCATGTGGACACGGAGAAGGACCTCGGTGCACCTGTAGCGCACATGCAATCCAAAAGTACCAAAGAAAAATCTCTGGTCCAATTATGGATAGAATCGATATGTGGGTGGAAGTTCTTCCTGTTTCGCATGATGCTCTCATGGATACCAGACGAAACGAGAGCATTGAGACTGAACAAGCTCGAACACATGTACAACATGCACGCGCACTGCAGAAACAGCGATATGCTCAAGAAACGTTTTTCTTAAATAGTGAACTGAGTGCTCGTACGCTTAGTAATCACATAGCTCTTACTGAGCATCAGAAAAGTATTTTAAAAAAGGCTGCTGACCGGCTCCACCTTTCTCCGAGAGGAATACACCGAGTTATGCGCGTATCTCGCACAATTGCAGACTTAGAGGGGAGCAGCAAAATTACCGATGCCCACATACTTGAAGCATTGCAGTACCGAGCTCAACTGCAAACTTAGAATGGGTTTTGCGCTCCACGAACCTCAAAGTGCAGATGCGGACCTGATGATTTCCCTGAGTTTCCTGAGTAGCCGAGCAGATCACCCTGTTCTACAGTGTCGCCTACACGGACTGATGTTTGAGAGAGGTGCGCATAGAGCGTCTGTGTTCCATTGCTGTGTCTGACCGCAATATATGACCCATAGCCTCCATTCCACGCAAGCGGCTTTGAAAGAATTACTTCACCTCCCGCCGCAGCAACAACTGGGGTTCCAACGGGCACACCGATATCTACAGCATTATATCCATGAAGACCTTGCGTACGGACACCGAGACCCGCAAGAGGGTGAGTGTAGAAGCCAGCGTATCGAGGTGCATCCTTACCGACAACTTTTCCGGGCTTGCGTGCTATTGATTTCTTTGGTTCATCAGGTATTTCACCGTGTGGAACGATAACCTCAGTGCCTGCCGCAAGCTCCTCATCAGCATCAACTCCGTTATATGAAGCAACTTCTTCGATATCTCCACCGTACTTCTTAACGATATCTCGAACAGTACCTCCTCGTTTAACTGTATAACGTATACCAGAGACTGGGAGAATGACGAGCTTTTGACCTATTTTTATAGTATTACTCTTCAGGTCGTTTGCCCAACGAATTGTATTTTTAGAGACATTGAACTGCTTCGCAATTCCTTCGATAGTATCACCTTTTTGTACGACATATACGGTAATTTCACCGTTCTTTGTACCCTCAGTGAGGTCAGTGATGATACCTGCAGGCCCCATATCCGAGACAAGGGCTGAGCCCATGACTGTTATATCTCCTCCGCCGACACCACTTGGGTCAATATTTCTATTAGATTTAGGGAGTGGGATGGTTTGAGATGTATACTCCTCACCTGATTCATACACAATAGGCTCGTCATTAAAAACACTCAAAATCTTACTGAGTATCGCAGCATCTGAGCGTTGGGGAAGCGCTGCGACTACAAAACACAATAGTGATATGCAAGTCGATCGGATAAGCGCGTTTCGGCGTATCCGCTGAGCGTTACCATGTACTTTATTCGTTTCTATACGTATGTGTTAAGGGGTAAACTCTCGTTCTGTCAGGGTGTCGTTCGGTGGTTCTATCGGGAATGGTCCCGCGTCCCGCAATTGTATCCTGCTTTAGGGTCAATTAGTGGGCGTGTGGAAGAGTACTGTGGATAGGGTACACTGTCAACCAAAAAACATAAAAAAACAATTTGTCAACTTTTTTTACTAAAAATGGCTTTATTATAAGCCATTTTTGTTTTTGCTGAAAAAATGCACGACTATATATCCGTCAATGTGTCAACTTTTGCCCCTATCTCCGAGAGACGCTCGGCGATGCGTTCATAACCGCGCTCAATCGAGTACACATTTCGGAGTACTGAGGTCCCTTTTGCGGCAAGCATGGCAATCAGAACTATCATCGCGGGGCGAAGTGCTGGGGGGGCAACCACCTGGGCAGCTCGGAGGGGGGTTGGTCCTGTTACGAATACTCGGTGTGGGTCGGCAAGCTTTACGTCCGCACCCAATCGGTTTAATTCAGTGAAATATATAGCTCTATTTTCCCACGTCCAGTCATGAATAAGTGTCGTCCCTTCAGCCTGAGAGGCAATGGGCACAAAGAAAGGGAGATTGTCTATATTTAAGCCTGGGTATGGAAGCGGGTGAATCTTTACAGGAGAAGCCACGAGGTGTGATGGATGTACTGTAATATCAACAAGCTTAGTTCTACCGTTTTTTGATAGGTATGGTGCACCTAGTGTTGTCTGTAAGCCCATATACTGAAGCTTCAATAGCTCAGTCTCAAGAAAGTCGATTGGAGCACGGGTGATGGTGAGCGTCGAATGAGTAGTTGCGGCCGCCGCGATAAACATCATGGATTCAATTGGGTCTTCACTATTATAGTGCTCAAGGTGAGCGTCAATCTCGGATACCCCGTGCACAGTAAGCGTGGTTGTACCTATGCCCTCAATGCGTACACCAGCGCGTTCAAGGAAAAAGCATACGTCCTGCACTTGATAGTTTGGTGGCGCATACTTAATGACCGTTGTTCCGGGTATGAGAGCTGCCGCAAGTAACACATTAATTGCAGCGGTGTCACTAGCTTCATACATAATAATTTCAGCGGGGGCAAGCTTTTTATGGCTTATGACGTACTCATGCGCAGCGGTCTCTATCGTAACCCCGAGCGCTTGCAGCCCATGTTCGTGCGCAGAGATTGTTCTTTCTCCCATATTGCACCCCCCTGCATGTGGGAGACCGAACTTCTTCTCATGATGCAGTAAGGGCCCGATAAGCATGAGTACTGAGCGCATGCGTTTAGCAGACTCGGCAAGAATTGACTCGAGAGCAAACTTTTTTGGCGGAATGATTTTGATTGTCTGCTCACCATGATGCTCTATCGTAACCCCGATACTCTTGAGGACTTCAAGCATGCGCGCAACTTCTTCAATCCGAGGGATTCCATGAAGGATTGTTGTGCCCTTGTTGAGCAGTGATGCAGCGAGTAGCCCGAGCGCACCATTTTTTGAGGTATTAGTAGCCACAGAACCTTTGAGCTGGTGCCCCCCCTCAATACGAAAGTCAGTACTTCTTGAGATGGAGAGTATCTTATGATTCAAAACATCACTAATTTTCACAATCTGCGCTGTAGATAAATTTTGCTCACCTTTTTCGATGCGCGCGACTGCGCTTTGACTTGTATTGAGCTTATCAGCAAACTCTTTTTGGGTTAAACCTTTTTTTTGTCGCAACTCGCGAATAAGCAATGCGATTTGCTCATGAGGATTGTGTTTTGACATTTTCTCATTATATCATACATGAGATACCCTGTGGAGTTCCCCAGTGATTTATTCCTTGGGGGAGCGGTGCGTGGTACAGTACCGCGATGCTTCACGGACTCAACGATGCACAGAAACTCGCAGTCACACATGTAGATGGTCCACTCCTTATTATTGCTGGGGCGGGGACAGGCAAAACACGAACAATCACTGAACGGATTGTCCAACTTATACGCACTGGGGTCGCCCCAGATGAAATACTTGCTATTACGTTTACCAATAAAGCCGCAAAAGAGATGCGCGAACGAGTGCTGGACCTACTGGCAAAAGACCCAAGCATCAACCGCCCAGTAGATGCGCTCGCAACAGGTATGACACGACCGTTTATGTCGACTTTTCACTCATTGGGAGTATCACTACTCAGAGAGTTTTCACATGTTATTGGTTTGCACCGACACTTCACAATCTATGACCGAACAGAGAGTATGCGGGCGGTAAAGGAAATAATCATTGAGCTTGGATATGATCCAAAAACATACGAGCCCCGGCAGATATTGAGTATCATTTCACGCACAAAAGGTGACGGTCACTCGTATGAACACCTTGTTCGCGATCCACACAACCCATGGAAAACACTCGCAGGCGCAGTCATGAGACTCTATGACCTAAAACTTTCAAAAGAGCACGCGCTCGATTTTGATGATTTACTTTCCAAAACCGCACACTTGTTACTCACACATCCTGAAGTGCGCGAGATTCTGCACCGCAGATGGCGCTACATACATATTGATGAGTACCAAGATACAAATGCAATACAATTCCAAATTGCGCAATTGCTGACTGGGCCTGGTAATAACATCTGTGCGGTGGGCGATACAGATCAGCTTATCTATTCATGGCGCGGGGCGCAGCTTGAAAATTTGCTGTCATTTGAAAAAGAATTCCCGAACACAACTGTTATAGTCCTTGAAGAAAACTACCGTTCAACACAACGCATCCTCGACGCTGCAAATGCAGTAATTGCAAAAAACGCAAAACGAAAAGAAAAACAATTATTTACTAAAAATGTTGAAGGTGCGCACATAACACTGCACCAGTCATACACAGGGGACGATGAAGCGCGCTACGTTGCAGAATCAATGCGCACATTAATTGAAGAAGGGACAGCAGCATCTGAGATTGCAGTACTGTACCGTGCGAACTTTTTATCACGCGCTCTTGAAGACGCATGCTTGCGACATGACGTTCCGTATCAAGTGCTTGGGACAAGATTTTTTGAACGACAAGAAGTAAAGGATGTTATCTCGTATGTGCGTGCAGCACAAAACACAATTGCGCCAGGAGACTATTCTCGTGCAGCGAGTACACCACCGAGGGGTATCGGAAAAACAACTCTCGCAAAAGTGTTGATGGCTGATCATGCATCACTCACTCCCGCACTACGCATGAAAGTTGAAGGATTTGAATCATTGCTTGGTCGTATCAGACATGCGTGCACAACACTTAAACCCTCTGATGTGATTACTTTTGTAATTCAAGAAAGTGGTCTTGATATGCACTATAAGAAAGATACGGATGGAGAAGAGCGCATACAGAACATGCGCGAATTGGTTACACTCGCAACAAAATATGACAACGAGTCACTCCCCGAAGGAATTATGCATTTTCTCGATGACGCTGCGCTCGCCGCAGATCAAGACTCCCTTGAAGCAACGCAGTCAACTGTAAAATTGATGACCATACATGCCGCAAAAGGACTTGAGTTTGAACATGTTTTTTTGGTGGGGCTTGAGCAGGGAGTGTTTCCGAGCGACCACGGTGACGAGCATAGGGACGAGGAAGAGGAGCGGAGACTCATGTATGTTGCAATAACACGCGCGAGAAAGGTTCTCCACCTATCTTATGCGATGATGCGTACCATCTATGGACAAACTCATGTAACTGTTCCTTCTGAATTTATATCCGATATCCCAGAGGAGCATATCTATAGTGACGAGCGCAGCTCTGGCTCAAGAGAGCGAGGGCCTATGGACCTTATCGATTTCTAAGCCCAGAGATTTGGGAATGTATTTGGATGTACTTGCTCAGTGGTACATACTATAAGTATGGTATACGCAAAGAAAAGTCTTGGGCAGCATTTCCTTACTTCAGAAAAAGCACTGAAACAAATCGTTACTGCAGGTTCGTTAAACACAAAAGACACAGTTCTCGAGATTGGCCCAGGAAGAGGTGCACTCACTGCTCCACTACTTGCAACAGGCGCTCGAGTTCTTGCAATAGAAAAAGATGCGGATATGGTAGCAGTACTAACGGAGCGCTTCAGTGCAGAGATTAGTTCTGGACGTTTAGTGCTGATTACAGGCGATGTTCGGGCACTTGACTCTGATACGCTTGAGGCGTTGTGCGCTGGTGAGCGATACAAAGTTATTGCAAATATTCCATACTACATTACCGGTGAAATCATCAGACAATTTCTTACAATTGAACCACAGCCACTCAGCATGACACTCCTTGTGCAGCGAGAAGTTGCAGAGCGTATTGCGAGAGATCCAAAGGAAAGTATTCTTTCTTTATCTGTGAAAGTATACGGAACACCTCAATATATAGATACCGTTCCTGCTGGTGCATTTAGTCCACCCCCTTCAGTAGATTCAGCAATACTACATATTGGATCAATACACAAAAATGCATTTCAAGAACTTGATGAATTAGATTTTTTTACAGCAGTAAAGGCTGGGTTTGCTGCACGTAGAAAACAACTAAAAGGAAACCTGCGAGCTCTATACACGCAAACATCTATAGATAGCGCACTACAATCATGCGACCTCACTGATACAATTCGCGGCGAAGATGTTTCTTGTGAACAGTGGGTTCGTATTGCACAGATACTCAAGAGAAAATAGAAAAGTACTGGCATTCGCCCGCGAACGTCTCGGTCGCAATCCCGCCTCACTACGCTCACAAAGTTCGTATAACGCTCCGACTCAATGTCTAGTATGAAAGCGCCTTCGCGCCTTTTCATTACTGGCTACTGCCCATAAATAGAATGAGGAGTCCGGGATGCACAATGAGTGGAAGCACTGATTCAATGCAGAAATATGTTGGCCCCGCAGCACCAAGGAGCCACTGACCAGAACGTCGCGGTGGACCAAATTGGTATGTCTTTGTTACTTTTGGTGACCAGAGGTAGGGACCGCCACGAGGTGCTCCGAGGTTTGCATACACAACGTTGTTAATGCAAAAAATAATTCTACCGATTGACCCGCCAAAGTAGACAACTGCCTCAGTTTTCTGCGGCATTGCCGTCACGCAAGTAGAGACTACGCACAGAGTAACGAGAAGGCGAGATATGCACTGCTTCATCAATATAGTGTACCATGCATAGATAATTGTCAGATATACTATCCACTATGAGAACATGGGTTGGATACTTAGGTATAGCAGCGACATCCATACTAGTGGTCACTGTATATGCAGTATTGCAATTCAGTGAACAGAAGAATACTGAACTTACATTCGAAGACGGAGGTATTGTAGGTGGAAACACTCCGACAAGTGAATACACACCATGGAGACCCGAAGACAGCTCATTATCTGAGAGGGAAGCATTTGGTGATACATGGGAGAACGGAATTATAAAAGACAAAGGAGTGGCAGAAAAATACAAGCCTAAGACAGTGCCTGAAGACGAAAAAACTCCGAAAAAACAGCCAGGAAAAACGACAACTGCGACACCGGAGTATGTAAACGTTGGTGAAATGTGGAAATCAAATACAAAGATTACGCTCACCCCCTGGGATACCCCCAAGGAGGAGGATGCGACGAAGAAAGCAATCCGAGCATTTGGCAATGCTGTAGGCACGAAAATTCAGATGCTGACACTAGCTCACAGCAAACAAGCGGACAAACTTGGAGCGTTTACACAGACACGTGACTCAGAAGGAAAAGCATATATAGATGAGCTTGCGAGTGATTACGACATTCTTGCTAAAAATATTGACGCGATTGATGGACCTGACGTGTTTTCAGTGGAGAAAAATGCATTGAGCGCGGGGTATAGAGGTGTTGCTGATGGTTTACGCGTCTTGAAACGTTCGACGGACGACTCGAGTACATATGAAAATATGCTCACCTACAATACAAACGTAGAGGGCTTTGCAACAAGCTTCATTACTTTTGCTCTTTTGTTTAAAGACCAGGGCGTTGTATTTTCTGAAAATGAACCGGGCGGGATATTTACTCCACCAGTTACTGGGCAGTAGGCACATCTAGAATTACTCACATTATTGTGCGAAGAAATGCGCATTGGCTGCTATACTATCTCCATGCACTTTGCGTCAGAACATCAAAAAGTAGTCCTCGCGCTTATAGCTGGAGTCACCGTCATCAGCATGAGTAGCATCTTTGCATACTTTCAAAAGAAAGATGTCGCGGCGCAAACAGAAGTGGCAAAAAATATGCAACCTGCACCAACTGACTCTGGTGATGCTGACAATGATGGAGCTCCGGACTGGCAAGAAATCTTATACGGGACTAGCGTATCGGAAAAAGATACGGATGGCGACGGAGTTGACGATAAAGCAGAGATTGAGGAAATGAAGAAGGAGCGCCAAAAAGGCTTTATTGAAGCAGTAAATGGAAACGTCCCCGCTGGCACAACAACTACAGAAATAACCGCTGACAGACTTGTGGGGGCATATGTCCTTCAGGAACAAGCAAATAGCGGTGAAGTAACGCAGAAAGAGAAGGAAGCTATCATCAAAAGCACAATCAAAACACTGAGCGAGCTTAAGTACACACAACACACAGCAGCAGAGATAGCCAGTCAAACTAACTCAACCAAACAACACATACTCACATATCGTGCACAAGTTCAGAAAGCACTTGAGCCGCTGAAGGAAATTCCTGAGTATGAACTGCAAACATATGCTCGTGCTGTTGATAAAAATGAGCCAAAAGACTTCGATGCCTTAAACAAAGCCTCAAAAATATATGTCGTAGTTGCAAAAAAGCTACTTGATGTTGAAACGCCGACCGATGCAGTTGAAAATCATGTCAATTTCATAAATGGCCTCATGTACACAAGTGCAGCACTCGAGGGAATGAGCAAGGGGTACGACGATATTATCGGCAGCTACCGCGCACTTGGACATTTTGGAAAAGCTGAACGACAGCTTAAAATGGCACAAGAGGCACTTCGTGTCTATTTTGCAGTTAATGATATTGACACTATTTAATTTATGAGAAGACACAGATACATCGCGTCGATTCTAGGAATCATAATCATGTTTATGGGTGTATTTGCATATGGTCAAACAAAAACAAAATCGAGCGAGGATATAGAAAACTTTTTGAAGGAGTACCAAAATGATTTGAAAAACTTGAATGTAAAAGATTCTGAAGGAAATACCTCCAGCGCATATGAGTTTGTACGCAACGGCATCTATGGATGTAAGGGTATTGGCGAAGTGGGTCCAGTGGGAATGCAGCACGCACAGGGAACATTTGTCCCAGTCTCTGAAGAGGCAATTGCACTCAATACATTCATTTTAGTCAACAAGTTTTGTGTACTTGATGGACTCAATATACGTCAGCGTGAAGCCATAGTTTCAGGAATCACCCGTGCAGCGCTTCGCCAAATAAACGAAGGGAGACAAGGCCAGGCAAAGTATGCACAGAACCCGCGCGCGCTTCAAGCCCAACTCCGTGATGAAGTTATGGAGAAATTCATGGAACATGAATCACTGCAAAAAATGTGTGCGCCGTACCGAGAACGTGTGAAGCGAAATTTGGTGCAAGACTATGTAAATAAAACCAGAAAACCAGAACTTGCATATGCGTGTAGTTTTAATGGTACTGAGCAGCAATATACATCACTGATGAGAGGTGACCTTGAAAACAGTGGGTGGGGAAATTTTATATCGTCATTTGAAGAAGGGAACAATGAACTCTCTGCTTTTATGAATCTGCGTGATACAGCGACAGTGACAATCGATGAGGAGCAACGAAGGCTCGCAAAGGAGCTTGATTGGGGCAATGGTTTCCTTTCTGACCGTGAATGTAAGCAAGTGCCCGTCGGTAATGGCCGATACGAGGAAGACTGTCAGATCGTTACCCCAGGAAAGGTGATAGCCGATATGACAAGCTTCTTGGTGCAGACTGGACATCGCCAAACTGAACAGGCAGATAGTATCGACGAACTCCTTGGCTCATTCATCACTAACCTCCAAACTGAAGTACTCTCTGGGTTTGGCGGCTTACAATCAACTACAAACAACGCTAGTGGCGCTTCATACCTTGACCGTGCAGTCGATGATGCCTTTGGTCGCGCACGAGGAGAGACGACAAATGTCGGTAAAGATGCCCTGCAAAAAGCTCTCCAAACTGAAGGTGACTACAATGCAGTAATTAAAACTACTCTTTCTCTTATTGATACGACAATGGCAACTCTAGTCCAAAGAGAGGACAAGTGCTTTGACGACATGCTTGACCAGGCGAAGAAAGATTTGAAAAAACAAGTGGAGGATGAGGTCTGCTCCGGTGATGGCAACATGGGATCATGTACTGCAGATGTGACTGTGGATATTTCTGATGACCCCGGCAGCACCGAGGCGAGTCCAAAAAAGCGATATAAGATAACGGCTAAGCTAAGCGGTGTAACAAAGAGCGTTACCTTGCTTAAGACCAACGAGCGTTCAATCAAGGTGATAAAGGACGACATAGAGCCGATTCGCAGAGTATTCGCAGAAAACCTCAAGTCATCGGATAGTGCCCTTTCTGTACTCAAGGGACTCGAGAATATGTTGAAAAATGACAGCAGCCCCGCAACAGCACAGTTTGTAATTGGTCAGCTTGAAAAACTTGTTAACGCAGGCAAGCTCCACAATTCATCACATGTATCGAATGCACGCGATAAACAAAGCCAATTGAAGGACATATTGCAGAACCTTGTCGAGCGAACACAAAATTCATGGACTGCGAGCTGGTGCAAGGCAGAAAAGTGGCAAGATTTAAAGCTGTAGCTGGCAATACACATTCACTTTCTTGAGCCTAAGATAAAGTAGTTTTTTCATATATACTGTGGGTATGTGGAGACGAGCTATTTCGGTTGTGATATCGCTATGCGTCATGCTCGCGCCACTTTCAGTCACAATTGATACGACATCCCTCTCAAGCCCGCTAGCAATCAGCGTAGAAAAAGCTGAGGCTGCGCCACCGCTTATTTTAGGTGGGCTAGTTCTCGGCTCTATTGCTGCTTGGTACGGAGGTGGGAGTTGGATAAAAAGTGGTATTGAGACTGTTGCAGCATGGATAGGGGCAGCACTTATCACACTCGCAGCAACGTTTCTAGCACTTGCAGGTGTACTTTTTGACTATACTATTTGGGCGTTTGCGGCAAACTTTACTGGAACACTTCAGTTTTGGGGTGTTATAGAGGCAATACAAAGGATCTGGGTAGTATTTCGCGATTTGTCGCAGATTGTACTCATAGGCTTCTTTATATTTATCGCAATAAATATAATCCTTAATAACCATGAGTACAGCATAAAGCAGCATGCTGTGCGTGCGATTCTCGTGGCACTCTTCATGAACTTCAGTCTCTTCTTCTCAATGGCAGTGATTGATGTTTCAAACTTTGTTGCCTATCAGTTCTACCGAGGGATAGCTGGGGTAGGGGGTTCAGCAATAACCGATGCAACGGGCATTACTTCAGGACAAGCGAACATATCACAAAGAATATCAACTGCCTTCGGTATAACGGAATTGAATGATTGGAGTAAGTTGGTTGATAAATTAAAATCTGAGCGACCAGGTAGCCCGGGGCTACTTCTTGTTACATCGATTGGTATCGCAATTATATTTTTGATTTCTGCGTTTGTATTCTTCTATTGTGCATGGCTACTTACAGTCCGTGCTGTAATGCTTATTCTCGTCATGGTAACATCTTCGCTTGCAACTGCTGCACTCATCATCCCATCATTCTCAAAATATTTTAACGAATGGAGGACGTCGCTACTCGCAAACGCTTTTTTTGCTCCACTACTCCTCCTTATGCTCTGGACGGTGATTCAGATTATGGACGCCATTGCAAAAAGCCCTGCGCCTGGGCTGCGCGTCGAAGGTATATTTGACCCGACAATCACAAATGCAGGCGGGGCACTTGGTCGCTATGCAGTGATGGTTACACTCTTTGTTGTTGCTGTAAAAGTTGCTGACATGCTTGCAAAAAAAGGCAACCAAATGTTTGGAACGGATGTTAAATCAAAGCTCTCAGGAGGCTTTGGGATGGTAACCGGTGCAGCATTTGGCAGCGCAGCCGCCAGTGTGCGAAAAGGTAGACTTGCATTTGCTGAGCGACAACTGAAAAATCTTGAAGCGGCACACGATGGCCCTCATGACACACCGGAGTCGAAAGAGAAAGCACGAGAAAAACTTGAGAAATACAAATCTCGTCTCAACACTAGTGGTGACTTCCGAGACGCGGCTGTTATGAAAGCCTTGCAAAAGCTTGGTATCCAAACTGGAAAAGCTGGAAAGGAAACACTTAAAAAAACAATCGACACGAAGCGTGCTACAGACAAAGCTACGGGAGAGCGTATGGCTGACTTCCAAAAAGCACAAGTTGCTGAGAAGCAAAAGAAAGAAGGTGCGGCATTTCTCGAGGAACATAACGCAAAAGAGGTCAAATCTACTGAGCTTAAGCAAGCAATAGATGGGCTTAAAGAGACAGTGCAGGCAAAGACTACAGAAGTATCTAAGGCTGAGACTCTTGTTACCCAGGCAACCGAAAACCACGCAGCGGCTGCAAAAGCCCTTGAAGAATACAAAGCTGAGATGCAGAAAAACCCAAATTCTGATCCTGGTGGTGTAAAGCAAAAAGCTGTTGAAAAGAGTCTCGCTGACGCAGATGCTACTATGAGACAGGCGAACGCAAATATCAAACGCATCAGAGACGAGCTTTCTGAGGCATCTGCGAAAAGAGAGCAGAAAGAAAAGGAGCACCGAGAAATTCAGATTGACGTTGAAAAAAATAAGAAGCAGGCGCGCGAAATTCGACTTGCAACAGAAAGAGAGCAGGCAAAAACAGCTTCTGTGTCAGCATTTAAGCAATTTGTTACGGATAATAAACTAAAATTATCTGATGATGCGATGAAGGCCGGAATGGCTCGAGCGGCGCTATCTCCACAAGAAATTGCGAGAATGCAGCGTGAAAGTCAGCGAACAGCACAACTTGGCCAGACACTTGCACAGAACATCCCAGCAGCACCAGCAGCACCTGCTGCACCAGCAGCACCTGCTGCAAAAGCTGATGACCACGCAGCGCACTAAAATTTAAAACTATGGAATCAACTACCCAGCAAATCCTTATAGATGCATTTAACGCACTGCCCGCAGTTGTGCAGCGTGCAATACTATCATCTGAGCTCGAACAGAAAATGCGCACACTCGCAGAAAAACATAAAATCCATCTTGATAAATGGACACTTCTTGAGAATGAAATTACGTATGCGCTATTTGGTATCACTGCACCGGAAGATTTGCCCGACAACATAGTGCAGCACGTAGGGCTCAGCAGAGAAGAAGCGGTACAGATCAACAACGCTGCTGTTGAGATTATCTTTGAACCGATACACAAACAACTTCAGGACACCATAGCAGCAGAAAAGGCGGGCAGAAAAGTTCCAGTGGTACCCATCGAACAACAGAAAGTAATGGACGAGATGGGTGTAGCAACCCCAGCAGGAGCTGCTGCTGAAAGTTCAACAAAGGCACTCACTGACATAATCAAACGGAGACTCAATGGCCAAGCAGATACTGCACAAAACAAACCACTAAACACAGCTGGCGATTCTGAGGCGCAGAGAACCACGATACAGAACGATCCGTACCGAGAAGCGGCACTGTAAGCTCTGTGTATACAGTAGACGCAATATGACCCTCACCTGATATACTGAGCATATGCAATTCTCTGTTCCACAATTCATCGAGGTGGAAGATAAAATTTTTGGACCATTCACGTTCAAACAATTCATTTTTATTGTTGGTGGCGCTGGTCTTTCCTACTTTGTGTACTCACTGCTCCCGCAAAAGATTGCGCTCGTTGCGATGCTCCCTGTCATGGGCTTTTCGCTCGCCCTTGCTTTTTATAAAATCAATGACCGACCATTCTTGGTTGTACTTGAAAGTGCATTTTACTACTCAATTCGTGGTAAACTGTTTTTGTGGAAGCACGTAGATAAAGTGAAGGAATCTGAGAAAAAAGACGATATGGCTGCAAAAAAGAATTCGGAACTCCCCTCACTTTCAGATAGTAAATTGAAGGACATATCATGGTCGCTTGATATCAATGAGTATGTGGATGACGCAGGGAAAGGAGTAACAAAACTAAGACGATAAGCTATGGTAGTAGACGCACGAAACGCAACACCTTCACAAGACTTTGTTCCAGTTAAGGAAGTTCGTGATGGGGTTATCATCATGAATGATGGCAGCATGAAAGCAGTACTTATGTGTTCATCACTCAACTTTGCTTTGAAGTCTGATGACGAGCAGAACGCATTCTTGATGCAATTTCAAAACCTCCTCAACTCGCTCGACTTCCATATCCAAATTTTCATACAATCTCGTAAACTCGATATTCGCCCATACCTCATGACACTCGAAGAAGCGCAGAAAAATACTCTTGATGAACTCATGCGTATTCAAATACGAGAGTACATCAACTTCATCAGAAGCTTTACAGAGGCGGCAAATATTATGACAAAACACTTCTTTGTTGTGGTGCCATATTTGCCACCAAATGCAGCACTTGAAAGTGGCCCACTATCAAAAATACCCTTACCATTTGGAAAATCTCAACGTGCGAGTGAGAAAGTGGAAGGAGGGAAAAGCGCTTTCGAAGAAAACATTTCACAGATAGAGCAGCGAATATCAATTGTACAACAAGGACTTGTCCGCACCGGTATCCGCTCTGTACAACTTGGCACGGAAGAGGTCATCGAGCTTCTCTATCGCATCTTTAATCCAGGCGAGCAGGACAACCCAATGAAGGGCGCAAATAACCAATAATACTATGGGTCTTTTTTCACTTTTCTCGAAGGGCAATGAAACAGCAGAGCGACCTGTTGTGCCGGTACTCCCTCAGGAAATTTACGCACGAGGCGTACTCGAACTGCAAGATATCCTTGCACCATCTGCTCTTCAGATTACCCCGAAACAACTCAACATTGGAGATAAGATAGCACGAACATTTTTTGTCATTTCATACCCGCGCTTCCTTACAACTGGTTGGTTTGCGCCTATCATCAACCTCGACAAGATGTTTGATGCTGCAATGCATATTCACCCAGTCGACACTACTGCAATCCTTCGTCAATTCCAAAAAAGAGTTGCGGAGGTAGAAAGTCAGATACAAATTAGAGAGGAGAAGGGGCTCGTGCGTGACCCGCAGCTTGATACAGCCTATTCTGATCTTGAGTATCTCCGTGACCGACTCCAGCAAGCACAGGAAAAAATGTTTGAGGTTGGGTTGTATATCACCATATACGGGCAAACTGAAGAAGAGCTCGACAAGGCTGAGACTGAAGTACGCTCAATTCTCGAGGCGCGACTGGTATACATAAAGCCAACACTGTTCCAACAAGAACAAGGATTTAAGAGTGTGATGCCGATTGCTGATGACCAACTTGCTGTTCACTCGAAGCTCAATTCTGAGCCACTCTCTTCTACGTTTCCATTTATATCGTTCGACCTTACGTCTGACAGGGGTATCCTCTACGGTATCAATAGACACAACTCATCTCTTGTGCTTTTTGATAGATTTTCTCTCGAAAACTATAACTCGGTACTCTTTGCCAAGTCGGGATCTGGTAAATCATACTTTACGAAGTTAGAGATTCTTCGTTCATTGATGTTTGACGCGGACGTTATTGTCATTGACCCTGAACGTGAATATGAGTACTTGGCTGAAACTACTGGTGGACGTTACTTTAACATCACACTCTCGTCCGAAAACCACATCAATCCTTTTGATCTTCCAGTGCCGCGAGAAGACGAGAACCCGGCCGACGTGCTCCGTTCAAACATCATCACACTTGTTGGACTCTTTCGCATCATGTTGGGTGGGTTAACCCCTGAAGAAGACGCGATTATCGATAAGGCAATCACAGAAACGTACGCCCTTAAGGATATCAATGAACAGTCAGACTTTGCCAACATCGAGCCGCCGCTTCTGTCAGACTTTGAGCTCGTACTCTCCGGCATGGAAGGCTCTGAGTCACTTGTGCAGAGACTTTCTAAGTACACTCACGGAACTTGGTCTGGGTTCATCAACAAACCAACAAACGTTGATATGAACAAGCGGTTGGTTGTGTTCTCAATCCGAGACATGGAAGACGAGCTTAAGCCGGTCGCGATGTATATTGTGACGCACCACATATGGAACATGGTCAGAAAAGAGCTCAGAAAACGACTCCTTGTGATTGATGAGGCTTGGTGGATGATGAAGTCTGAAGATACGGCTTCATTCTTGTATGGAATCGCAAAACGTGGCCGTAAATATTATCTTGGACTAGCGACAATTACTCAAGACGTTGGTGACTTTTTGCAATCACCCTATGGTAAAGCGATGCTCACCAACTCTTCAATTCAAATTTTGCTGCGACAGTCACCAACATCGATTGACCTTGTGCAAGAAACCTTCAAGCTTTCAGATGAAGAGAAATATCTTCTCCTTGAATCAGATGTGGGGGAGGGGATCTTCTTCGCCGGCTTGAAGCACGTTGCAATTAAAGTTATCGCTTCCTACACTGAAGACCAAATAATAACCTCAGACCCATCTCAAATCTTGGCTATCAGAAAAGCGAAAAAAGACCTGGAGGCTGCAGAATCAGCATCGGGAGATGATGCCATATTGAAGTAACACAACGCAGAAAGTGTGGGGAATGTGTTTTTGACATCCACGGCTACGCGAATCTAAAAACCTGCTACAATAGACAGATGCGCGCATTGTACGCAATACTTTTCATAGCAGTCTTGATGGGGGTAAGTAGTCCTGCATATGCTCAGGTAGAAAAAACTCTTAGTGTTACATTCAATCCGCCGCTATTACAGCTCAACACTCGCATCGCCGCAGAACTCAAAAGTCCGGCGATTGATATATCTACCGCACTTGTTGTATGGAAACTGAATGGTGTTGTGTTGAGCCAGGGAATTGGTGTTACTGAAACAGAAATTACCCTTACGGAGCGCACGACAAGCACACTCGACGTAACTGTCGTTGAAAGAGATGGTACGGAAATGAAGCTTTCACAGCTACTGCAACCCTCAGATGTTGACTTACTCTGGGAAGGAGCTTCATATACACCTCCTTTTTACAGTGGCCGTGCGCTCGTTGCTGCTGGTGGACGAGTGACTGTTTCAGCCGTTCCTCACACTAACCTAGGCTCGAGCGATACGCTCATATATTCATGGTACCAGAACGGAACACTGCTTGGGAAACAGTCAGGCTTTGGTAAACAAACAGTGCAAATACAGATGCCAGCTTTTGGAGATGACACACTCATCAGTGTTGAAGTAAAAAATCTAAATAATGAATACGTCGGTGGAAATGGTATTCGCATACGCCCAACTCCGATAGTTTTGCGTATGTACCAGCAAAAAACACTTGTTGGACTCTGGACAAATACAGTTGTTGGATTCATGAAAGGACTTGATGGTGTCACAACACTTCGGCTGATTCCGTACCACATAGATGGCACGAACCTTTCCAAGGTACGGTTCGATTGGAAGAGTGCGACCGGAGAGGTTGCTGTAGAGCCACAAGGGAGAGCAACATACACACCTCGCCTGCCTGCAGGCATTGTCACAGTTGATGTAAATCATGGAAGCAAGCTACTGCAAGACGCAACAATCAAAACACGCATCGGTACGACAACCGAATCATCACTCTTTGGTATATGAACAACAAGAACACACTATACGCATCACTTGCCTTGATAATCCTCCTTGCGGCTACTGCGCTTGCAGTGTGGTATGCATACTTAACGAAGCGTTCAGTTGAAGGCTCACGGACTAAAACATTTGACCCATTGGTAGTACCTGGTGCTGGTGGTTCTGACTTAGGGGTTTTTAACAACGATGAAATTACCGAAAAAACACTGAAAGAGAAGACAGGAACTGATGGGGAGACTGTAGAAAACAACACCGATGAGCAAAGCACGGACGCGACAAAAACAGGGGGTAGCGACACGGGACAGAACCCAACTGGAGAGCCTCCAGTAAACGGAACTGACACAACAAAAAACCCTGCCATAAAAAAAGGAGTGCAGCTGTATAAACTGTATGAGGGGCCAGTGGCAGGCTTTACGATGTTTGAAAATGAAAAGAAAGAGCAAATTATTCGCCTCGCAGAACGTCAACGCGGTAATATCATAGACATACCTGTTGCTACTTTGAAAGTAGAGCGAGTTACAAATAGCACTATTCTTGGGGTACAGAAAGCATTCTTTACCGAGAAAGGCACCCATGTTGTCCTCCAGCACCTTGATACCGATGACTCTATACTAACCCTCAGCACTCCTGTTTCTGAGCTTAGTGAGAAAAAGGAAGGTGAGCAGGCAAGCACTATCGGATCATATCTTCCAGTAAACATTCAATCGATGCTGGTGCGTGGGGAGACTATTCTTTTTTCAACAATACAGGAGGATGGTACTCTGAGTGTGGCGACAACAAACCTCAAGGGTGAGCGGACAAAGCGAGTATGGAAATCACCACTTCATGGATGGAACATCGCATGGAGCGGGGAGGGCACTACACACATACTGGTGAATCAGCGCCCATCACTTGGAATGCCTGGTTATGTGTACAGAGTATCACTTACAAAAAACACTTTGGAAAAAGTCTTTGGTGACGAGCCTGGCATAACAAGCCTCGAGAGTGGTACTGCTGCATTCATTCTGAAGACACTGAGCTCTTCTGAAGGTTACACATCCTTTATCTACCAAAAGAATGGTAAGCCAGTACGACTGAAGCGAGCAGTGTTCCCAGAAAAATGTACGTGGTCTACACAGGAATACTTATACTGTGGAATTCCTGTTGATACCATTGGGTTGTCATACCCAGATATGTGGATGCAGGGTGCACGTATATATGCTGATACCATTGTAAAAATTAATCCTCGCACCGGCGAAGAGAGTGTTGTGATTGAAACAGTGAAGGGAAGCCCTGATGGTCTCGACGTGACAGCAGCATACTATTCAGCTGACGGAAAACTACTACTATTCATTGATAAAACAACTGCTACACTGTGGGGACTATCTCTTGAATAATATGGATTTATTGAATGACATAAGCTTCATAGCTCACCAGGCAGCCCAAGCAGCGGGCTTTAAGGGACTTCTTGGTGATTCGCTATTGATTGGTGGTGTATCAATCTATGAATCATATGACAACCTTGGCGCCTTTGTGAATGCCGCATTTAAAATGACCATCTCAATAGGTGCTGTTGTTGCCGTGGCGCAATTTGTGTACGGTGGAATAGTGTACATGATGACGGAGTCAGGTGCCGTCCAGATGGGTGAGTCAAAAGATAGAATGCAGAACGCACTCCTTGGGCTCATTATGCTACTCTCTACATACGTTATATTTAATCAAATCAACCCAGATTTGCTCAACTTAAATGTGAACCTTGAGCAGCTCCCGCAGACACAACGAGGTGGTGGTACTACCGGTGGCGGCACCACCTGCACTGACCCAAATGGTTGCCCTTAAGCAGCTGGTGCTTCTATGTATTTGATTACAATACGGCGATCTCTACCTTCGCCAATTGACTCTGTTTTGATGTGAGGCTCTGTGGAGAGCGCCGCATGTACAATCATGCGCTCGAATGGGCGCATTGGGTTTAACTCAACATCATATTTTAGTGTGCGAGCGCGCTCAGCAAGTGTTTTAGCAGTATTTTGTAACTGCACTACAGCATCGTGTTGATAGTTATTTATATCTACAGTAAACCTTTCAGTTACACCTCTTTTTTCAGCAATCATACGAACAAGGGTGTTGAGCGCACGGAGACGGTCACCTTGTGAACCGATAAGTAGTTGCCCATCTGCAACTGTAATCGCAAGCACCGGCTGCTCCGCAAACGAACGCTCCTCAAACTGAGCTTCGACTCCGAATGTTTTTAGTATGTCAGATACAATAGTACGTACTTCGTTCATGGTAGACTAATACTACTTCACAGAGCGGCGAGTGTACAACTCAGAGCAGAACGAGAACACATTTCCAACGATGAGGTAAAGAGCTACTGCGGCCGAGATTGAATAGGCAACAAAGCCTATTATAAAAGGGAGTACGTATGTTATTTGTACATGCATACCTTTTGCGAAGTCTCCGGCAAATGATGGTTCTGCCTGCTCTTGAGGCTTCGGCATTGCTTGTGCGTATATGTATTGTGTAATACCCGCTACAATTGCAAGAATAAGGCTCTTTGAAGCCATGTCTATGATCCCGAGAAAGTGCATGTTAACTGCTTCAGGTATTGGAACGAATGAATACAGGTACTCAGGAGTAATGGTTGGGAGCCCGCCATTTGCAAACACGACATAGAGCCCAATAATCACTGGTATTTGAACCAGTGGTATAAGAATTGCGGAAAACGGGCTGACATTATTTTCTCGATACAAAGCCATCGTTTTCTCAGCCATCTCTCTTTGATCAGTATATTTTTTCTTAATCTCGTCGAGTTTTGGCTGTATCTCACGGAGCACCTTCTGAGCACGACTTGTTTTAAGCGCGAGAGGGAGCAGCAGGGAGCGTACAACAATCGTAACAATTACCAATGCTATACCAACGTCACCGCCAGGAACTAAATCAATTACAAAGACGAGGGCGGAATATATCGGGATATAAACTGCTTGTATGAATAGTGAATACATCGCTGCATCATACGCTGACTCTTTACTTCGTCAACTGTTCAAAATACGAATCAATATCATTCTGTATCGTCGCAGTGTCAGTTCCTGTTACTGCAAAAACTATGTCTTTTTGCAAGAGCGGAAATTTGGGATTTCTTTCGCACAGAGTATATATATATCTTCGGAGCTTATTTCTTACTACAGCAGTTTTTGCGACCTTTTTGGGAACTGCTATCGCTGCACGAGTGATTGGGGAAGGGAGGGCACGTATTATGCAGGCCTTTCCACGGAAAAAAGAGCCGTTCTTAAACGTTTTTTCAACATCAAGCCTTCTGAGGCGGTTTTGTTTCTTAAGCATTCACTTACGCTGAGAGCTTCGCTCGCCCCTTGCGGCGTCGGGCCTTCAAGACGCGCTTTCCTGAAGCTGTTTTTGTTCGCTTGAGAAAGCCGTGTGTTCGCGCTCGTTTGCGCTTTTTTGGCTGGTACGTTCGTTTCATGGCGGTACTATGGCATGGAATGTATAAAAAATCAACGGATATGGCTTAACTTAGGATATCCACATGTTATACACTCAATCCCCACGTAGGGGAGAGATGCGGGAACCATTCTCGTCTGTATAATGCACCTACTTACCCGATAATCATTTTCGCATGACTGGAGAACAAAAAAGCCTATGGGATACCGTACTTGCAACAGTCGAGCGCTCAATATCAGAAGCAAACTACAAAACATGGTTTAAAGATACTGGTATTGTACGTAGAGATGAGGGGATTATTTACGTAGGTACCCCAAATCGAATGGCGCGCGATTGGATCGCGGAGAAATACCACACCATTATCTTAAAGACACTCCGGGAAGTTGACCACAGTGTGCGTAACGTGGAGTACACAGTCGCAAAAGTCACCGCGATGAAAAAACTGAACCCAGAAAAACCAGCCCAGAGTACAAACGGCTCACTCGGGATTGATCAGTTATATGTTGATAAACGAGACAACTTGAATCCGCGGTATACATTCGACACGTTTGTTGTAGGTCCATTCAACCAACTTGCACACGCTGCTGCGCTCGCAGTACTACAAAACCCAGCACTTGCATACAACCCTCTCTTCGTATACGGCTCTACAGGGCATGGAAAAACACACCTCGTGCAGGCAATTGGTAATCAGTTCAAGAAAGTATACCCAAATAAGAAAGTGCTGTACTGCACATCCGAGCAGTTTGCTGTTGACTACTACAACGCAGTTCGTGCAGGTCGCGCCAATCAATTTAAGGATAAATACCGCCAATACGACGTTCTTATAATGGATGACGTACAATTTATCGCAGATAAAGAAAGAACACAGGAAGAGCTTTTTCACCTCTTTAATTATCTCTTTGATAATAACAAGCAGATTATTTTCTCATCTGATAAACATCCACAAACTTTGCAAGGGCTTGAGGATCGCCTTAAGGGACGATTTAGTGCTGGACTCACCGCAGAGATCCCAGAACCAGATATGGACTCTCGTATCTCAATAATTCGAGAAAAGGTGGCTCAACAGCAATTTATGATAGGAAATGAGACGATTGAATATATTGCAAAAGAAGTGCGTGGAAATATCCGAGAACTTGAGGGTATTCTAAACGCAGTTTTTTGTAACACAAACATTAAGGGAAGAGATTTAACCCTTCCTGAGATTCGTTCGATTATTCAACACAACACACGACCATCGAAGAGTGTGTCTCCGGAAGAAGTACTACGCTCTGTATCTCAATATTATGAGATACCTGAATCTGCTATATATGAAAAAACACGAAAGAAAGATGTAGTAAAACCACGACAAATAGCTATGTTTCTTATGCGTGAAGATTTAGGTGTTTCATATCCAAGTATAGGGGATAGATTAGGAGGAAGAGACCATACCACTGTTATTCACTCATGTGAGAAAATTCGAGAAATGATTGAGCGTGACCAAACCCTCGCACAAGAGATTGATCAAATCCGTGTATTACTACGGGGATAAGTGTGGGGATAGATGTGTATAGTGTGTGCGTAGATTGTTGGATTGTTCTTTCTTAGAAAATATAGTAAGAATATAGATATATATTCATCAAAATGTGTGTATAAAAAAACTATGTATAGATTCATATAATCACATATCCACATAAAAACTCCTTAATATAAGACATATGAAAATATATATTCAAAAAGAACACTTAGAACAAGCACTCTCAGATATAACAAGAGTTGCGCAACCAAATCATCAAAATCAAACCTTGCAAGGTGTTCGTGTCTCTGTAAAGCCACACTTAGTTATATTTCAAGCAACAAACATAGAGATGAGTGTTGAAGTTCGTACACCAGGCGAATCAGAAGATATACAACAGGACACTTCGTTTGTTATTCCAGCTCGTGTTTTTTATGATGTAGTAAAACTACTACATACTGGTGAGGTTGTGTTGTCATTCACAAACACCACATGCTCAATTCAAACAAAAAAAGGTACTGTGCAACTCACACTACTTCCTACGCAAGATTTCCCTCCACTTCCACAAGCTCAATCTAAGATACAATATTCTCTTCCGAAAGAGTTGTTTATACAAGGGGTTCAATCGGTGGTATATGCAGCATCAAACTCAACAATAAAACCTGAACTTGCAAGTGTTTTGGTGTATACAGAAGGTTCTTCGTTAGTCTTTGTGGCTACTGACTCTTTCCGTCTTGCTGAAAAAAAAATTCCATTTATATCTGAAGATGAATTCCCAACCACACTTATACCAGTAAAAAATGCACAAGAGATAATATCTTTTCTTCAGAATTCAAAAAATGATTCAATCTCGTGTATTGTAGATGAGGATATGTGTGTATTCACAACCGGCACAATAACACTTTCTTCACGTCTAACATCAGGTACATTTCCTGAATATAGAAAAATTATTCCGAAGCAATTCCACACAGAATGTATTGCCTTAAAAGAAGATGTTGTTGGTGTGTTAAAAAAAGCTGCAGTAGTTTCAGATGCCTCAAAGCAAGTCACTATTGCTGTGCAGCTTGAGGAAAAAAGTGTTGTATGTACATCAAAAAACTCAACAACGGGTGAGATGAGTGAGGGTATTACAGCAACAATTGAAGGTCAGTCACTTTCTCTAAACTTCAATCAAAAGTATATGATTGATTGTTTTCAATCGATTCCAGTTGATAGTGTCAAGTTGTCATTTGCTGGCCCAAGTAAGCCACTTATTATTCAAGGTGTTTCCGACGGCTCCTTTCTCTATGTAGTCATGCCAATGAATAAATAGTATGCAGGATTTAAAGGCTTTACTAAGTCGGTACACTAATATAGGGGTTTCTGAGAGATACAGAAAAGAAATAATTCAGAAAGTGTTACAAAAAACATTTGGTGTCACAATACATACCTCATCTATCACCATAAAGGAGAACCGTGCGCGGGTGCACCTCCCAGCAGCAGCTCGGTATGCACTCCATGAACAAAAAAAAGAAATTCTCTCTGAAATAAATATGGAAATGGGACCGCACAATATACTCATTGATATTGTATAAAATTTTTTTATGGCAGGACATAGTAAATGGAAACAAATAAAACATAAAAAAGCAGCAGCTGATGCTAAGCGTGGAGCATTGTTTGGGAAAATGGCGCGCGCAATCACTAATGCGGTAAGAGCAGCGCATGGTGATGAAAACGCAACGAATGTACAGGGGGTACTTGAGCGTGCACGAGCTGCAGATATGCCGAAAGATAATATAGAGCGTGCGATTGAGAAAGGGCAAGGAATTGGTGCGGCTCAAATGGAAACATTATTATTTGAACTTTTTGCGCCTGGAGGAGTTGCGTGCCTTATTAGTGCAATCACTGACTCAAGAAATAGGACTGTACAGGAGTTGAAACACCTCCTCTCTGAATATGAGTGTTCCATAGGTTTGAGTGGATCTGCATTATGGGCTTTTGAGAAGAAACATGACGGCACATATCATCCATTCGCTCCACAACTTGTAGAGGGTGAAGCTGCCGAAGCGCTCGATTCCCTCCTTGAAGATTTATATGAACGCGAGGATATTGATTCTGTGTACGTAGCACGACTTGAAGTATGAACATTTTCGCGATAGACCCTGGATATGATAGATGCGGAATCGCAGTTATTGAAAAAGGGTCAGGACAAAAACACACCTTACTCTTCTCGGGTTGTGCTACAACAAAAAAGACTGATTCTTTCGAGGCACGGCTTAATTGTATTTATACAGAATGTGATACGGTAATCCAA
Source organism: uncultured Candidatus Saccharibacteria bacterium (assembly GCA_964398775.1). Lineage (GTDB taxonomy): Bacteria > Patescibacteriota > Minisyncoccia > Phycocordibacterales > UBA2100 > CAYNND01. The sequence continues at coordinate 41,266 of CAYNND010000003.1, read as the reverse complement.
AAGTATAAACCTGCGTCTGTAGCGCTTGAACGCCTTTTTTTTACAAACAACCAGCGTACTGCAATGCGCGTCGCCGAGGTTCGAGGGATGCTCATACAACTTGCGACCAGTCATAACCTTCCTGTGCATGAGTACACACCATCCCAAATCAAAGTCGCAGTTGCAGGAAATGGCCGCGCTTCTAAGTCCGATATCCAGAGAATGCTGCCACTCCTTATCACCATCCTGCACCGACCACACCATGATGACGAATATGATGCGATTGCAATTGGGCTTACCCATCTTGCGAGTATGAGGGGAATGCACTAGAAATGGTTGAATTTACTCGGTTTTGTGGTACTGTGCGTTTTCATGGGAACACCACTCACTGATAGGTCAAAAAACCTTTGGAATATGTTTATGAAAATGATGTACCGCATCAAGCGAGCATCACTCTATGTATGGTATTTTCTTGCTGTTGTAGGTGTCGGTGTATCACTTGCTGTTATTGGTGTATTTGCTTGGGCGACACGTGTAGAGTTGCCATCTGTCGATGGTTTTAAGGATAGGCCAGTATCCCAGTCAACAAAAATCTTCGATCGCACCGGTAAGGTGCTCCTTTTTAATGTCCATAATGAAGTACAGCGAACAATCGTACCTTTCGAAGATATTTCTCGACATCTGAAAAACGCAACAGTCGCAATTGAAGACACAGAATTTTATCAACATAAAGGTATCAAGCCGACAGCCATTCTCCGTGCAGTTTATGCAAACATAATTTCTGGGTCATATAGCCAAGGAGGATCTACGATTACTCAGCAGGTGGTGAAGAACACACTCCTAACTGGTGAAAAAACAATCTCAAGAAAACTGAAAGAATGGATACTCTCTCTCACTCTTGAGCGTAGGCTGACTAAGGATGAGATCCTCTCAATCTATCTCAATGAAATGCCGTATGGAGGGAATATATATGGCGTAGAAGAGGCATCAAAGCGCTTTTTTGGCAAGACATCAGCCGAGGTGACACTTGCTGAGGCTGCATATATCGCTGCCTTACCTCAGGCTCCGACATACTACTCACCATTTGGTGAGCATCTCACTGAGCTTGCGGACAGAAAGAACCTTGTCTTGAAGCGAATGCGAGAAGAAGGATTTATTACCGATGAAGAGTACGCTACAGCAAAAGAAGAAGTGGTTGCATTTCTACCTTTTTCTGAAAAAAACATCAAAGCCCCTCACTTTGTATTTTATGTTCGCGAGTTTCTCGAACAGAAATACGGAACAGACGCAGTCTACAATGGCGGCCTCAGTGTAATCACAACAATCGATTGGAGATTGCAATCAGCTGGTGAAGAAATTATAAAGAAATTTGCGCTCAAAAACGAGACTGACTTTAATGCTGAAAACGCGGCACTTGTCGCGATAGACCCAAAAACAGGTCAGATTCTTGCAATGGTTGGTTCCCGAGACTACTTCGATGAAAAAATTGATGGAAAGTATAATATTGCAACAGCACTCAGACAGCCTGGATCAACATTCAAACCGATTGCATATACAGCAGCTTTTGAAAAGGGCTTCACTCCTGAGACTGTTGTCTTCGATGTGCCAACACAATTTTCAGTAAATTGCCCAAAAGAAGAGTTTGAGACAAAAGAAAACTGCTATTCACCACAAAACTACGATGACAAGTTTAGAGGTCCGATGACATTGCGAAATGCACTTGCCCAATCGATTAACATACCCGCTGTTAAGGTGCTTTACCTTGCTGGACTGCAGAATGTTATTAATACAGCAAAAAGTCTTGGTATCACAACGCTCACACAGAATGCAAATCACTACGGGTTCTCACTGGTGCTTGGTGGTGGGGAAGTATCATTGCTTGAGCTGACTGGGGCGTACGCTACCATTGCAAACCAGGGTGTTCGAAACCCAATTGTGGGCGTGCTTGAAATAAAAGATGCGCAAGGAACTGTAATTTCAAAGTTTGAACCAAAGGAAATTCGTGCGGTTGATTCACAAGCTGCCCGATTAACGACTGATGTGCTTTCAGATAACGCTGCACGCGCTCCTTCATATGGTGTGCGCTCATTCCTTAATTTTGGTGACATAGATGTTGCTGGTAAAACTGGTACAACAAACGATTATCGTGACGTTTGGGTCGTGGGATATACCCCAACAATTGCTGTTGGAACATGGGCTGGTAACAATGACAATACTCCAATCGTTCATAAGGTTGCTGGGTATGTCATCGCTCCGATGTGGCGCGCATATATGAACGAAGCATTGAAGTATGTAGCACATGAAAAGTTTGAGCGTCCTGACCCTATACCGTACGACACATTGCAGCCAGTCTTGAATGGGGACTGGAGTAATGGAAATAAAGGTGCGCATTCGATTTTGATGTACGTATCGAAGGATAACCCACGAGGTCCAGCGCCAGCCAATCCAAATGCAGATCAGCAATTCGGACATTGGGAATACGGGGTGCAGGCATGGGTTGCACAGAATGGACTCGCAACTCCAGATGGTGCCGAGCCAGGTTCAGAAGCTGCTCAGGCCGCGCTCATCATTCAACCAACTGGTGCAGGCGCTTCACAATCAACACAACAGCACAGCTTTGCGATTGTAAACCCGGCACGAGGGGCAAGTATAAAAGTGGGACAACCCCTTACAATCACCGTACGCCACACAGGGCCACAGCCACTCGAAAAAGTTGAGTACCATGTAAATGGTGTGTTTATGGGAGCTTCCAATAGTGAGCCATTCTCGATCACGGTTGTTCCTGACTCAGGGCCTGAGGTGACAATACGCGCAATCGGGCATGCAAAATTCTCGGGAGGTGTGTTTAGTGACGTGGTCACTGTGCCGACGCAGTAAGGGGTGCTCTAGATAAGTCTCTGAGTGTTTCCTGCGCGAGGGCTCTTTTGTACATGTTCATATCCACGCACAGTCACAGAGCGACCGCGGGGAGTACGCTCAATAAGTCCTGCCTGGATGAGAAATGGCTCATGCACATCTTCTATCGTTCGCTCCTCTTCAGAGAGTGCAGCCGCAATAGTCTTCAGCCCTACCGGACCTCCATTAAATGTATCGATTATTGTTGTGAGGATTTGTCGGTCTCTGTCATCAAGGCCAAGGGCATCAATACCAAGTAATTCAAGCGCTTCAACAACTACCGTAGAATCAAGTTGGCGCTCATGTACCTCAGCGAAATCACGGCAACGTTTCAAAAGTCTATTTGCTGTTCGGGGGGTGTAGCGACTCCGTCGTGCGATTTCCCTGACTCCAGATGCATCTACAGACACACCGAGGATATGAGCAGAGCGCGCGATGATTGTTTCGATTTCAGTTTCACTATAGTGAGCGAGGTGATATGTGCCGCCTGAAAAACGTGAACGTAATGGAGCAGATATTTCAGCATATAGCGTAGTTGCTGCGACGAGTGTAAACGGTGGGAGTTCAAGTTGAATTGAGCGCGCAGAAGGACCTTTCCCAATGATGATATCAAGCACGCCAGACTCCATGGCAGGGTAGAGAACTTCCTCTATGCTCTTGTTGAGGCGATGGATTTCATCTATAAAAAGTACGTCACCCTTCTCGAGGTTTGTGATGAGTGAAGCGAGGTCACCGACACGCTCTATAGCGGGGCCTGAGGTGACTTTCATGTTTGTGCCAAGCTCTTTCGCGATGAGGTAGCAGAGGGTAGTCTTTCCAACCCCTGGTGGCCCATAAAACAGCATATGCTCCGGTGGCTGTCCTCTTTTTTTTGCAGCTGAGAGGAGAATGCGGAGGTTCTCTTTTACACGTTCCTGCCCTATGTACTCATCCCATTGTTGCGGTCGGAGTGTTTTATCCAGAAATGCAGCATCATGCCCACTTCCGCCCTCAGCGCTTTTTTGTCCGGTGCCTTTTGCATGAGGTATTGACATTTGTAAATAAGTATGCTAGTATATATAAATCCTGAGAAACAGCTCGGGGTCAAAATCCTCTAAACGAGATCAGTGTAGTCCCACATGGATTGTCCGGTTTAGGCTAGACAACACCACAGTGTTCCTACGACTTTCATTACCTTGCGGGGTTCAGAAAGGCTTGTTTGGAGGATTTTGCATACCACTGCACCACCATTGGTGCTTAGCGCATAGTAGCATATCTACGCTGCTCGAGTGGGGTCACGAAACATCTCATCCTTTAGGTCAACCACACGTCCAAGCTCATCCAATGATGTGACACCTTTTAGTATTTTACAAATTCCATCTTCAGCCATGCGTCGAATATTCTGCTGCGCAGATGCGCGCCAGATATCTGCTTCTGTAGGGTTTTGTCGAACCACTTCTTCAATAAAGTGGTCAACGAGCACAGCCTCAAGCACCGCGATTCGCCCTTTGTATCCTGTATTGGCACATTTTTCACAACCTTGCGCGAGCCACATTTTGGTGCGGTTTTCAGGAAGGTCTTCTTGGTGTGGCATGTACTTCAAATACTTATCTATGATTTCTTTATCTGCTCCAGCACATTCAACCTCTTTTTTGCAGTACCCACAAAGTTTTCGTGTGAGGCGCTGTGCCATAGATACAGTCAGTGATGCCCCGATAATCTCAGGAGAAATACCAAGGTCAATAATACGAGGGAAGGTACCTGCAGCGTTGTTTGTGTGTAGTGTTGAAAACACTAAGTGACCAGTCAGGGCGGCGTTCACGGCAGTTGAAGCAACTTCTGGGTCTCGAATCTCTCCCACCATGATTACATCAGGGTCTTGTCGGAGAATCGCACGCAATCCTTGGGCAAAAGTATAGTCTCTGGTGATTTGCGTTTGCACGATTCCATCAAGGTGATATTCAACCGGGTTTTCAAGAGTGATTATCTTCACATCAGGAGTGTGTACTGCTTTTAGAAAGGCATACAGTGTTGTAGTTTTTCCAGAACCTGTCGGCCCGGTGTTCAGCAACATTCCATTTGGTTTACTGATTTCATTTTTGAAGATTTCCATCAGGTACTTATCCATACCAAGCGCCTCAAGAGGAAGTCCGATAGTGTGCGGGTCAAGAATACGAGTTACGATAGATTCACCGTATGAGCCCGGAATAAGCGAAGTACGAATTTCAATCTCCTTATCTCCGACTTTTATACTAAAACGTCCATCTTGAGCCGCACTCGAGACGTTTAACTTCATACCTGAGAGCAATTTTATGCGTGAACGAAGGAGGTGGTATGTGGCACCATCAGTTGTAGCAGCTTCGGTCAATACACCATCAATACGAAAGCGTACATGCACATATGTATCCTCTGGCTCAATGTGTATATCAGATGCATCGAGAGCGAGTGCTCCACCTACTAAAATCTCAAGCACGCGCGATACGTGGTGTATTTTGTTTCCTTGCATTGCGGTATCTATCGCAATGCGTACATCATTTATTGTTTTCAATTCATCCTTCATCTTTGCGATGGTTTCGTTTGAGAGATTGAGCACACCACCTTCACTTGCTGTAGCGAATGAAATATCTGCATATCGCTCCCATGCATGCTTCAAGCTTGCGCGAGAGACCATGTATGTCTCAGTTGTGTATCCGAGTCGCTCAAGTTTCTTCAGTGATTCAAGCGAGTCCGGGCGGGACGGTGCGCGCATAGCAACAAGCAAGCGTTTACCCATCTTTTTAAACGCAGCGATTTCAGAAGCTTTTGCCTCTGCCTCAGGTACAAGTGCAAGTGCATCGGTCTCGACTCCGATACGGGTCAGGTCAACATACTTTGCGGCGTAGCGTTTTGCGAGTACTTTTGCGAGCTCCTCTTCTTCAATCAGGCGCAACTCCTCAAGGCGTTCGGCAGGTTTTGCGTCGTTGAATTGCACAGTCATAGTGCCAGTATAGCGCCTCTTCGTGAATGTTTGGTAGACTATGCACATGGAGGTTTTTTCTATCGATGCAATCGATTCTATAGCCGCGCGTATTATTGACCGGGTACGTGAGCTGCATGCACGCGGCGTTGCACTTTCAGGAAACTTGGGTGCGGGCAAAACAACGCTTGCGCAAGCGCTCGGTAAAGCATTGGGGGTGACTGACCAGATGATTTCTCCTACGTTCATTCTTATGAAGGTGTATCAGACGCGTGACGTTGAATGGCAGACGTTCGTGCACTGTGATGCGTATCGCATCGAGAGTGAGGCAGAGGCTCGAGGGCTCCAACTTGAGCGAAATACAGATTGCTTCATGTGTATCGAATGGCCGGAGCGTTTGCAGGGCGCATTACCACAGGAACTCGTCAGAATCGAGCTTTCCTATGTGAGTGAGGACAAACGCGGTATCATTGGCCTATGAAAAAAGGTCAGCACCGAAGGATAGTTTTGCTTGATGCGCATGCCATCATACACCGCGCATATCACGCGCTCCCAGAGTTTTCTTCAAGCAAGGGCGAGCCCACGGGAGCTCTTTATGGACTCTGTAATATGCTTGTCCGAATAATCGATGAGCTATCTCCAGATGTGCTTATTGCCTGTTATGACTTACCACACAAAACGCACCGCCACGACATCTACGAGGCATACAAAGGTACAAGAAAAAAAGGAGACGATGCACTCGTTATGCAACTCGCCACTTCACGCAATGTGTTTGCCGCATTTCAAATTCCCATACTTGATTGTCCGGGGTTTGAGGCGGACGATATCTTGGGGACAATCGTAGAACACACAAAAAAAGAAAAAGATATTGAAGTGATTATTGCGTCAGGGGATATGGACACGATGCAGCTCATCGATGGTACGCGCGTAAAAGTGTTTACCTTACGAAAGGGGATACAAGACACCGTTATGTACGATGCCGCCGCTGTTGAGGCGCGTTTCGGGTTTACCCCAAAGCAGATACCTGATTATAAGGGTTTTGCGGGGGACAGTTCTGACAATATCCCCGGCATTAAGGGTATAGGAGAAAAAACAGCTACTGAGCTTATTAAGCAATTTGGTGGGGTTGATGGTGTATACGCAGCTCTTAAAAAAGATAGCGAAGTACTTAAAAAGGCTGGTTTCAAGCCGCGTGCCTGTGAATTAATTTCACACGGAGAAGAAGAGGCGCAGTTTTCAAAAATGCTCGCTACTATTCGCACTGATGCTCCCGTTGTAATAGATACACATCGCCCCTTTGTATTTGAACAAGCATTACCAGGCGTCCTTGCCCTCTGTGAACACTATGAGTTTCGCTCGCTCACACAGCGCCTTAGAAATCGAACTCAGGCATCACCAAACAACAGTAGTGTAGAAACGATCGAGAAAGGTACAAGCGAAAAAAAGATGCACACGAGTCCACACATAAAACAAATGTTACTCATGGTGTGGCTGCTCCGTTCAGAGGTGACTGAGCCAACGGTAGAAGATATTTTCACCATAACAAAGACACATGATACTGAAGCTGCGTACCCCATCCTCAAAGGGCTTATTGAGTCGCGTGGTTTGCAGCGGGTGTTCACTGAAATTGAGGAACCACTGACGCCAGTTGTTGAACGGATGAATGCAGTAGGGGTACAGCTCGACACAGAGTATCTCGCAAAACTTTCAACTGAATACCATACTGAGCTTGATGCGCTTTCAGAGAAAATATATGCATGCGCTGGCACAACATTCAATATTAATTCACCAAAACAGCTCGGAGATATTCTGTATGATACCTTGCAGATTAAACCTATCGGGCGGGCAAAAACACCAACAGGTGCTCGCTCTACAAAGGAGTCAGACTTGCAAAAAATATTTGACGCGCACCCAATCATCAAACTGATTCTTGAGTATCGTGAGTTGCAAAAGCTGCTCTCTACATATATTGATACCCTCCCAACACAAATCGACAGACAAGGGAGACTCCACACAACGTTTCAGCAGACAGGAACAACGACTGGAAGACTGTCTTCAATCAACCCGAATCTGCAAAATATCCCAATCAAGACTGAGCTCGGTAAGCGGATCAGAAATGCATTTGTTGCTCGAAAAGGGCGCTTGCTCATTGCGCTCGATTATGCGCAGGTTGAGCTCCGCATTGCCGCACTCTTATCAAAAGACCCGCTCCTCACCAAAGCATTTGTCGATGGAGTTGATGTGCATACTGCAGTTGCAGCTGATGTTTTTCAAGTTGAGCGTACCGCTGTCACCTCAGACATGCGGCGGAAAGCCAAAGTAATAAATTTCGGCATTCTCTATGGCATGGGTGTAAATGCCCTGAGGCAAACGCTCGGAGAAAATGTATCTCAAAAAGAAGCGCGTTCATATCTTGACGCTTATTTTGCTACATACAGCACGCTCGCGTCCTGGATAGATACAACAAAGTCAGAGGCAAAGCGACTTGGGTACACTACAACACTCTTTGGAAGAAGAAGATATTTTGAGGGTTTTGCGTCACCACTCCCTTTTATTCGCGCTGCTGCAGAACGCATGGCAGTAAACGCGCCGATACAGGGCACACAGGCTGACCTCATTAAACGTGCGATGGTCGAAGCTGATGAATACATTGAAGCGCAGAAACTCAGAAAGCATGTTGACCTTGTGTTGCAGGTTCATGATGAGTTGGTGTATGAGGTGGATGAAGCGCACGCGGAAACATTTGCAAAGCATATACAAAAAATCATGGAAGATGTACTGCCACCGTCTGAGACTGCGGGTATCCCACTTATCGCAGCATATGCAATTGGCCCACACTGGGGGGCGCTTAAATAAATACTATGCTGTACGTCTTTATCGGATCAGATCAGAAAACAAGCGCAGAAAAAGCACGTGTATGTGTAAATCGGCTTCTTGAGAGAGAGCCATTTGCAACGCGAGTTTCCTTAAACAGCGAAACAATCGCAGGGGCACACATTGGTGATATTCTCGCAACACAGGGTTTATTTAAAGACAAGATGATTATTACGCTCAATGGCATTTTTTCATCTCCAGAGGCACAAGAATATAGTGAGCACACACAACACTTTGCTGAAAGCGAGCACATCGTGATTGTCATTGATGGAGAACTAAAGGCAGCAGAAAAAAATATACTGAAAAAGTATGCACACACTATTGTAGAATCTTCTTTGAAAGAGGTCTCAAGTCAAGCATACAATCCATTCGCACTTGCAGATGCACTCTACGCAAGAGATGCAAAGCAGCTCTTTATTCGAATAGAAGAAGCGCGACTGCGTGGCGATGAAGTTGAGTCGATAGTGGGTTTGTTATTGTGGGCAGCAAAAGCAATGTATATTGCAGCTCACAGCGAGAGTCCTGCATCTTCAGGCTTGAAGCCGTTTGTATACAATAAAGCACGCACTGGTGCAAAGCAGTGGGGTGTTGCGCTTGCAGAACTTGTGCGTGAGTCTGCATATCTACTCCACCGAGCGCGAACACGGGGGCGCGATGGGTACGATGAGCTTGAGCGGAGTATGATGCGACTCTGTGCATAATGCTTGGTACTCGTGTCTATCCAAGTGGTACACTTACCCCATGATACAGCGGCTCACTATGCGTACTCTATTCATCTGCTCACTTTTTTTACTCAGCGCACTCAGTTTTGCGGAAGCTGCAGTTGAATACAAAATGGTGCAGCGTAACGGGAGGACGGTCATGCAAGCATGTGAGCGACAGCAGACAGATTCGAGTACACCAAAATGTGCAGACATAACAACTTCTCGCGAAAATGGAGCTACGCAAGCATGTTACAAACTCGGAGATGCGCAGAAGCAATGCCAAAGTGTCCAGGCGACTTGTCAGCAGATGGGAGGTGGTGCCCAGAGTCATGCGTGTCAAACAGCACTCCAAACAGGCGAGGGCATATTTGGAAAGAAAACCTGTCCAGATGGTACCCAAACAACACTAAATTGTACGAATGGCAGCGCAAATGATGGGCAAGCGGTCTCATGCGGTGGTGCGAGCATTACTGTCCCATTCATGACACTTGGGTATCAGCAGCCTCAAGGTGAGACACAACGCTTTTCAATGAATGCAGTATGCCATCAGAATACGAGTCTGAACGTACAACTTCGATTCAAGAATGCTGTTGTTGCTGAGCGTAAAGAATGCCCGATAACTGAACTAAAGAGCGGTAACACAGCAGTTGTATTTTGGTACGACCAGTCTCGCCCTCGCGTGCTTACTGAGGCTGAAAAGAAAACAGGAAAAACTCGCGAAGACTTACCAATGTTTAAAGGGAGGTGGCATGTTGCTTGCACAAAGGCTGATGCAGAAAAGCTTCAGGAAGAGCTTCGTCCGAAGCCTGACTTAAATCCAAATACGGCAACGGCCACCGGAAGCCAAGCAGAGTTAGCAAAAAAGGCGCAGTCAGAACCAGGAAAAGAATTTCGACATGATATCGATGATAATCGACGGATTGTTGCGACGTGTGATGCCCAAGGTAAATGTCAGTATCAAACGTTTGTAAAAAATGAGCAGGGTGAGTGGGTGCCGAAGTCAAATCCTGTGAGTGTTGAAAAAGACAAGCTAGACGATGAATTGAAAAAAATTAATTCTGCAGAGGCTTTTGACCGAGTTGCTCAGACAAACCCACACCGAGGATCTGGGAATACACCCCCTGATTCCGAAAAAGATAAAAACAAAAACCCTACACCAGCACCAGGCCCCGAGAGGCCTCCACAGCAACCGACCAACGATGGTAGCGGATTTAGACCAACATCTTCAAGTAGTAATCCAAAAGAGCAGCCAAAACAGGGCTCACAGCCTCAGCAAAATCAGCAGCCTCAGCAAAATCAACAACTGCAGCAGCCAAATATGCCAGCTCCGTACTGTGCCGGTATTAACGCTAACAAACGCGAAATAACCGAGGGAGAGCAGGTGACGATTCAATGGAATATCCCATATGCTATTCGGTATGAACTTCGTGGTGGTTCTGGGAATATTAATGGTAGTAGTGTGACAGTTCGTCCAAAAGAAACGACAGCATATAGTGTTGTGGGTTACGGTATTCCTGGAGCTGGGCAAACGATGGGTGGGTACGGCTCGTACGGGCAGCAAACAATGGGACAGTACGACACAGGAACCGCACTCGACGGCTCGCCAATAAATGGAAATGCCTACGCGCAACAGAGCTACCCTCAGTACACACAACCACAACAGCAAAGTTGTGGGATCCCGGGCGCTGCATGTTGCGGCCCGATAACCATCTCTGTAAAACCAAGAAAGATAATCCAGCGAGATGTCGTCGTTGCTGAGGAAGAGGAGGAAGAGGCAGAGGAGGACTATACGACACTTGAGCCAGAAATACGATGCTCACCCAAAGATGTCGAAGATGGGAAGAGTGCGACTATCGTGTGGTCATGCCCTGATAACTCACGTCGTGCCACGTCACTTGCTAAGCATCTGAACGGGACGCCACTCTCTGAGATGGAATCGTTCTATGTTGAAGGGAAAACATCGGGGAGTTTAAAGGTAACTCCGCAATCATCTACGGTCTATGCAGTACGCTGCATTAGCACAAAGGCAAAGCGTTCAGCTACGAGCTCTTGCAGTGTTCGTGTTGTCCCGAGGAGCACTCAAACACAGCGTCCCACTGCTGTAAAACGCGCACCCACTGCTGCGACAAGCACAGACATGAAACTTTCAATTGTTGCAGAACCAGCAAAAATTGCCGTCGGGACGCAGGAAGTGACCATTAACTGGAGGACGGCAAACGTTGACTCATGCTCGGTGGTTGGTCCAAACGGATTTAAACAGGATACAAATGAAGGAAAAGTGTCCGGTACTTCTGATAAACCTGGGCCGCTTGTATTCACGCTCACGTGTAAAAAAGGTTCTGAGACACGCACCCGTTCTGTAAAGGTAGACGTTCAATAATTCTACACAGTATTGGTGCATAATCGCGTGCTTTTTTTAGAGCGTGCGTTACTATTACATTATGTCAGACTCATCACAGAGCCAAACGAGCGCTGCGCTCAGACATGGCGCGCAGCTCGGCGGTCTCATGGTACTTCTCGTACTCATTATCGGAGCAATAGACCAGACAGCAGGGATGCCTCGGTCTATGACGCGACAAGTTGCGCAATCAGTAACTGGTGCGGCATGTGATAAAAACTCATTCTCAACTGGTGGTTCTATTGGTGTTGAAACCGAAGCAACAAAAGAACAAAAGAAAACGTGTACACCAATATCATGCTTCGCGAATGCAGAAGGTGGACAGACTTGTATGATTAAACCTGCAGCACAGGGTCTCGCAGGTGGTGCCGGTGGACTTATGGATGCGATTGGTCAGATGCTTAAGGCACTTGGTGGTGGCGGAGGAGGTGGTGGTGATCAGGGTGGCAGTGGGGATACTCCTCCGTACGTGGACCCTCGATACACAAAGGTGCCGAAGTGCAGTGACTTTTCTGCAGCGTCAGGCACAAAGCCAGTAAAAAGTGGCGAATCAACAACACTTTCTTGGCTTGTCTCAGAAGGAACACCAGAAGCCTCAGGTGGGCAGGGTGCCCCAGGTGGCGTGACTATTAGTCCTGGAGTAGGTGAGGCAACGGGCAGTACAGCAACCGTTTCTCCCACGAAGACGACTACCTATACGTTGAAAGTCGAAAATAGAAGTGGATTTAGTACATGTAAAACAAAAGTTTTTGTAAATGTAAATGGTGATTATTCAGATGTATCTAATGGTGAAGACGATGGAGAGACTGATGACAGTGATACAACTTCAGATGAAGGAGGTAACGATGAGTCACTCGAGAATCCACTCGGTGATGGAAGCGGCAAGACGACAGACACGAACACAAATACTGATTTAAAGAGAGGATCAAAGACTGCAACGGGTACCGGAGCTTTGAACTACGATGGCTTTATCGGAAAATACGGTGAGAAAGAAGATTTGGAAAGTGATCCAGACGCATTTCAAAATGACCCAAATGCTCTGAAAGCAGACCCAAATGCATTTGGTGTGGAAGATCTTGAGGTCGATGAAGCGTTTGACCAGCTTGCAGATGAACTCGGCAAAGACGGAGTCTATTCAAAGGAAGATATGGAGACTCTGGAGCGCGCAGCGCGAGAAGCAGAGGCGCGTGCAAATATAAAGCGCGGGTATCGAATCGAGAATATGAATGACCTGACACCTGATGAGGTCCGAAATCTCTGGAATCGACCTCGTGAGTCCGTCACTGGAGGTCTTACAGAAGATATAATTGGCGGCAGTGAGCGTGTTCCGAAAGAGCGACAAGGATTTTTCAATCGTTTTGGTTCTTGGCTCAGAAACACATTCTGTTTCTGGTGTGCTGTTGACAGGGTTTCAATTGGCAGTAGACAAGTTGCAGCAGTATGTGTTGCAGGTCTTCCGGGTCAACCAAAAGAGTGCCCAAAACCAGCGCCAGACAAAACTAAAACTCCTGTCACAAAAACGGCAGATACTTTGACAGGCCGTTGTGATCAAGAGAACAAGAAAATCATGGAAGAAAAGTGCAAGACAACTTCTGGTGGTGCTGTCGCAAAACCAAAACTTGATCCAAAATGTGTAAAGCAGTTTGAAGACAGAACACACAAAGATTCTGTTATGCCAGTAGAGTGGGGTGTGTATACCCCAAAAGTTACTGGTGAAGACAAGACTAAAGCCGATAAAACCAATGGTGAATGCCAGAGTAAGGATAAGGCACTTGAAGCCAGAAAAAAATGCCACGATATGTGTAAGCGTATGGGATACAGTACTGTTCCTGTGATGAACCAGGAAGATATCAGTGCTATAAAGACAAAAGGTTATACAGTCTGTGCGGTTGAATCTGGTGAGGGTAGACAATCGGTCATGGTCTGCCGAAAAGAAGATCAAGAAAAAGCAAAAGAGAAAGGTGTTGATGATAAGGGGAACCCATGTGATACCCCTGGACAAGGTAATTGTAAGGCAGCACCAGCAACTCCTCCAGGGAACACTCCTCCTGGAAACCAACCACCAGGTGGCGGGAACCCTCCAGGAGGGGGTAATCCTCCAGGCGGTGGCAGCCCACCTGGTGGCGGCGGTGGAGACCCAAGTAAAGCGCTTGGAGAAATTGCTAAAGCACTTGCTCAGCAGCAACAGCAACCGCAAAATAATAATAACAACCAAAACCAGAAGCCATGGTGGTGGGATGATCTCTATGGAAAGAACACGCCGACTGAAGCACCAAAGTGTACTGAAGATTCTGTATCTATCACTCCAAAGACGATCAAGTCTGGAGAGAGTGCGACAATTACATGGGACGTCACTGGTAAGGGAACACTAAAAACTATCATCAACTTTACAACGACCGATGAAAAAGGCGCGCCCGAAAAAGGAAGTCTCGGGGTCGTCGATGGGGGCTCTGTTGATGTGTCTCCTGAGCGTACAACTACGTATACGATAAAGGTGGCGAATGAAATTGGAACAAATGTCTGTACGCCGCCTGTAAAAGTTTTCGTAAAACCTGCTGATGAAGAGGACGAGGAAGAGGAAGATGATACGACAGAAGTTGGTGAGGCTGATATGTCGTGTGATCCAGAGACCATTAAAGCTGGTGAAGAAGCAGCTGTCGTTTGGTCATGCCCAGCGAAAACAGAAAAGTCTGTTGGAACAAGTACTGAAGATGGTGAGTTTGGAACGGGTGGAGATGCCGAGGGGTCTGCAAATGTTAAGCCAATCCGTGATGCTACCTATGTCGTTCGCTGCCGAGACAAGTTCAACAAAGAAATTGCACGAAGCTCGTGCCGAGTTGAGGTGAACGGTGTTAGTACTACGACAACAACGACCTCAGGAGCTCGTCCAACTGTATCAATTTCCGCCGAACCGCCTGCAGCACCGAAAGGTACTTCAGTAAAAGTTACATGGAGAAGTCAAAACACTGCATCATGTGTAGTCTACGGACCGGGATGTGACACGTTTGGTAAAGACAGTCCGAAATGTTTCAAAGAGGTCGGACGCTCAGGCTATGTCACTGGTAATCTATACGAGACTAGTCAGTTCCGCGTTGAGTGTATTGCACCAGATAGAAAAACTCGCGCGTCAGACTCTGTTACTATCGAAGTGTCAAGTGATGGCACGGAGGAGGCTCCAGGAGAAGAATACGTAGGTGAGTAATATATGAACACGCTGCGCACACAATACGTCGTAGTGCAGCGAACTGCGATCGCATGTTCTATTTTTGTCGCATGTCTGTTTTTTGGTGCGTTTTATGTGACGCCAGTACATGCAGCAAATCAAGATGTCGCAGGGTTGTCTCCTGCGTTCATGCAGTGGTGTCAGCAATTCATGGCAACAAAAAGAGGAAATGGGCAATGCAAGCTTGCATGTGAGACGCGTAACCCAGGTGCGCAAGTATACAATCCTATTGCACGGCAATTCGGAAGCCAAGGTTTTAGTAATAACAATCGTACAGCAATTTTTCCCTCTGTTGTGCACGGAATTGCAGCGCATGTCGCACTCATTCGAGATATGTGTACTCGAGGAAGACCAGATGCATGCAATAGGGGTGGCGGTTCCCGACCGCGGTGTACGCTAATTGAATTAAAACAAGTGTGGGCACCTTCATGTCATGGTGGAAATAATCCGACAAGTTATGCAAACACCGTAGCGAGCTGGGTCGGAATTCAGCCCAATCAGGTATTTAACCCAAATGATAAGGATATGATGGCGAAGATCGCGCTCTCTTCTGCACGTATTGAAGTTGGCTTCGTAAACTACACATGCGAACAACTCGCCCAGGGAACAGCCATGGCGTATGGGCAAATCCCTCCAGGCTCAGTTCCAGCCGATGTGGGACAATTGAAAAGTCTCGGCACAGCAATAGAGGGGAACAATAGCCCACTCGGCGGCCTAATCCAAGGTATGGGAGGTAACCCACAGGACAATCAAGGGCAAAATCCATTTGCATCACAAGGCCAGTGGGCACAACCGTCACCCCAGACAGGGTCACAACAAAGCGGTACGCAACAAGCAGGGCAGCAACAACCAAGCCAGCCATTTATGCAAAATCCGTACCAGAACCCATTTCAACCAACAAACCCTTCTCAGCAAACTCCGTTTCAGAATACTGAAGTAGTTTCAGAAGATGAAACAGTCTCTGACGATGATTTGCTTACGTGTGAAGACAAGCTTGTTGAATGGAGTTGCCCGAGTGACGCAACACTTTCTCGAGGTATTTCAAAGCCTGTAGATGCACAATTTAAAACACGTGGTGCACTCATCGGATCACTTGCAGTTGCACCTTCACGAAAAACAACATACACCGTACAGTGTTTAAAAAGACAATCCATTATTAGTGAAGCATCGTGTGTTTTTACTCCTCAAAAAACTGCACCGAGCGCTGGAACAACAATAAAACCAGTTTTGACAATAAATGCCGATACCACAGAGGTTCGAAGGGGGAAGTCGGCGATGATTTCTTGGGCCGCTGTCCGTGTTGACTCATGTGTCGTGTTCGGCGAAGGCCTTTCTGAAGAGGGGACCGAAGGTTCTGCGAGTACTGATGAACTCTATACACGAGGAACAGCAGAGTATGTGCTCGAGTGCAGAACCACAGACGGAGATACGATTTCAAAATCTGTCCAAGTAGAAGTACGATAAACATATGAAGTATACTGTACGCATGAGCGCCGTCCTTTCTGCTCTCATTCTTGCAGTACTGCTTCCGCAGTCTGTACACGCTTGTACACAAGCGGCGCCCTGTACAGCATCAGATAGAATCATAACTTTTTATGTACCCCACAACGCTCCGGGGTGCCGCACCTCTATGGAAGGCTGTGTTGAAACATCTCGCCCAGGACTTGATGGGCAGCGAGTTCCGCGTTCGCTCGATGATGTGCGTTCAGGTCGTTCAAAATATGTGACGCTCGCATCTGACTCAAGTAACTATGGTAAGTATTTCAATCTCGGTACAATTACATATACTTCAGCGCTCGATAGGCAAAAACATACAGTACAAAATGTGATTGGATATGTGCATGACACGGGCGGGGCATTTCGAGGGAGGCCTCAAAAACTTGATGTAAATACAACGATCTGCAGTAGCTGCACTGACGCCCAAGCGAGTGCACTCGCTTCAGGGAAAAATGTAAGCTTTACGCCGTCAAATCAAGGTCTTGTTGATCCTGCAGGAAATGGAAATACAGGGTATGGCAATGTGCTCACGGGGAATGCTCAAGATGGGGCAGGTACTGCTGCAACTGGTGTGCAAAGCGGAAGTGCTGGTTCAACGGGCAGTACACCACTGCAAAATACGCAGCAGCCAGGAAAAGAAAAACAGCCAGGCGAAACTCGACCGACCGGTGTAACTGACACAAAAAATCCTAAAGGACCTTTTGTCCCCGAGGACTCAACAGGTGAGGATGATGCGCCAGAAAAACTATCGCTTATCTGTACTAAAACATCTATCCAGTGGTCATGTGGTACAGGAACTACATCAGCGCGAGGGCGTTCGAAACCACTCAGCAGAGCGCTCAGAGGTGCAGTTGCGGTACGCGGTGAGATTCAAGTGACTCCTCGAGTAAAGACTATGTACACAATCGAGTGCTACACACAAAATAAAAAGGTGGCATTTGCATCATGTGTTATTCCTGGCGCAATACAAAGCACAATCAACAGACCGCAGCTTAAGCTTGAAATAAGCACAGAGAGCGTGCGACGTGGGGGGCATGTGCATGTGACATGGTCAGCATACAAGGTGAAGCAGTGTGTCGTCAGTGGACAAGGTATTTCAGAAAAAGGCCCTGTGGGTTCTGTTGACACTGAGTCACTATTGATACGAGGACGTTCGCGCATACAGCTACGTTGCAAAGCGCTGGATGATTCAGAAGTGCATATAGAGAAGGAGATATACGTCGAGTGATACTTTTGGATGGTATACTTTTCGAATGAGACTACTCGTTTCTATCTGTGTGGCGTACTTTTTTTTGAGTATCGGACAGCTCTCGGCAAATACACTCTCGCAAGACCCTATTCAGCAAATCCAGTATGTGGGCGGTGTGGCATGTAAGCAATACAACTGTCAGCAACGCACAGCAAGTTTGGTCGGAATCGCTGTATTCCATCAAGAGTGCGGAGCACGACCAAATTGTAATGGCCACGCCGCAGCATATAAAGGTTCATATGCGCTGAGTGAAGAACAATTTAACCGCGGTATTGCTGCGTATCTTCCTATTGCCCGCCAGCATGACCCGGTCCTCTTTGAGGTGCTCCAAGCAGAAACCAGGCGATTACCCGGTTCACTTGGAAGAGGAAGTCATATGTTGAGCGCTGCAGCATGGTATGGAAACAATGCTCGTTTTTTAAACCCAATTGAACGTGCAACTTCAGATTCATATAGACAGGCTGCGATTGGGATGTTGTTACAACTCATGCCATCGCAAACACACAGAGCTCTGCTCTCGGCGGATCCTTCGTCTGTGTTTAGCATGCAACTTTCATGTGCTGGTCGTGGTGCAGTTTGGGCGCTTTCGGTAAACAAAGTTCCGGTTCAGTGCGGCTCAACAGGTGCCGATGCAGTAAACCTCATGGTGCGTGGATATCCTGCACTACAGCGCGGGGTTGCTGTTGCTCTCGGGACACGCCCGCCACTTCCTGGTTCGCTGACTTCCTCTTTTGCAACATCAGGCTTTGGGACGCTTGCAACAAATGTATTTAACCCTGATGGTTCGCTCAACCAGCAGGCATACCAAAGTACTTTAAACCAATACGCATCACAGCCAGGTTCTTGGGATACTGCGCAGCCAGGTTCTTGGGGTGGGCAGCAGTCACCATCATCACAACAGACATCACAACAGCAAACGCCATCACAGCAGCAATCTCCTCAGCAGACATCGGGATTTCCTCAGTATCAAGACCAACCAGCCGCGCAAGCATATAACACTCAAAATGGCTTCTTTAATGTCACAGATAGAGCTGTTGCTGAAGAGGAATCATACGCAACTATCGAATGCGGAGAAACTTCTGTATCCTGGTCGTGTACAGGCAGTTCAACTTCGCGTGCACTTTCAGCACCGCATGACAGTAAGTTCTCAACACGCGGCTCGCTTGTAGGTACATCGCTTGTCAGTGCAAAAAAGAAAACTGTCTACACTGTACAATGTCTTCGTAATCAACGTATCATTGACCAGGCGACATGCGAGTATGTGCCGCGCATCCCCGGGAAAAAGCAACAAAAAAACACTGCAGCTCCAGTGTTATCTCTGCGCATTGAACCGAGTGTTGTGAGCCGAGGAGAAACTGCGTTCATTGAATGGAGTGCTGTTAGGGTCGAATCGTGCGAGCTTCGCGCACGAGGTTTTAAAGAAGAAGGAATAGAGGGAAGTATTGAGACGCCACCACTTGCGCTGCGCGGCACACACACGTTTACACTTTCGTGCATAACTGATTCCGGTGCGCGTGCTATACAAGAAGCAGAACTAACTGTCGAATAACTTATGAAATACACCACTGCGTATATATCAATATTTGTTTGCATTGCGTGTATATCCTCTTCTTTTGCGCACGCAGAAATAATTAAATCATTGAACTTGCCCAAAGATACAATTCTCATGCAAGGCGATACGAACCTGCTCGGCGCGCAAAACGGAGACTGGATTCAATTTCTTGAATCGCGATGCGGTGGTCGCTCATGCGGACGTATGCGTCAACTTAACCCTCAGTTTGGTCAACGTGTCATGCAAGCTATTCAAGCAGCAGAACAGCAAACAGGAGTGCGTGCGCGCATAAATGATTCGTTTCGAAGTGTTCAAGAACAAGCCGCTGCGTATGCGCGGTATCAAAACGGTGGTGGTTTGGCAGCCCCACCTGGCCGTTCATATCATGGAAGAGGTCTCGCAGTAGATGTAGGTCCTGCTGCTATTTATACAAAACTACACCAAATTAGTTCGCAGTACGGCATTTTTAATCCACCTACTATTCGAGGGAGAGATCCAGTGCATTTTCAAATGGGTAGCTGCGATGCAGCATGTCAGGCACAGACACCTCCATCTGGTCAAGATACTGCATCCTTTGGACAAGGTCAGGATGCGACAGGCCAGCAAGGGCAGCCTCCCGCTTCAGGGCAAACGCCGCAACAGCAAACTGGTACTCAACAAGGCCAGGGCACATCATTTGGTCAGAATCCAAATAATTTCCTTGCGTCTCAAAACGGGAAAGCCTCTGATGTTGCTGAATCAAAAGCGCCTGTAGAGGAGAGCGGCGATATTGAAATAGAGTGCACCCCTGCAACAATTACACCGGGGAGTTCAGCCTCAATTTCATGGAAGTGTCCCGCTGCTTCTCAATCACGAAGTCATGCTCAGCCGAACCTGGCATCATTCAACACAAAAAATAAAATGGAAGGTGTTTTGAAGGTTGCGCCAAAATCAAAAACAACATTTACCATTTCCTGTGTGAAGGCAAATAAAGTAGTAGCGACAGGTTCATGTACGATACCGGTCATCGCTCAAAAACAAACACTGAGTGTCAGACTATCGGCCCGCCCAAGTGAGGTTCGTCCGGGAGAGCGCGTTGAGCTAACATGGAGTAGTGCTAACGCAAAAAGCTGTACATTGTCTGGCCCTGATGTGTCTTCGCAAGACATGTCAGGTCGTGTCACGACGGAAGAGATTACTCGCGACGTCACATATACACTGACTTGTATTGGTCAGCAAAAACAACAGAAGATTACACGGACAGCGACAGTTCGTTTTTACACAGATACGCAAGACAGTGAATACCCTGCAGATGCATTGTAGCTGTGGGTATGTCGACGCAGGACGATAAATACTTGGTAGAATAGAGTGATGCATAAAACCGCATGGTTTTTTTCGACGCTCGCAATAGTGCTTGTCGTTGGCGCGGCCTCACTTCGAGGTGACGTATCTTTGGTGACCCTCACTCAAGAGTTTTCTGATGAATCAATGCAGACCGCGCAAGTAAATTCAATGGGAATTGATATGAGCAATGCGACAGCCTCAGACAAGGGAATTTTAAATGGTGGTTGCGATACAGACCCCTTCCAAGCACTCGCAAAATATGGATGCACTCGACAAAACGAATGCGTACCTTCAGGTCCGAATGGGCAAGGGGGAATCAACTCAGGTCTGGCGTGCAGACTTTCAAAGCTTTTCGATGCAGCAGCACGTTCTGGCTGCTCGCCTCGCATAAACAGTGCCTATCGAAGTGCTGCAAAACAGGCATCTATGTGTGGTGGTGGAAGGAGTGGTTGTGCTCCTGCGGGGAAGTCCTGCCATCAGTACGGACTTGCAGTTGACGTTAACTGCGTTGATGTGTTGAAGCGACTTGCCGGGCAATACCAGCTCCATTTCCCGTACTGGGGTCCTCATATTCAGTGTATTGAACATCGTCAGGCGGCATGCAGTCCTTCTACTCCACCGTGTAAAGGTGGTGGTCCGATTGCAGACCCAGGACAGGGCGGGCAGCAACCACCAGGAGGTGGGCAGCAACCACCAGGCGGTCAAGACCAGCAAGGCAGTCCACAGACGGGACAACAACCAAGCGGAGGAGGACAGCCTGGGGCTGGCTCTGGGGAACAAGGTATGCCACCTGAGATGAAGCAACAAGATCCATTTCAAAAAAAACCTGAGGAGTCAGCAATTACTGACCCTGGAGCAGAAGGTGGCATAACGCTTACTTGTGATCCCGAGTCAGTTACGAAAGGAGAATCAGTAAGTATTGAATGGGAGTGTCCTGCAGGGACACGCTCAGTAGGGAGTTCTTCAAACTCATTTGCGCCGCTTAACACAAAGGGTGAAGCAAGTGGTTCTTCAGTTGTAAAACCGCAACAAAAAACTCGCTACACCGTCCAGTGTAAAAAAGGTGCGGTTGTCGTCGGTAAGCAATCCTGCGAAATACAAGTAGCAAAACCAACCGCCAAGTTATCTGTGCGTTTCAGTGTAGAGCCACAAGAGGTATATCCAGGAGAGACTGTAGAGGTTGTATGGTCATCACAAAACGCGCGCTCCTGTACAGTGACAGGTCCTGGAGTCGCTTCTTCGGATAAGAGTGGGCGAGTATCATCTGCGTCCATTGATAATGAAGAAACATTTACGATAAAGTGTAAAGCAAAAACTGGTACTGACGTTTTCACAAAAACAGAGACGGTAACACTTATCGAAGAGGATGTATTGTATGATGAAGCAAAACAAAAAAATAATACAGGACAAACAAACCAAGTACAGACAATCTTCGAAGATCCTCTTGATGAAATATAAGTGTTGGATGTGGACGGATGGTCAGCTAGAGTAAAAAACACGATAGAATAGAGTAATGAAATTGCTTGTCAGTGCATGTCTGCTCAGCATATGCATCATACTGCCTGCATATGCAGCAAATACTCCTGCAGGAAATAAATGTGGCTCATTTGGGTGGAACCTTGGTGGGTGCGACTGTGCGGGTGCAACTGCGGCATGCAGTGTCGACTCATCGAAGTGTAATGCACCGTCAGGAGTCTTCCCTGTCGCGTATACAAACATTGGTCGATGTCAGGGTGATTGTCCTGCAGGAGCGACTGGAAATCGTGGTTCTGCAAGTGAAGGTGGCTGGAACGAGCCATGGGTAGATTTCGCGCGGCATCCTGCTGGCAGAGCTCGAACTGAGCGATTATTGCAACAAGCTGCACAAAGAGGATTTAAAGCATTTGAACCGGACAATACTGCAGAGAAAGTAACCCCCGAAGATTTACGCTTCATGGTCGATATGGGGCAGAAATATGGCCTCAAGGTTGTCATAAAAAACGATGAAGGTGCATGGGTAAAATTATTGCAACAGTATCCGCAGTACAGACAAAATATAGCAATGGTTCTCGAAGAAGATTGCGCAAAAAATGGAGATTGCGGTAAGTATAATTATTTTGTGCAGCAGGGTATTCCTGTCGTTGCTGCAGAGTATCAAGATTCTGTGAGTGCTGCCAAGATGGCACAAGCTGCTCAGCAGTTGAAAGGAGCTGGGATGCTCATTCCAAACAGGCGAGCTGTTCGTGCTGCTACCCAAGTCGGTTCAATTTGTGTTGATGGGAGCAACTTAGCCCCTGGTCAAGGCCCAACAGCAGAGCAAATTGCAGCTCTCGGGCAAGGGCAGCAGCCCTATCAGCAAAGCGGTCAATCGCAACAACCAAGCAGTGGTCAATCAGGAAGTCCGACCGGCGTACAAAGTAGCAATTACAACCCAGGAGCAAGTCAATGGAAGCAATCAGATTTTGACCGGCTCCAAAAAGATGCAAAACCTTCATTTCTAGACCCAAACAAGCCACTTCCAAAAGATGGCGGGAAGAATCCATTCGCCAAGGATGATGCGTGGAAGGAAGAAGAAAAAAAGAAACAAGTGACGGCACAAAAGAAAGCTGAGCAGAAAGTAATAGGCGCAACGGGAGAGAATAAAGACACTACATTTTATGATCCTCTTGGGGGGAGTGTTTCTGGAGTAAAAGATGACGAAACGTCGACTGAAAAGAAAAAAAGTACGATAAAAACATTTGGTGATGCAAAAATCCGCTGTGTTCCGCTGAAGATACTGCGAGGTGCGGCCCCAACACTTGCATGGTCGTGCGGCCGAACGGCAACCCGAAGTGAAGGTATAGGGTTCTCTTCGAAAGGTAATACTCTGGGCTCAATTCGCGTCCGTCCTGCAAAAACAACGATGCTCGGTATTAACTGCTATGATGGTGAAACGCTCATCGGGAGAGCGCAGTGCACGATAACTGTCTCTGCAGAAAAACCAGCAGATGAGTCATTTGTCACCGGGGCGCAAAAAACAGGCGCCACTGAAGCGCCGCGAAAACTGTGCGTATTTAACTTTTGCATATGAAATCAATATTTGTACTAGTATTTTTCGCGCTCAACTCAACTTCTGTTGCCTATGCTGCTGGGTCTGCTCAAAATCCTGCATGCCCGCAAGAAGTTTCTGGTACGCACGGAGCTAAGTTGCTAGGTGCCGACACGTACACGTCAGATATTGTTATAAATGCATGCGCAGCGATGGGAGGAGATGTTCAGCAGCTTATTCGCACAAACCAAAATACTGCATGCACTGTAACCTCAGGATATCGTTCACCGCAGCACAACGCCTCAGTTGGAGGTGCATCACAAAGCCAGCACATGCAGGGGCGGGCAGTTGATGTTGTCGTCAAAGGAAATGCACAACGTTTTGGGCAGCTACTGCTTGCAGGGCTCTGCTGCAAGAATCGCTGCATTGGTGGACTCGGATACTACAATGGAAATAAGTTTCATGTCGATAATCGACAAGCAGTCGCAGCATGGGGTCCTGGCTACTCAAGTTCAGGTATTGCGCAGATTACTGACCCTGGCGTCCGTACCATGTTGCAGACGTTCCTCAAGAATGGCGCCAATATACAAACACCTGGAGGAGTTTTGCATACTGCGACAGGTCAAATACTTCAAGAAGCAGCTCGTGGGACACCACTTGAAGGTGTTGTCCAAAACATCATGCCGACAGGCGCACAAGAAGATGGACAATGGGCGACTACACCAGCGCAACAGTATCAGCAACCCCAAACGCAACAGCAGATGCAACAATCACCACAGTATCAAACACAGCCACAGCAAAACCCGTACACACAACAACAATATCCAACTACAAATAGCATAAGTACGAGCGCTACTGGGATGAATACTGGGGTGCAGTCAGGAGTATCAAATGCCAAGACCGCGGCCGATTTGTATGTAGATGATACTCTTACTGAGGAAGAGGAACCAGAGCGAAAAAAACCAATGATGCGCTGCGTGCAGCGTAGTGACGCACATACGGTTACCATCGAGTGGTCATGTGGAAATATGTACAGCGGTAAAATGACCACAGAAGGGAGGGGGTTTAATTCTCGAAAGCTGCCACTTGGAACTGTGGAGGTGAAACTACCACTCCGTTCGACGGTCTTTGCTATTGACTGTTATGCAAGTCGCAAAGTCGTTGCGCGTGCAAGTTGTATATTTAAGCCGAAAAAAACTCCTGATACAGACGGCTTTCGCATCACAAACCAAGCTGATGAGACAGGTACATCGCTCTGTATTTTCAAAACGTGCCTGTGGTAGTATAGACCGATGAAGGGTCATACACAGGGAGTACATCCCCGCATTCTTATTATCGACCTCGGTTCGCAGTACACACTCGTCATTGCCCGTACCCTCCGTGAGCTTGGCTTTCGTTCAGCAGTACTCAATCCACACCAAGCTGAACGCTGGCTTAAAACATATGCAGTAGATGCAATCATCCTTTCGGGAGGTGATGCAAGTGTTAACGACCCGCAAGCACCGCAACCACCAGCATCACTATGGAAGAAGGGGGTCCCAGTGCTTGGTATCTGCTATGGCATGCAATACATGGTTAAGTATTTTGGGGGTGTTGTCGCACATGTTCGTGAGCATGCAGAATATGGTCCAGCGAAAATCAAAATCACAAAAGACGTAGAACTTTTTAAGAATACTGCCGCAGAACAAAGTGTCTGGGCGAGTCACGGCGATACGCCTCAAAAACTTCCAAAAGGTTTTGAGGCAATTGCTGCTGCTGATACGTACTCATGTGCGGCTATTCAAAACGCTGATAAAAAATTGTACGCAGTGCAATTTCATCCTGAAGTAACACATACCCCGGAGGGGAAAACCATACTCAGTAATTTCCTGAAAAATATTGCAGGTTGTGCGCGAGATTGGGATGCTGACGCATTTAAAGAAGGGATAATCAAAGGAATCGCAGCAGATACTGCAGATAAGCGCGTCATCATAGGGTTTAGTGGTGGTGTCGACTCGACTACGTTAACGGCGCTTATTCGACGCGCGGTTGGGCCGAAACGAGTATTTCCTGTATGTATTGATGCAGGACAGTTTCGCGAGGGAGAGATAGCGCACGTGAAGGCAGCAGCAAAAGCTGCGGGCGTCACGTTGACTATCATGAATGTTGAAAAAGAAATGCTCAATACCCTCAAAAAGACTACTGACGCAGAGGCGAAGCGAGCGGCTTTCCGTGAAGTATATAAGCGCTCCTTTGCCCGTGCGGTACAAAAAATTGGCGGGAAAAAGTCAGCGCTCTGCATTGCACAAGGGACACTCGCGACTGACCTTATTGAGTCTGGTGCGGGAGGTGAAAGTGTGAAAATCAAAACACATCACAATGTTGGACTCCGTTTTTCTGTCGAGCAAATTCATCCACTCAGAGATTTGTTCAAATATGAAGTACGTGCACTTGCCGAAAGCCTTGGACTCCCAGCAGCAATTGCAGCTCGCGAACCGTTTCCAGGTCCTGGGTTGCTCCTTCGAGTCAATGGAGCGCCAGTCACAAAAGAACGACTCGACATAGTACGACACGCGGATACAGTCGTTCGCGACGTACTGAAACATCACGATGCACTTCTGAAACAAGAAGGTGTGGTCGTGTCACAACTTGTTGTTAGCCTTGCCGCTGGAGTTATGCATGTTGGAGTAAAAGGAGATGAGCGTGTGTATTTGGCACCAGTTGTTGTACGCGCTGTAAAAACAATAGATTTTATGACAGCAGAAGGAGTCCAATTTCCTGCGCTGGTCAGAAAAGAGATTACACAGCAGCTTTGTCGGCATAAAAAAATTGGTACCGTGCTCTTTAATGAAACAGATAAGCCGCCTGCAACAACTGAGCCAGAGTAAGATGTTCCGTTATACTAAAAGAGTCGCTCACGCGACTCTTTCCTCATGTCCCTCCAGTAGGGATCGAACCTACGACCAACTGCTTAAAAGGCAGCTGCTCTACCAACTGAGCTATAGAGGGAAACGTCAAGAATATACCACAGAATTACAAAACACCAAGGATATGATAGGCTCGACCCATGGACGTTGTCTGTATCTTGCATAATATTCGGAGTACCCACAATGTCGGGGCTATGTTTCGCACCGCAGATGGAGCAGGTGTTACAAAAATGTTTTTGACTGGCTATACTCCTGACCCAGTCAATCGCTTCGGTTTCCCCCAAAAAGAGATTGCTAAAGCTGCGCTCGGTGCAGAAGCAAGTATTGCTTGGGAGCATCCTCGTTCCGTGCACACACTCATTGCTCGGCTTAAGCGTGAAGGGTATACGATTGTAGCTCTCGAGCAGCATGCAACATCGGTGCACTACAGAAAAGCAAAAGTTGGGAAAAAGTTTGCATTGATTGTTGGGAATGAGGTTACTGGAGTCGATGCTCCAATTCTCAAAAAGGCCGATTGTATCGTCGAGATTCCGCTCAGGGGGGTAAAAGAGTCACTCAATGTAGCAACTGCATTTGGGATTGGCTTGTTCGCACTTGCGAAAATATAATACAGAAATCGAACTAATACGATAGTACGTCGACGACGCGACCATCAGCGTCAAGTAGTCGAATCACATCGTACTTATTCCTCCACACTTCCGCAGGGCTTTCTAGATAGAGATACCATCCACCGAGGTTAAACACTTTAAAACCATACTTTTTGTATTCTCGTTCAATGCAGCGATTATAAGTAATCTCTTTTTCAATAAGCGCACGGCAGAGTGGGAGTAAATCCTTCGGCACATTCTTCCCAGGGATTTCACAAGAACTCAGCGACTGGAGGTACTCAATACACTGCTCGCCATAGACGCGCAAATTTTCGACAGTAGGTGGTACAACATCTCCGACCGCGGGGCACACTTGTGAAAGTGGGGGAGTAAATGGCGCATATGTAGCAAGTTGCCCAGTACACGAGTTTGTATGAAATGAGTCCCCAAGTGGCGAGTTGCCAGTTACTATGTATGCAAACTCACCTGGTGCAAGTACCGGATGCACGACTGCATTTGTTCTACCAAGTGCAAAGAGTAGGACTCCTTTCGGGAGTGGTATGCGCGTCCGTGATACATAACTTTCAATAGACCAGCCACGTAACGAAATAGTCCCTTCATTTTGCACGCTTGCACGAATGGTGAGGTATTCCTCATGAGGGTTTTCATGCTGCGGGTCATGATCAATCGTGTCAAAAGCGACTTTGTTTTTGAACGGTGATATACCCGTAATTCCTTTTGTAGCTGGAGTCCACAGCTCTTCTTCTGAGACGCTGATAGTTAGATGTGTTCCACCTCCTGGCTGGGAGACTGACCATTTGTGGTACCAGCCACCAAGAGAAAATGTAGATCCAAGCGAGCTCATGGCACCGCCAAGCACAATGAAAATAACTATTAGTACTATGACTACAAAGACTGCGGCGAGAAAGTCTTTCACCTATGCAGTATACGGTGCAAAAGCATCAAGGAAAAGCGCACTATGCACGGGGATGCTGTTTGAGATGTGCACTGACCAGCTCGCGGGCAATTGCAAATTCATTCCATGGCTCTTCTGTACCATTTGCACGGCAGATTGAAGGGTCCGTTCCTTTTCCGGTGAGGAGTATCGCATCTCCTGGTTGTGCAATTGAAATCGCATGGGCAATTGCTTCGCGGCGGTTCATGATAATAACTGGCTTCGATTTCATCCCCGCAGCCATATCGTCGACGATTGTACGCGGGTCTTCATCATAAGGGTCTTCATCAGTCAGAATGACTACGTCACAATACTCTTCTGCTTTAGCGGCCATGAGTGGGCGAGTCGCTTTATCGCGGTGACCGCCACACTTACCGAGCACCGCAATCTTTCGACGAGTACCAAATGCGCGGTAAAGCGCATCAAGTGATTCAACTGTATGCGCATAATCAACTACAACATCAAATGCTTGTCCTTCTCTCACAAACTGTGAACGTCCGGGTATCTCTTCCACTGAAGATATACCTTTTGCGATTGTTTCATCGGGAATGTGTAGTTCGCGCGCGAGTGTTGCTGCTGCGAGCATGTTATACAGATTAAATTCACCGGGAAGGATACTCTCGATGGTTGCGTCTCCCCATGCAAAACGTATATGGCAATCATCAGCTTCATATCCAGGTACATCGCGCAGGGAATATGTTTTCTTTATATCAACTGGAAAGTTCAAAAAATCTGAAGCGTGTGGGTCATCACCGTTTACGACAAGTATACGAGGACGCTCAGCAGAACGAGCAAGCTCGCGGACAATTGAGAGTTTTGCCTGCTTGTAGTGCTCAAATGAGCCGTGGGATTCGATGTGTTCTGGGGCAAGGTTTGTGAAAACAAGCGCATTCATCGAGAGAGCATGGTGTCTGAAAAACCGAGCACCTTCTGATGTTGTTTCAATGACCGCATAGGTACATCCCGCGCAGTGTGCGTCACGGAGAAATTTCTGAAGAAAGAATCTGCCGGGTGTGGACATGCGCATGGTATTGCTGACGGTAGTATCTGCAATCGAAAAGCGAACCGAGTTTGAAACAGCAACCCTTGCACCGCTTGCACGGAGGATTGCTGCGATGAGTTCTGTGGTTGTCGATTTACCTTTAGTACCTGTCACCGCAATGATGTGTATGTTGCGTGCCGGGAACCCGTAGCGCAGGGCACCGATGCGCGGGAGCGCCCAGTGGTACCACGGGAGGAATGGCTTCAGTGCTTTTTTTATATGCTGCTTCATATTCGTCTATTTAAATTTTTCAATGCTGCTTTTATGCGTGACTCGGTGCCTTCTATATTTGATTCAACTGCGTTGAGTGCCGCTCGTGCTTCATCAAGTGAATACCCGAGGACAGTCAGTGCTTCAAGCGCATCTGCGTCAGTTGGAGCAGTTGCGTCGAGTACTTCTGCACCAAGTTTGTCACGCAGCTCAACAATGAGTTTCTGTGCTGTTTTATTACCAATGCCAAGTACTTTGACAAGATAGGTGACATCTCCTTGGGCGATGGCACTTCGTGTTCGTGCGAAGTGTCCTTTGTCCATAATGCCAAGAGCTGACTTTGGGCCAACACCTGAAACAGTCTGCAAGAGTATGAAAAAATCACGCTCACGTTCTTCCCCGAACCCATATAAGTCGAGTGCATCCTCGCGAACAACTAGGTATGTCTTGAGTGATGCATTTTTTCCTACGATGAGCGTTGCGAGTGTTGATTGAGGTGCGGCAATGAGATAACCGACACCGTGAACATCAAGAACGGTGTGTGTGAGTGAGACTGAAGTGACAGTGCCTGCAATATGCGCAATCATATATGCATTGTAGCATGAGGGGTCTGTGGTAGTATGTAGTAATGGAACGAGTCGCTATGAGTTCACCAGAGCAGACCGACAGTACCCTTGAGCAGAAGCTCAGACCTTTTATAAAAGACATGATTGACCTCCATCTCGGCAGAAGTAGTGGGCGATAGTTGCAGTTTTGGATTTCTTTGGTAATATCCCTCTTTATGCCAATCACACGTTCAGCAAAAGAAGCTATTCGAAACTCGTCTCGCAAGCGCGTCTTTAATGACCGCCGCCGCAAGGCAATGAAGGACCTCACTAAGGAGGCTAAAGCACAGCCAACTCAAGAAAACCTCAATAAAGCATACCAAGCTATTGATAAGGCCGTTAAACGCGGTGTCATTAAGGCAAATGCTGGTGCTCGCAAGAAATCACAAGTTGCGAAGCTCCTTGCAGGTAAGTCTAAGAAATAGACCATGACAGGCGGACACACATACTTCTTCTTTTATTTTACAACCCCGAAGACGGAGAGGATTGTGTTGTAGAGTAAAAATTCTAAAACCCAACCCCCTCCGTCCGGAGGGGGTTTTCAGTTACAGACCAGCAGGAATGTAATAGATGGGAACCTTTCAAGGTCTACGAGGGCGCTCATGACCAAGAAAAAACGTCGCACTATGGATGGTGGGAACGCATCATTCGTCTCAAAGCCTGGCGTCAGCAAGGATGAG
The DNA here is from genome assembly GCA_964398775.1 of uncultured Candidatus Saccharibacteria bacterium. Classification (GTDB taxonomy): domain Bacteria; phylum Patescibacteriota; class Minisyncoccia; order Phycocordibacterales; family UBA2100; genus CAYNND01. The sequence goes on along the minus strand of CAYNND010000003.1, from coordinate 10,645 downwards.
AGACCCGCTGTGAGTGCGCAGCCCAAAACAGCAGATGAACGATTTACCGACGGGGCAGTGGATATCGACAAGATTCCACGCCCAACGGATGGAAGCGTCTTCGGCTGACGAGGGTTTGGCCAAGGGCGTCTCGTGCGAGACGCCCACGGCCACTTTACTTATGAGCGTAAAAGAGTAGGGTCCAGCGTAGGAAACTGTATTCACGAGAGTTCAGTTTCCTCCTCTGGGGGCATACCGGCGGTATGGGTCGTGGGTTGTCGGAGTAAGATGATATGGTCATTTTACTCCGGCCGCTCATGGACCGGAGAAGGAGGGCCTATGGCCACTACTACAGAAACTGCAGTCACTGCCGTTGTGGACGATACCCCAGTGAGCGACAAGGAGCGGGAGCGATTCCGCGACGAAGCGCACGCACGGGGGGAACGTTTCCCCGACCTCGAGCCCGGGGAGCTCGACGAGATGATTCGTTTGGCACGCAAGGATTGGCAATCCGACGCGACAAAGTGACGCAGCGACTCCTTCGACTTGGCTGGCGCTTCGCTTCGGCGGAGCGCTCAGCCCATTTTATCTTTGTGTTCGATGTATGTATTCAAAAAAATATATACACCGGCCACCAAGGGACCGGAGAGGAGAGAATCATGGCTGCTTCCGATGTAGAAGTGGACGCAATCGCGGAAATCAATGCAAACCCAGTCACAGATGCCGAACGAAAGTTCGCGCGGGAATCAGGGAAGCTCTATCCAGGCATGTTTGAAGACTTGGAAATGAGTGAACTTGAGTCGTGCAGGTTCTGGCTTGAAGTACGCGCTGAGTACGCTGCTGCACAGCAACAATGACTTCCTCTGGGAAACCCAGCCGTGCACGCGCACTGCTGGGTTTCCCGAGCCTTTTTGATACACTGCATACACAATGAATAACTCAATTGAAATACACGGCGGCACTATACAAGGTGCAGTCACTATTCCCGGCTCAAAGAGCTATACGAATCGTGCACTTCTGCTCGCAGCACTCACGAAAGGGTTTGTCCGCGTCGAGTCGCCTCTCATGAGTGACGACATTGAGGCGATGATAGACTGTCTCCGAGCACTCGGCATACAAGTCACCTCTGAAGATGGCGCAATCATCATACAGGGCTCATACGCAGACATCGTAGACAAAGAATACACCCTCAATGCGCGGCTTTCAGGAACAACAATTAGGTTCATTCTGCCACTTCTTGCATTTACTCCAGGTGTAAAACATGTAACTGGTGAGGCGGGTCTTAATAAGCGCCCCATCAAAGATCTCGTCGATGCACTCAGAGAGTTGGGTGCAGATATCTCGTACTCTGGTATCGAAGGGTATCCACCACTACGGATACAGGGCACTACAACACTTAAGAAAAATATATGTAGTGTGAAAGGGGATACAAGCAGTCAGTACCTTTCAGCACTGCTCATGTCAGCACCTGTTTGTGGTGGATACGGCATCCACATCGAGGGAAATCTGGTTTCAAAGCCATATGTTGATATGACGATAGATACAATGAAGCACTTCGGCGTCACTACCACATATGATGCCGTTGCGGCAACATATACAGCACAGGGCGCATATACTGCGACTGCATATCAGGTTGAAGGGGACTACTCAAGTGCTGGCTATTTTTTTGCGCTTGCTGCACTGACACGTTCAGAGCTCGTGTTACATAACCTGACAGAGACTTCATTGCAGCCTGATAAAAAGATACTCGATGTCTGTACAGCGATGGGCGCACAAGTAACATTCGGTGAGCGCTCTGTCACAATACAGGGTGCCGGGATCGTCCCCATGGAAATCGATATGCTTGAGTTCCCTGACCAGGCGCAGACACTCGCAGTCGTTGCCGCGTTTGCCCACGGGAAGACAGTGCTTCGCAATGTTCAGTCACTGCGCGTGAAAGAGACAGAGCGAGTAAAAGCACTTGAAGCAGAGCTGCTGAAGATGGGTATCCGAACTGAAAGCACTCAAGATACCCTCACAATATACGGTGGCAATCCTCGACCAGCACGTATTTCAACATATGGTGACCACCGAATGGCGATGTCGTTTGCGGTAGCTGGAGCACTTCTGCGCGGACTTGAAATTGAACATCCTGAAGTTGTTGATAAAACATTCCCAACATTTTTTACAGCGGCAACTCAGATCGGACTCACACATACAAACGCAATTGAGAAGCATATTTTCCTGATTGGGATGCGTGGCTCTGGTAAGTCAACAATAGGGAAAGTGCTCGCACAGCGCTTAAACCGACCTTTCATTGAAACAGATGAGTTGATAGTGTGGAATGAAGGCAAGAGTATTCCTGAGATTGTCTCTGCTCATGGCTGGGAACATTTTCGGCGACTCGAACACGATGCGCTGCGTTCAGCTGTTGCGAAGGATGCGTCGATTATCGCAACTGGCGGCGGCGTGGTTTTAAAAGAAGAGAATAGAAATCTTTTGCAAAAAGGCATCGTAGTGCTCCTCGATGCTCCTACGGAACAGCTTGCGGCGCGCATCAGACACGACACGAATCGCCCTCGTCTGACCACTGAACAGTCACTTGAGCAGGAGCTCGATCGTGTCCGCGACGAGCGTGGTGAATTTTATACCGCACTCGCTGATATGCGCTTTGAGACCCACACTATGAGCGTCGAAGAGGTTGTTGACGCAGTGCTCAATACTGGATTATTTTCAAAAATCACCTAATCTACCCCTATGGCAGGAAACTCATTTGGACAATTATTTCGTATAACTACCTTCGGAGAGTCACATGGCGGTGCTGTCGGTGTTGTTGTGGACGGATGCCCTCCTGGTATCTCGATTACTCAAGCGGAAATTCAAAAGGAGCTCGATAGACGCCGCCCTGGGCAGAGCGCGATTACAACACCGCGCAAAGAAGCAGACGAAATACATATACTGTCTGGATATTTTGAAGGCAAGACGACCGGAACGCCACTTATGATGTGCGCGTACAACACAGACACACGCTCAGAGGACTATCATCATATGAATCATGCATTTCGACCAGGACATGCAGACTATACGTACATACAAAAGTACGGGTTTCGAGATTGGCGGGGAAGTGGACGTGCATCAGCGCGCGAGACGCTTGCGCGTGTTGCAGCAGGTGCAATTGCACAAAAGTATCTTCGTGAGAAGTACAACATTGAGATTGTTAGTTTTGTAGAAACTGTTGGGGACATTAGTGCGACCGTCGACCTTGATGCGGTGAGTCGAGACGCCTGTGAGGTGAATGATATTCGCTGCCCTGATGGTGCTACGGCACAAAAGATGATTGAACTTGTAGAGTCTGTCCGAGATGCTGGTGATTCAGTTGGTGGAGTTATACGTACCGTTGTCCGCAATGTTCCTGCGGGTCTTGGTGAGCCTGTGTTCGATAAACTTCATGCAGATTTGGGAAAAGGTATGCTCTCAATTAACGCCGTGAAAGGCTTTGAAATTGGTTCTGGGTTTGCTGGTGTCTCTTTGCGTGGGAGTACTCATAATGATCTATTTGTTACACATTCAGATGGTACTGTACACCTTGCGACAAACCACGCGGGAGGTGTTCTCGGAGGTATTTCAACAGGGGCACCGCTCATGTTTAGGACTGCGTTTAAGCCAGTTTCTACAATCCGAAAGTCACAAGAAACTGTTCATGAGGATGGAAGTGTCGTGACAATTGAAGGCACAGGGAGACATGACCCTTGTGTATTGCCGCGAGCGGTCCCAATCGTCGATGCGATGACTGCGCTCGTGCTTATGGACCATCTACTTAGACAACAATCACTTTCGTAACTATGCATACACTTGAACACTTACGTGAGGCAATTGATAAGGCAGATATGAAGCTTTTGGAGGCGCTTGCGGAGCGTATGCGCGTTGTCGAGGAGATTGGTGAATTAAAGCGTGCGCAACACATTGAATCATTTGACCCAAGTCGTTTTAAGAAAATCGTTGAGACACGTACTGCAATTGGGAGCGCACTCGGGCTTTCTCCTGAGTATATCGAAAAGCTCTATCACCTCATTCATGAGTATGCATTACACATAGAAGAAACACGACATGCCTAAACCAGCAGAACGCTTGAATCGATTTTCAGAGTATGTATTTGCTCGGCTCGCGAAACGCGTAGCAGAAGTGGAACGGAAGACAGGAAGAAAAGTGCTCGGTTTTGGTGCTGGTTCGCCAGATATACGACCGAGCGAAAAATACCTTGCAGCATTTGCGGCTGCAATCCAGGATGAGAAAGCGCACCTGTATCCAGGGTATGGAGCAACGCCCGCTTTTGCTGATGCTCTGATTGGGTGGTATTCAAAACGTTTTGGCGTAACTCTCGAACGTACTGAAATAGTGCCGTTACTTGGTGCAAAAGATGGAACAAGTCATCTGCCGCTCGCACTCCTTGATGATGGTGATGAGATGCTTATCCCAAACCCTGGCTATCCTGGCTTCTCTGGTCCACTTGTCATGTATGGTATGAAACCAGTGTACTACCCACTGACAGCTGAGTGCAGACTTGATGTTGCTGCTATTGAACCGCTCGTTACAGAACGCACAAAGGCTATCATCGTCAATTTTCCTTCAAACCCAACAGGGCAGGTTGCAACTCGCGAGGAGCTGACTGCTGTTGTTGCTCTTGCAAAAAAACACAATATTGTACTTGTGTATGACAATGCATACGCTGAGATTGCTTTCGATGGATACGTCGCCCCAAGCATTTTAGAAATTCCTGGAGCAAAAGACGTTGCAGTTGAGTTCGGTTCATTTTCAAAAACGTATTCCTTTGCTGGGTATCGTATGGGGTGGATGGTGGGGAACGCTGATGTTTGCAAGGCGTTACTGCAGGTGAAATCTCAGGTTGATTCTGGGATGTCCTTGCCACTACAGGCGCTCGCCGTTGCCGCGCTTACAGAAACAGACATGGCATGGCAGCAGTCAATGATACGCGAGTACACACGACGTCGTGACATCATTGCTGAAAAACTGAAAACACTCGGACTCACCTTCGACCTTCCTCGCGCAGGACTCTACATTTGGGCAAAAATACCTGAAAGCGCTGTTTCTTCAGAAGACTTTTGCATGAAGCTCCTTGAAGAGCGACAGATACTTATAACCCCAGGTTCTGCATTTGGTTCTGGGGGTGAGCGATATGTGCGCGTGAGTATATGTGTGAACATTGACGCGATTAATTCTTATTTTTAAAATATATGACAAACGGCATCGAGCACTATAAAGCTGCAAGCGCAGAACAGGGACTACCTTTTGTCAGTATTGATATACGTGACACACTCCTTTCGGCTGAAAAAGAATTTGACCGCATGTACGCCGAACGCATGAAGCATATTGACGCGATGTCTCTTAGTGAAATTGAACAATATCAAGAAGCGCTCGACTCATTTTTGAAAGCGATGAATAATTCTGCGGCCGACTATCTCGCATGGGAAGATGAGGCAAGACAGCACCCAGAAGTAGGAGAGGTCACACGTGCAGAGCACAAAGAAGCCTTTATAAAAAAATGGCTAGGGGTAACTGCCGCAAGCTATCTTGGTGCGGCCGCTCTTTTCTTTGTGGAGAAAAATACACCTGGAGCGCTCATGCTCCTTGGGGGTACCATGGCTGCAGGAGCAGCATATGTCGGAGTCGCATTGCAACTCTTTGAACCAGAATACAGCGTTGTGTTTCGCCGGAGAATGGATTTGTTGCGCTCATATGAAGGAGAGTTACGGCAAATAATTCATGAGCGTAATAATGTTCGAGTGTAGTATTGGGTGCGAAGTGCTCGGCTGATTACAGTCTACTTCGCAGCCTTTCGCCGTTTGAATCTCGCACACACGACACGCAGGTGTCGTGCTCTTTTCAGTCAAAAAATATCCGCCTTGCGGCGGTATTTTGTACTGGCGGAGGAGGCGAGATTCGAACTCGCGGACCCTTGCGAGTCTCCTGTTTTCAAGACAGGTGCACTAAACCACTATGCGACTCCTCCAAGGCCGTATATTCAGGGGAAAGTGGTGTTTTGTCAATCTAGTAAGAATACCTGCTTCAGAACGTCATTACAGAAACGTGATACCATCACATCATATTGACGATAAAACACCAACTCATGTTTGACTACCTATACAGTATAATCGCTGCATTACTCGGGACGACGGCGACCTTAGTTGGAATACAACAAGCCCCACCATCACAGCGCGTACAAGATACTCGCCATGAAGATGGTGATGTTCGCTTCGATGATCATACCGACAGACCAGATGATATTGAAGATATTATGAGAGACATAGAGCGGGAGCCAAGATTTTTCGATGTTGACGATATAGCGTTTGATGATAGTGCGACAGAACTGCAAAATATTCGCTCACGAAATAATGAAGATGATGATGAAGATGAATGGGAAGTTGAAGATGAGCGAGATGAATGGGAAGACGACGAGGATGAAGAAGGTGATGAGCGCGAGGAACGAAGAGGACGGGAGCATCGCAGTAATAATACAGCCGTCGTAACACCCGCAACGAAACAACAATTACTTCCCACAGCCACATCCTTACAGATGTTGCCTGTATCTGTAGTGCAGAAACACGCGAGTGCAACAGATTGTTGGGTCGTGTACCAAGGTGTTATATATGACATTACATCGATTATCCCATGGCATCCAGGAGGTGCGGGTGCGATTACTCCGTATTGTGGCACCACTCAAGATTTTGCCCGTGCATTTACAAAGCAGCACGGAACTTCGCAAGTAGGCGCTTTAATGAAGCGCGCGGCACAAAAGGGGAGTTTCCAGTAAAGTTGTGCATCAGTCACCTCACACCTAAAAATTGCGTTATACTACAGGCATGCAGCGCGCACATCAGCGTGACGGAATCTCTGTATTAGAGTTTCTTGTCGTCATCTCAATCATTACTCTCCTCTCTGGAGTGCTCATGCTTGCATTTCGTGACCCAAAAAAGGGCGCGCGAGACGTGCGGCGCATAACTGACCTCAAAGAGCTTTCAAAGGCGCTCTCACTCTACGAAGCGGAACATCGCTCATATCCAGCAGCTGCAGCGCTCATGGCAATCACTGGCGCAGACACACTTTCGCAAGCGCTTACCGGTAGTGGTGTTTTGCAGAAGCCAATCATTGATCCATTGATGCCAACATTTGAGTACCGATATCAAACAAACAGTAATGCGACAAACTACCATGTCCAATTTTGTCTAGAGACTGACAAGGTGGAGGGCTATGCAATCGGATGTGGTAATGTGTATACACCATAGCTATGGAACCACTTCAAGAACAACAAGCTGTGCCAGTGGACTCTGAACAAGGTGGTGAGCCTGCCGTTGAGCGTGTTACATCAGTCACATGGACTTCAGCGGGGCATGAGGTCGCAGAAAAAAATAAAGACTGGTACTGGGTATTGTGGATTATTGCCGTCTCACTCTCACTCGCCGTTCTCATTTTCTATGAAGTTATTACCGCAGTTTTAATCCTCGTTGCGGCGGCGACGCTCACACTCCTGGCTCGCTCCGAACAGACAAGTCAGACATGTACAGTTGATGCTGATGGTATCCGTGTTGACCAGCTGTTCTACCCGTACAGCTCATTTCGAGGATATGAAATCATCCTCCGTGATGCAGGTGAGCCGCTTCTCATACTTTCTACAAACGCGATGTTAAACCCGCACCTCTTCATCCATATTCCTGAAGAAGTATCGATAGATGCGCTTGCAGAACTACTCGATCAGTTCATGCCAATGCTCGAAGAAGGGTTGCCATTGTCACACCGCATAGTCGAATATCTCGGTCTCTAGAGCCCACTTCATTTTTCAGAAAGGTGTGGTATAGTGCGCCGCGAGCGCTACTGGCGCTAGATGACAAGGATACAAAATTGCTCTCGTAGTTCAACGGATAGAATATAAGCTTGCGGAGCTTGTGATTGTGGTTCGATTCCACACGAGAGCAC
>CAYNND010000003.1:0-2598 GCA_964398775.1 uncultured Candidatus Saccharibacteria bacterium | reverse complement strand
CTCTCACCTGAATCCGCTATACTACGCCTATGAACTCTGAGCTTCCGCAATGGTCACAGAATATTGAGGATGTATTGCACACAGTCCAATCGCGTGAAGAAGGGATGAGTCATACTGAGGCGCGGGAACGTTTTTTAAGGGATGGGAAAAATGAGATTACGATGCACTCGCGCGCAACGCTACTCACAATACTCCTCAGTCAGCTCTTCAGTCCATTGATTTGTATCTTGCTTTTTGCAGGGGGTGTAACTTTCTATCTCGAAGAGTGGCTTGAGGCAATCGTCATTTTCATTGCTGTATTTATAAACGTCGCCTTGAGTACGTATCAGGAGTACGGCGCGGAGCGGACCATCACTGCGCTGCAGAAGTATGTGAAAAATAAGGCAACAGTAGTTCGTGATGAGAAAGAGATTGAGGTTGATGCAGCAGAACTGGTTGTGGGTGATGTGATGCGAATTCAGTTTGGTACAAAGGTCTCAGCAGATGCGCGCATTATAGAGTCATCCGATGTAACTGTAGATGAGTCTATTCTCACCGGTGAATCACTTCCTGTGCACAAACATGCTGGCGTCGTGCACTCGCAGGTCCTTGGTGAGCGAACAAATACACTGTTTGCTGGGACATATATGGTTGGGGGAAATGCAACGGCTGTAGTCACGCAGATAGGCGATGCAACAGAATTTGGGAAAATTGCTGCGTCAATTGCGACGACAACAAAGGCAACAACCCCTGTGCAAGATGCGGTGAAAAGTGCATCGTGGTACATCTTTCTTGTCGCGCTCGTAGTGGTCATTGCTATTTTTACGCTTGGCGTCAATCGAGGAGAAAGTGTTGTTGAGATGCTCATACTTTCAGCAGCGGTTGCTGTTGGTGCTGTACCAGAAGCGCTGCCAATTACACTTACCGTTATACTCTCTCTCGGTGTAGCGCGGATAGCGCGCAAAGGTGGTCTAGTAAGCAAGCTTGAAGCAGCGGAAACACTCGGCTCTACGACACTCATCCTCACAGATAAAACAGGAACGTTGACGTATGCAGAACTATCTCTCGATGCTGCGGTGCCACTCAAGGATATCGTACATCGCGTCACCCAACATGAGCACGAGCATCGAGCAACGTATGAAAAAGAATTGCTCTCAATTGCGTACACAAACATCGAAGCACTCTCTTTGATGCGCGGAAAAGCAAAACAGGAACGTATCTACACAGGAAGCCCGTTTGAAATCGCACTACTCAAAGCAATACATCGGCATGCCATGACAGAGTCAGTACTTAAGAAGGGGATGAGTATCTTGCCGTTCAATTCAACGCGTAAGTTTTCTGCATCGTATACAGGTACTGACACGGTGTTTCTCGGGGCACCCGACATACTCATACGTGCAGTGCATGCAGACAGTGAAACAAAACAAGCAGTCGAACGATTTCTCGCTGAAACAAGTTCTGAGGGGAAGCGACTTGTCGGTGTCGCTACGCGCGAAGGAAAACATGAAAAACCAGACGGCGGCGTGTTTCTTGGTGTTTTTGTGCTCAGTGACCGTATTCGCATAGATGTGAAAGAGGCGATCGCAGATATAGAAAAGGCAGGTGTTGCCGTAAAGGTCATTTCAGGTGATATGGCGGGCACAGTGCAATATATTGCACACGAAGTTGGCATCGATGCACGCACAGAAGACATCATGACGGGCGAGAGAATCGCCTCATTGAGTGATGAGGAGCTCGTAGCGTTGCTTCCGAACATACGCATTTTCGCTCGCGTAACGCCAGAAGATAAGTTACGTATCGGGCGACTCTATCAGTCAATGGGGGAAATCGTTGCGATGACGGGGGACGGGGTCAACGACACGCCAGCACTCAAAGCAATGAATGTCGGCGTGGCGCTTGGTTCTGGTACTGATGTAGCGAAATCAGCTGCAGATATTATCTTGCTTGAAGATAGTTTTAAAACCATCACTGACGCTATACATGAGGGGCGCGTCATAAAAGCAAATATCAGAAAAGTATTTGTGTATCTCATGTCTACATCACTTGATGAGGTGTTTGTTATTGCAGGAGCACTGCTCTCTGGACTTGCACTACCACTCACCGCGCTCCAGATCATTTGGGTAAACTTACTGACAGGGACCTTGCCCGCACTAGCGTTCGCGCACGACACAAAGGCATCACCTACCTCTCGGACTCGAGAAAGTATTTTCAGTCGTCCAATCCAAGCGCTCTCAATTGGCGTGGGTGCACTCTCATCATTTCTTATGTTCATACTCTATTACATCCTTTCTCTCTACATTCCTGATGCATCGCTTGCGCAATCAATTTTCTTCCTCTGCTTCGCGCTCTACATCCTTGCGGTGTCGTATTCTTTTGTCGACCTTGAGCGGAACATGGGACGATATGCAGCTTTCAGCAACTGGAAGCTCAACATTGCAAACCTCATCGGTGTTGTGCTCATTTTCATCACTGCATATCATCCATTTACACAGGCCATCTTTGGTCTTGTCACTGTGCCGCTTATATATCTCAGTATTGTTGTATTTTGGTGCATGGCAAACGTCGCTCTGACTGAGATAGCAAAGTTTGTACTCAGAAAATACGGCCAAATGAAGGCGT
>CAYNND010000002.1:0-91486 GCA_964398775.1 uncultured Candidatus Saccharibacteria bacterium | reverse complement strand
CAGGCGCAACTGAGTACATCTCTGTCGCTCTTTTCTTCGCGATGCTGGTTTCTGCGGCATATGCAGCGAAGCAGTCAGGACGCGTATTTGCGTAAACTTTGGTTTGTAATGACCGGGGAAAGCACCGATTTCGGTGCTTTTTCAATGGAGAAACCCCTCAGGTGGGGATACTTGACAATACAGCATATTATGTTATATAATATAACTATGAAACAGATTGCAGCACTTATTATAACGCTTTCTTTCGCAGGGGTGGCATCGACCGCCTCAGCACTTTCGTATGATATGCAGGGCGGACTATCAAATCCACAAGATTGTAATATCGGAGACTCATACTGGAGAACTGACGAGTTGACCCAAGACTCGTGGGGTACATACACTGATCCGTATGCATACGGTGCGCTTCCACACTCTGACTTGAGTTACCCACTTCGCCCGTACGCGGGAGCAGATGATGTGTACTATGGAACAACTTCGTATGAAAATACATATGGAGGTAGCGCATCTCAGGTTGTGTACGATTCGCAATATGATGACCAGTACTATGGGCAAGGTGGTGCATACGACGACTATTCTGTTGAAGCGGTAGCACAAGCAAACTTACAGCGCGCAATGGGAAGTGGAGCGGTCAGACAAAGTGGTAGTGCACAGACTGGTTCTGGAGCAGGAGGAAGTGCACGGCCTGTTCGTGTAGTTCAAAATACCGATACTGCGACTCGAAGTATTGGACCAAAATGCACGCTCATTCCTCGTTCGACTGACTCAAATAGTGTTGTCCTTGAATGGCAGACTGTCGGAGCATCGAGCGCTTTCATTGATAATGGTGTGGGTCACGTCACTCTTGGAACGGGAACACGCATGGTTACTCCGAGGGTTACTACTACGTACAATATGACAGTTGTCGACGGAAGAGGTTTTTCAAGTCAGTGTGCAGCAATCGTACACGTCCTTGGTGGTACTGAAACCGGCGCAGCAAATACAACTATCGTCCCAGCAACTACTGCGACTGGAACGAGTACTACAACTGGCGCGGGCACAGCAACAAGCGGGACTACAGTGAGCGCCGACCCAGTCAGTGCAGTCACTGATACTGCAACAACAGTAGGGACAAATGTTTCCGACAAAGTCACATCAGTTCTCTCCTCTGGGCAAGGCATCTGGGACAAGATGCGCCAAATGTCACTTGTCGCAATCGGCCTCTTCTTCATTGTATTCATCATCATCTTTGTTATGAAAAAGATGTTTGGAGGTGGAGACGAAGGTCATCACTAAACAGTGACTCATTCTGCGTATGGTTGTCCCGCACTCAATATAATTGAGTGCGGGATTCTCCATCAGCAGAAGGAGAACTCGCGATGGTTGAAATTGTCCGTACTACCTTGGAGGGGTGGGGCCTGATTATTGTTGTGGTGTGCGCGTTTCTTCTGATAAAGGAGATGCGCGATGACTGGAAACGATATAAGGCAGTAGGTATGGCTGGGGTCGGGTATAGCATTCAACTGATGTTCATAACCGCTCTCGTCTGCCTCCTCTTCTCAATGTGTGGATACTGGCTGGGGCTGCTGTTCCGCTACTGCCTCAGATTCATTTAAATCTCCAACACGGCCCGGCGTGGAGTTGAGAACTCCCGCCGCGCCGCCATTTATGGAATAAATGCCTTACTTCGTAGGACATTTATTCCATCACTGGAACAGGAGGTTAAACCATGATGGCATGGGTTGTCTGGAATCTCGGAAAAGCAGCGCTCGGCGCTATCGTCGCGTACGGTATCGCATGGGCGCTAGCAGAATTCTGGGGTTACCAGCAAGCAATGAATGCGATGACTTGGGTACTGAGCGGCGATCAGCCGCTCGTTGCTCTTGTCGCACTGTTCGTTTCCTGGATCTTCGGGTGCGCAGTATACCTGCTCGCCGGAGGAGACGAGATGTGACCTCAAGCGCGGCTCAGGGCCTGAGAATCCTGACCGCGCACTTTTTCTTTACATAATTCTTAATTTTGCTAGGGTTCTTCGACTGAACAGAAAGGGGGTGATTTGAATGTTCAGTCGAGACAAAGTGCTCGACCAATTGTGGAATATTGTGATTGGCGCGGTTATCGCAATCGTCGCGCTCATCCTGTATTTCGTTCTTGGTCTTGTCGACGTGTATGTCGTGCAGCTCGCACGCGCACACGTCAGCAGTTGGATAGGACGTGCGCTTCTTCTCCTTGTCGGTCTTTACTTCGTCGGTTTCGCAACCGCGAAACTGTTTCGAAGTGATGAAGATTCCTGACAGATAGGACAAGCGCATGAAAAAGCCTCTGGACGCATCCCCGCGCCCAGAGGCAATTTTTATGTATATTTTTACACTATCTGCTGGAGCTTGTAGTCTGCTGGAGCGTTGCGGAGGTACTCTTCGAGTTTCTCACGCGTCAGCAATCCTTTCTGGGCACCGACATGCTGCACTACATTCATTGAATTAATCGGTCCTCGCAAGAGCGCTTCTCCAAGCGGGTATCCGAGTCCAAGATAGGTGGTAACAGTTGAAGCAAATGCATCTCCCGCGCCTGTGCGCGATACTGGCGGTTTTGGGTCTGGGTACATTGGTACAAACCATGCTTTCTCACCATCAAATGCGTACGCACCATTTGGTCCATCAGTAATAACTGGAATCTTTGGTCCAAACATGCGCATCCCAACAAGGAGTTCACGCATGTCGTTTTGTGTTGTATCAAGAATCTGCTGTGCCTCTTCTTTGTTGCAGAAAAAGACTTCGGTTGCTTTATAGAGTCGCTTGAGCTTACTTGCCCCCATCTTTATTTGGAAAGTTCCTGGTTGAAACGCAAGCTTTGTCTCAGGATGTTTCTCGACATATTCAGCAACTACGTCATGAAACGGAAGCGCGTGTTCACCGAGAGAAGTAAGGTAGAGCCACTTTGGCGGCTCCTTAAAGTCAGGGAGCACATAGTTGTACTTCTCCTGCTTTACCAAGATGGTGCGCTCTGGACCATACTGGAGCACGTAGTGGTAGTTCGTCGGGGTTCCCGGCTGTATGCCAATGTACTCAGTTGAGAGTCCTTCTTCTTTGAGTGTAGCGATACAGTCAGCACCATTACTATCATCTCCTACATACGTGTGTAGTGCTGAGCGAACACCAAGTCGATGCGCTGATACAGCAGCGTTACCTGCATTACCGACTGCACGTACTACAGTGACTGAATCAAAAGGTACTTTCTCACCAAACCGGACACAGAGCTCTTTACTTGCGTGATTGAGACCTTCTATGACGTGTGCGTCAGAGAGTTTAATAAAAGCATCGGTAGTAATATCGCCAATTCCAACAAAATCATACTTCATGTCATAAGGATATCATGTGTGGACACATACAAATGGTCTTATCCCCGTGTGGTACGATTGGTATATGAAATCATTACGTGAAGTTATTAAGGATGCGAAAGAGAAGGGTGTAGCGGTTGCACATTTTAACGTGTCTGATTCTACGCAGCTGCACGGTGTTGTAGAAGTGGCAACTGAGCTTGCGCTACCAGTTATTATCGGAGTTTCTGAAGGTGAAGCAAAGTTTATTGGACGCAGGTTTGTAGCAGCTATGGTGAAAGAGTACCAACGACAGGGTAAACCTGTGTATCTCAACGCTGACCACACTCATGACTTGGTAGGAATTCAGGAGTCTATCGATGCTGGTTTCGATGCTGTTATTATAGATGCTGCAAAATTGCCTCTTGAGGAAAACATAAAAATCACTCGAGACGCTGTCGCACTCGCACGCAATTCAGGCAGAGATGTGCTTGTGGAGGCTGAGCTTGGTTTTATCGGTGAAGGTTCGAAAATAATAGATGCAGCACCTGTTGGTCTCGAGAAAACAAATCCAGAAGTGGCAGCACGTTTTGTACGAGAGACGGGGATTGACCTTTTTGCTCCAGCGGTTGGAAATATTCACGGTGTTATCGCGGGAGGCGTAAATCCACACATCGATATTCCACTCTTAAAAGCGGTCGTCGCTGCGTGTGATGTTTCCCTTGTGCTTCACGGTGGTTCAGGAATTCCTGATGACGATTTTACACAGGCTGTTCAGTCGGGGATTGATGTCATTCACATCAACACCGAGATACGCATGGCATATCGCAAGGGAATAGAGGCTGCACTTACTGCTGACCCGTCTGAAGTTGCTCCTGCAAAATATCTCGGCAAGGGTAAGGATGCGATGAAAGAAGTGGTACGAGCACGAATGAAGCTTTTTGCACGAATGTAGTATGAAGGTATACATCACGCGTGAAGTTCCGGAGGTTGCAACGCATCTCTTGAGAGATGCGGGGTATCAAGTGGTAACATCTTCCAAACAAGATGTCTTAACGCATGATGAGCTAGTCTCAGAATTGGCGAAGCATGCACCAGATGCAGTGCTGTGTTTGTTGAACGATACAATCGACCGTGCGGTGTTTGATGCTGTACCCAAGATACAGATTTTTGCAAACTACGCAGTTGGATACAACAATATTGCTCTTGATCTTGCCCGCGAGCGGCACGTTACTATTACCAACACTCCTGACGTGCTTACCGATTCGGTTGCAGAGCACACCATCGGTCTCATACTAGCTATTACGAGAAGAATTGTCGAAAGTGACAGTTACACACGCGCAGGGAAATACACTGGATGGGGTCCAATGCTCTTCCTTGGAACTGAACTTAAAGGTAAAAAACTTGGTCTCCTTGGGGCAGGCCGTATCGGAGCACGTGTTGCTGAGATTGCCCATAAAGGTTTTGGTATGAGTGTGTGCTACTACGATATAAAAGAGAATTCCTTGCTTGAACAAGAGACTGGTGCAAAATTCTGTTCATCTCCAGATGGTGTTTTTCGCGATGCCGATGTTATATCGGTCCATGTGCCACTCCTTCCCGCAACACAACACATGATAAACAAAGAGCATTTACAGCTCATGAAAAAAACTGCGTACCTCATCAATACGGCGCGCGGGCCTATCATTGATGAAAAAGCGCTCGTTGAAGCCTTAAAAAATGGCATGATACGTGGAGCAGCACTCGATGTATTTGAGCGGGAGCCAGCACTTGAGGAAGGTCTGTCTCAGTTACCAAATGTTGTTTTGACGCCGCACATCGCCTCTGCTTCTGAGGTTGCGCGAAATGCGATGGCAGAAGTTGCAGCAAAAAATATTATCGCAGTTCTTTCAGGTAAGGCACCACTCAATCCTGTTTTGTAATTAAGTATGGCTGAGTCTGATACCAAAAAAGAGGGTACAAATTTTATTTCAGAAATGAGACGGAGAGGTTATGTTGTTGAGCGCGCCGAGGGTATCAACTTCGGGTTAACTCACTTGACTGAGGCAGATGGTGCAACTGTCGCGGATGAAGTTGAACAACAAAAGCCGGACATTCTTGTGCTTGAGTGTGGAGGTCACTCAAGACGACTTGCGCGGCAGATTGAAAATTTTATGCATAACAAGATTCCGCTCAACGATAAAAGGTACCAAGATATTTTCAAGAACCCTTTCATCATGGGTGTCGTAAAAGGATTGCAAAAACTTGTGTCTGAGGGAAAAAAAGTCCCAGTTGTAGTTTTCTCAGACATTAGTCGTGTGAGTCATGAAATAAGAACTTCTGTGCCAGGCTACAATACGCGCATCAGCGCAAGTCATGAAATAAAAACTTTTGTGCCAAAGTATTATGCGTACACCCGCGCAGCACTTGAAGCTGTTAATA
Source organism: uncultured Candidatus Saccharibacteria bacterium (assembly GCA_964398775.1). Taxonomy (GTDB): domain Bacteria; phylum Patescibacteriota; class Minisyncoccia; order Phycocordibacterales; family UBA2100; genus CAYNND01. The sequence continues at coordinate 85,773 of CAYNND010000002.1, read as the reverse complement.
AAAAACTATCTTTTGATGATGCAAAAAAGCTGCTGCGGGAAAGAACCATTACCTATGTGGCAGCAGATCAGGCACGAGAGAGAAGTGTAGTAGCAAAGCTCCCCGACGCAATTGTTTTTGGAAGGCGAGGGCAGCACCTAGCAACTCAGAAAAATTTGAAGGTGATGTTTGCATACGGCGCAGATCATACATCTCTCGCTCAGCTTGCTTCAGATTTCGGTATCCCTACTCGACAGTCATGGCAACACCCCGAGATGCCCCGTGATTCATTGAGTCAGTATTCAGTGCATTTTCGTCGAGGAGGTCAAGGGAGCGAAGAACAGGCAGAAAAGGCACTGCTGTGGAGTATCGTTGAACGAACGCTGCCTAAAATTCCAGGGATTCAACAAGTACAATTTGCCTCAGTAGATCATCTAAAACGCCTTCTTCTTGTCATTATTGATGGTCTCTCGCCACAGCAAAGGAAAGAAATATATGATAGTGCAGTTGCAGGAACTGAAGTCGCGGCGTTGCAAAAAGCTATGGCAGGCAAGTCGTATACATTTAGGCCACCGCTGCGCCGTGGACAAAAGCCTCCATTTCAAATCGTTGTTAACATTCCACCTGCGGGTACGATCATTGATTTAACACCAAAAAAGCCTGATGGTTCGCAAAAGTGATTTTCTTGCTGTACAGGACTTTTGCCGTAGTATTACGGTGAATGCAGCGAAAGTTTCACCCGACAGACAGTAAACTGGTGCGTACTCTGAGTGTTGTTGCGGCACTCAAGAAACTCTATCCAGAAGTGTACAGTGAAATGGAGTACACCACACCAATGCAGTTTCTCGCATGCGTCATCATGTCTGCGCAGTTTACAGATGCGGGGGTCAATCGTCTCACAAAAACTCTGTGGAAGAAGTATACGACAGTTGATGATTTTGCCTCGGTTACACCTGAGCAGTTTGCGCAGGATATTCGCTCGGTGAGCTATTTCAATAGTAAAGCAAAGTACATCGTACTAAGTGCGCGCATCATTCGAGATGAGTATACCGGAGTCATTCCACAAGATAAAAAACTTCTCGTGCAACTTCCTGGTGTTGGAAGTAAGACGGCAAATGTAGTACTCGGAGAGCTCTACAATATTTGGGACGGCATACCAGTTGACACACATGTGAAGCGCTTTGTACGAAAATTTGATATATGCACATCAACAAACGCAGACATCATTGAGCGCGAACTGTGCGCAATGGTCCCCAAGAAGGACTGGAAGTATGTGAACAACGGCATGGTGCTCTATGGTCGGTACATATGCCCAGCACGGAGACATGACTGCACTGAGCACCCGCTGACAGTACTGTATCCAAAAGCTGCTCACACATGGCCAAAGGCGGCATAGTTGCTGATACTGGAAGTCATCGTATACTTTCACCATGACTCGTACTGTAGAGACACATAAGCGGCCGTATGCTGTTTTTGATGTCGATGGGACAATCTTTCGCTCATCGCTGCTGATAGAGGTTGTGGAAGATCTCATACAGGCGAAGATATTCCCTCCTGAAGCACAACAGCTCTTTGAGGATGCACATAAGCGGTGGCTGGATAGAGAGGGGGATTACTCGACGTACATCTCAAAAGTTGTCGATGCATTCATGCTGCACATAAAAGGTGTGCACTATGGTGATTTTATGGATGTTGCGAGAAAGACTGTAGCTTCAAATCAGAAGCGGACATATCGCTATACTCGTGACCTCCTCGCACAACTTAAAGATGATGGGTACTTCTTGCTTGCCATTTCGCACTCGCCAAAGGCAATACTGGATTTGTTCTGCCCAGCACTTGGCTTCGATAAAGTATATGGGATGTTTTATTCAATCGGTCCACAAGACAGGTTTACCGGTGAGATAGAAGAGAAGTCACTTATTCTTAACAAAGCTGCGATACTGAAGCGCGCCGTAGAACGAGAATCACTATCTCAGGATGACTCAATCGGCGTCGGGGACACAGAAAGTGATATTTCATTCCTTGATATTGTCGAGCGTCCCATCTGTTTTAACCCCAATAGTAAGCTGTACCAAGTTGCGAAAGTGCGGGGATGGGATATCGTTGTAGAGCGTAAAGATGTCATCTATGAGTTATAGTATTTTCGGAATTTTATTTATAGTTATTCCATTCATTGTATACGTGGCTTTCGCCGCGCTTGTACTCTTCAATAATGTGCGAATCGGAAAAAAACTGGTTGAAAATTCACCAGCATTTTCTCGAGAGGGCACGTTTGCTACGCGAGTCTTGGTTGTGGGGGATAGTTTGGCTGTTGGAGTCGGTGCATATGGTATCCAGACCATTCCTGAACGTCTCGCTTTTATGCTTGACGCTGCCGTTGAGAACAGGGCACAAAGCGGGGCACGAATGAAAGATATTGAGGCGCAAATCACCCAGAGTACTAATCAGCGCTATGACTATATTCTTATTCTGGGAGGCGCAAACGACATCATCCAGCGCACCCCAGACGGTGATTTAAAGGTTGCGATACAAGCAGTCTATGGCGCAGCACGCCTCAAGTCAGACAAGGTCATAGCTCTGACCTCGGGGGATATTGGTGCTGCTCCGTTTTTCGTGTTTCCCCTCAATCTGTATTTTACAAAACGCACTACAGAGACACGGCCGTTCTTTGTTGATACCGCTAAGGGACTCGGTGTTGAGTATATAAACTTACTTGAGTATCCGCTTGTGTTTAACACTGACGCACCTCGATACTACGCAGAAGACTTGCTGCACTTGAGTGCAGATGGATACGGTGTATGGTACAAATATATTAAAGAACGACTTGAAAAAGTATGGAACGAAAAAGACAGAACGCCGCTCGAAAAACTAGAACGAGAAAAATCAGCGTTCGGGGAAAAAGAGCAGCTCGAAACAGTACCTCAGAAATAAAATCGTTTGTTCAACTAGTGCATGCCTACCATAGAGGCCACGGCCGTCATCTGTTGCCGTGGCGCACCAATGTTACTCCGTACGCTGTACTTGTTTCTGAGTTGATGCTCCAGCAAACGCAAGTAGAGCGAGTTGTTCCAAAGTTTCTTGCGTTTCTCGAGCGATATCCTACAGAGTATGAGCTTGCAAGCGCAAGTCAGAGAGATGTCCTCATTATGTGGCAGGGGCTTGGGTATAATCGTCGCGCGCGCTTTCTTCATCAAGCTGCTCAGTATGTTGTGTCGCACGGAAAGTTTCCAGAAACTCGTGAGGCACTACTCGAGCTACCTGGAGTTGGTCCGTATACTGCAGGAGCGATACGTGCGTTTGCGTATAATGCTCCTGAGATATTTCTAGAAACAAATATTCGAGCCGTGCTCATACATCATTTTTTTCCCCGGAAGCGTACTGTTTCAGATATGGCACTGTTGCGCATACTCGAGCAATGCATGAAGTATGTGCATGAGCCGCGCATATGGTATGCAGCCTTGATGGATTATGGGTCATACCTTAAACGCACTCATGGAAACGCAACGAAAAGAAGTACCACATATGCAAAACAAAGTACGTTTAAAGGGTCGCTGCGCGAGGTGCGTGGCTCGATTATCCGCCTCCTGTCTCGTGCGAGCCTGACAGAGGGAGCATTACTTAAAAAGCATCAACTAGAGCGCCATGCTCAAGTGCATCAAGCACTCAGTGACTTGTCAGGCGAAGGACTAATACTTAAAAAAGGAGATGAATATTCGCTGCTATGACTCAAGCTGGAAACTAGTGTATATGCCGTACACCATAAGGACAGAAAGACACATAAAGACAGCAGTGTAACTACCCAAGAAGAGTAGTGATGCTGCGATTGCAGGGCCGAGAACGGCGGTGATTTGGTAAATCGAGCGAAAGGCAGCAACCTCTTCTTGTTCTACTACTTGGACGTGTTTAAAGAAGAAAGATTCAAGGCAGAGCTCTACCATTGCACCACCAATGCGTTGTACAAAGAGCAGTAGTGCCCAGAACACTATGCTTGTAACGCCGACTGCAAGAGGGATCATAGTTGTGGTGAGTGCAAGTATAAAGAAGCCAAACATTGCAACAGTCTGTTCGTGCCAAGTACCGTCAATAAGCTTTCCAAGAGGTACCTGCACAAGTACGTACGGTATTTCCATACACGTTAAGACAATACTCATGACCGCAACAGTCATTCCAACTGAGCCGGTTAAGTAAAGGCCGATATACGCAGCCGAAATGATAGCGAACGTACGATAGAGTGCCTGTGCGATAAATACTTCACGGAGCTGTGCGGTACGTAGTATTTTGCGAATCGCATGGTGAGTGTTGTGACGTTTTGCCTCCTTCAATTCTCGAATATCTGGTAGGAAGCGGTGCACTATGTACAAGAATGGAAACATGCAAACACCCGCAATAAAAAAAAGTGAAGAATATCCCATCGTTGCAGCAAAAAGACCTGCGGCAGCCGGAGCGGCAATGTACGCAACGTTTGATGCTGCAAGAAATATCCCTCGTACAGAACCAGTATTGTGTCCATGTGAAGTGTTTTCAGACACGTAGGCATCAAGAAAGCATACGATATATGCAGCTGCGATAAATGTCCCTGCAACAGGGATGAGCAGAGTTACAAACGAGTTTGCGTAGGCAATTAGAAATAGGCTGACAGTGTTTAACGTTACTGCAAATAGTAGTGCTTTTCTTACACCCCATACTTCAGTAACTGCATGAACTGAAGCATATGCGGGGACAGAGAGTAGCGCAGCAATTGCCATGAGGTATCCAAACGATGTTTCGCCAATCCCAATTGAGACGGCATATGTGCCGAGGTAAAACAGAATGAGCGCTATACTGATGTTCAAGAGGAAATTAAGCTCGTAGAGTCTTCCACGCATGCGTGATCCAAAGAGGCTAGCGTGTCGGTGTGTCATACCGCATAGTCTATCAAGCTTTTAGAGTTCGGTTGCAAGTTTATACACAAAAAAGCGCATGCCGAGCATGCGCTTTTGAGTGAATTGAAACTAATTACTGAGCTACAGATGTGTCCTGTGATGCTTGCTCTGTGTATCCCTGAACACCGCATGCCTTTACTGCACTGTTGAAAGTGAGGTATGCAGTGTCAGTTGAGACGCGGAACTGGCGGCGTGTAGTTTCAGCTACACCACGGAACTTCTTCCATGCAGCTTCGCGTGCCTGACGTCGTGCCTTTGCGTCAGTCATATTCCATGCAGCCTGAACTTCAGTCTTGCGTGTCGCAAGTGCTCCGGTGAGAGCTGTGATGCGAGCATTGTGTGCAGCAATGATTGCATCATCACGAACACCAACTGCGGTTGCGACACATGCACCATTAAGTCCTGCGCGTGCTGGCTTTGCGACAGGTGCCATTGCTTGGTCAGCGGTTGCACCAGTTTGAGCAAAAGCGATGTGTCCACCGATAAATGAGAGAACAACGGCAGTAGCGATAAGTGATTTTGACATACTATAGTTTTATATTAATTAATATATAGGTAGTGACGTGCCGCACGGGCATCTCTTACGAGAGTCAGACCTTTTTCAAGTATATACCTTTTTATATACAAAAAAGGTATGGGTGTGGATGTAGCTCGAGACTGCTCTTCCTTTATGTGTAATCATACTCTCTGACCAATTACTAACTTGACATACATAAAAAAAATAGTATAATAAAAATAAGGCATATGCCCGCTGTTTGCTCAATCCAGCATCTGAGAGAGCTTACCCTAAGGAAAGGGGGACATAATGGCTGATGGACCGGGACCAGGCACTGTTATCGCAGTGGCCGTCGGACTTTTAGCAGTAGGTTACTTTGCAGGCAGAGATGCCGGCAAAGGGAGTACGGCGCCCCCCCCGCCGGACCCTGCCTATACGGCAGCACCTATAAGGGGTACAACAACTACCTCGTACGGTCACGACGTACGAGTGCCATGTCCGGACCGTGCAGGTCCGGCATGCCGCAGCCGAGGTCTCCAGCTGAAATATTGCTGGAGGGGTTCAAACGGGAACCCTCAGGCGCACTGCGAGTAGTTGGGAGGGTGTGTTCCCGTGAACACACCCTCCCGTACTTTCTTAAGAAATGTTACAAAATTGATTGGTAAAAGAGTGACTTATAATACGACCTCATCCCCAGAACATGTTTAAAAAGCCCATATATTGATAAGAATTTGTGTATCCAGATAACCATAATATGAAGTGCTCATTTCGATGGGGCTGCCTTTTTATGATAGTATATTGAAATGACTGGGCCAGATTCAAAAATTGAAAGACAAAAAAAACCAGATTTTGAAAAATTGTGGGAAGCACACCCGCTCATAAGGCATGGTGAAAAAGGAATTCATCCATGTCAAAGGATACATACGGTGACAGTAGATGGTAAGCAGGAGCAACGATCAGTAGCAACTTTCGATAACCAATGTGTAGTGAGACTTTTTGTTGCCTTGAAGGAGCTAGGATATCAGCCACCACTTGATGAAATACCCGAAACTTGCGGTGTTCACGGGAAACATGAAATGCATATCCCGAGTACAAAGAGCGCTATACGACTACTTGAAAAATATCCACCACCTGGATTCAAAAAACCAATAAAGCTATACGGAGATGCAGTAAGAGATTTTTTTCTAAATATTCCAAACAAAAGAGGTATTCTGTATGCTGGTGACTATTGGACTTTGCCAGGACAGACAGTTCCAACCATAAGTCATATAGATTTTTGGAACGGATACCGCACTTGCGCGAAGCCTCTCATTGTAAGTACTTTCAAAGCTGGCATGTTGCCAAACTATGCACTTTCTCAGGAATTATGGTTTTTTGAGAAAGAATAGACTTATGGACAACGAACATCAATATGTATCAGATGTGCACCAGGAAAAATTTGTAGATGATGTGAAAGATTTCACAATACAAGGTTCAATAAATGAATCTATTGTTTCAGAGCGAACAGATAGTCCAGAACTTTTCCGTGCACGAATCAGTCGTCGTATAGCATTACAGATGATACTCGCAGCGCCTGTGGCTATTCAGCCAAGTAAGTTGTTTGCACAGGGTAGGGTAGCAAAGCCTACAATAGAAAGTCAGGCCCCACAAATTGTTCGCGCGCTGCGTGCTTTTGAAGAAAAAATTCGAACTCAGTCAATGCAAGCGATTCTAAAAAATGGTTCATCTGAGCAGGTGCGGCATCTACTATTGCAGAATCCTGAAATTCCTCATTATGAGAGATTATCACTTACTGATCGTCGTTTTCTTCATGCGCATTTTCATATGGGTTATATAGATGAAAAAGAAGCGCTTGAGCGAGGAAAATTCTCTTTTCCAATTACATCATCTTTTGCCATACCAACCCCTGACCGTTTTTTTAGTGGTAGCAGGCGCGTTCCAACATATGAAGAAGTTATGGAAAACCCAGCACTTATGGAGTATGACGGTAGTCCACGTTTCTGGAATACAATCCGTGTTGGTAAGGATATTCGCATTTCGCCAGGGTACCAATTATATGAGGCAAGGAGTTTTGACAAAAGTATTTTAAGAAGAGTTCTTGAAGGACAAGGCGTTGAGGGTATACGGAGTCCAATATTTCCTCCTCATGATCAGGCAGGAATTCTACCTTTTGATTTGGAGTTTGCGAAAAAAACAGTCGATCTAGCAGTTTCTGTACTTTGGCTGAGATTGCCAGAAAAGATAGATAGCGATGGTGTCTCGGATCCTCAGAAGGTTAACAAGCTGAGAAGAAAGCCTGAAATATCGAGCGGCATGCTCTATAACCTTCAGTCTGGTACTTCTATATATTCATTCGTTGAGCAGTGCATCAGAGAATCAGGCTCAGAACGTAACCCACGATTTGCATACTATCGAGATATTCAGCTTCGCTCTTTGTCTAGAGCTCGGTTGCTAGTGATGAACTCGTCGGATACGTACCATTTTGAGAGAACCATGCAACAGGTAGGTGGTGCTGCGGTTGTTAGAGCAAAAGAAGATGGGACTCCACACCTTATAGGGCAGGTTTTGTGGTGGACGTATATCCCAAGTGTGAGAAGTGGAAAACCTCCTCGAATTGCTTTTATTGTTTCAGACCCTGAGTCAACCAACGCAGCAGTTCAAGATAAAACAGCTTCAGAATAGGGCGTAATCATAAATACTTGACATTTGTATATTAGTATGCTATATTAGTCAAACCGTGCATCAGATTCTTGCCCGCCATCTGCACGGAGATGGCCTGGCTACGTAGGGGGCACCCATGCGGGTTGCACTTTCTATCGCACTGGCAACGAGCGTCATCGCTGCAACGTCGTCGATGGTTTCGGCCCAGGGGGTTCCTCGCATCACAACCCCTGAGCTGAAGAAGGCGGCTGCCGACGCTGGACATGCTTGCATGGCCCGCGCACCGGCGATTCCCCGTGCCGACTACCAGCTCCGGCTGGTCGAAGGCAAGGTCGTGGTTTTCACCACGCCCGCAAACGCAGACCGCGCCAAGGCCTGCGCCAGGGAGGCGAACAACGTCGCTCTCCCCGGGGAAAAGCTCGACTGACAGCGTTGGTCGAGCGCGTTGTACAGGGGAGGTTTGCTCACGCTGCCTCCCCTTCTTTCTATATTGATTTTTCAAAGCAATATTTGACATATAATAAAAAAAATGGTAGTTAGCAATTATTAGAAAATCAAAATTTATCCATGAAAAAAAGCAGAACATTCATTATATCAGTCATTGCGCTCATCGCGGTCCTTTTCTCATTGCAATATGTTGCATTTGCTGAGGATGAATATGGCTTCAGTACAGGCGATATAAATGAATCTTTCGTTGGCTACGACGGAGGTGATTGGTCAGGGTATTCAGGAGATTCTGGTTCTGCTTTCACAGACAGCTCTTGGAACGCGTACCAAGACGACACAAACTGGAATGCCTTCTCCGACAACTCATCATGGAATGCATATCAAGATGATACTAACTGGAACGCGTACCAAGACGACACAAACTGGAATGCATTCTCAGACAACTCATGGAACGCGTACCAAGACGACACAAACTGGAATGCATTTGACGATAGCTCCAACTGGAATGCCTTTTCTGAAAACTCATGGAATGCACACGAAGACGACACCAACTGGAATGCATTTGACGATAGCTCGAACTGGAATGCCTTTTCTGAAAACTCATGGAATGCACACGAAGACGACACAAACTGGAATGCATACCAAGACGATACAAACTGGGACTCATTCTCTGAAAACACATGGAATGCACACGAAGACAATTCAAATTGGAATCAATTCTCTAGTGATGCACTGACTGCGCATAATGATGATTCAAATTGGAACAGTTACAGTGCTGATTCGTTAAATGCATATAATTCAGATTCTTTTAATGAGTATTCTGGCCCTGGTTTTGTTGCAAACTCCAGTGACCAATATGCTGGTTACGGTAGCTCTTCTATGAATGGATATACATCGGAGCTTGGCCGTGCAGATATCGACCTCGGTTCAGACCAACGAAGAGCGGCAGATATCGACCTCGGTTCAGACCAACGAAGAGCGGCAGATATTGACCTTGGTTCAGACCAACGAAGAGGAATTGATATTGACCTAGGTCCTGATCGTGCAAATGTGCAAACTGCATCTCGTGGTCTCAACCTTCCAACAATGCGTGAATCACAAGGTATGGCACGAGCGACGGGCCTAACAGGCGGTAGCTCATCAGGTGGTATGTCATGGCCTCCAGCACAGCAGCCTATCCGTGCAGCGCAAGCATCTCCATGGGGTGGCTCACTCGGTATGGGTGGCGGTTCAGCAGGTGGCTCAGCAGGTGGTTCTGCAGCACGACCTTCACCGATGGTTGCACAGGCGTACCCATCTTTGACTCCGTACTTGTATCCACAAGTTCGACCACAGCCAGCACCACAACCAATTCCACAACCTCAGCCACAGCCAATTCCTCAACCAGTACCACAGCCATCATGTACAATTAGTCTCTCACAGACTTCAGTTGCTCTCGGTTCATCTGCGACACTGTACTGGAACGTGCAAGGTGCAAACAGTCAGCAGCACCGCGCAGGTATCATGGGTATCGGACAGGTTGCATTCTCTGGCTCACGTGTAGTTCGACCAGCAGCAGGAACACATACCTTTACGCTTGAGGTGCGCAACCCACAAGGAGTTGTAGCGCGATGTACTGCAACATTGCTTGTAGAGCGACAGCAGCCAGTCCCACAACCAAATCCTCGACCAATACCACAGCCAATTCCACAACCGCAGCCAGTTCCTGGACAAGCTCCTGTCTGTGCACTCCGCGCAAGTACATACAATGTAAACCCAGGTCAGCCAGTTGTTCTCTCATGGGCAGGCTCATCAAACGCCTCAAGTGCAACACTTTCAGGCTTTGGTGGAGTACCACTTATCGGAACACGAACAGTTGCTCCACAGGTTGATACTACATACGCATTTACTGTCTCAGGTCCTACAGGAAGTCGGACATGTACTGCAGAAATAAACGTGAATCGTCCAGTAGTACAAAACCCTGGAATCGTGCAACGCGTTATACAGAGTGTATTCCCACAGTTTGCAACGGGTGGCGTACGACAAGTCGCAAGCCCAGTTGTATACGAGCAGCCACAGCAGATAGTGCAGCGCCCAGTTATTGTTGAGCGACCAATCACTGTCGAGCGCCCTGTTATCGTCGAGCGTCCAGTCGTAGTGGAGCGACCTATCACCATTGAGCGACCAGTTATCGTTGAGCGTCCTATCGTCACAACAGGTACAGGTGCAGCAGCAGGTGGTACGCCACGTGTATCAGTAAACAACACGACATTCCTTCCACTTGAAAAAGTGCCACTCAAGGAAGGTGCGGTTCCTGAAACTGGATTTGAAGATATGGTACTTCCGTTCTTCATGGTTGCACTGATGCTCTCAGCTGTCTACGCAGCACGAGTACAGCGCTTCGTATAAGGACTCAAGATTACTCGAAAAAAGCACCGCAACACGGTGCTTTTTTCATGTTGAAAAACATGCTTCAATTGTTAAGTGAAAAAACAGGGCAGACAAAAACTATTCTCTACTTTGAGTATTATCTCCCTCGCACTTCTGTTCATGTGGGGGATGTTTGCGGTACGCGATGCATTCTTTGCCTCAGAACATATCCCACAGTATGCAGTTCTCAATGTGCACGATGAGGCAGAGCGTCTCCATGATGGTGCACTGCAGTGGCTGCTTGGTATGCAAAAAGAAAACGGACTGTTCCACTATCAGCTCAATCCACGCTCTGGCGCATACAGCCCAGAAAATAACGAACTGCGGCAACTCATGGCCTCGAGAGTACTCGCCCGTGCAGCTTCTCGTGACGCTGCATACCATGATGCGCATCGCCGCAATTTGCATTTTGTTTTTTCAAATTGGTATCAAGAGGAGGCGGGGAGAGGATATATTGTTTATGAAGGAAAATCAAAACTTGGTTCAAATGCGATGTTGCTTCGGGCACTTGTCGAGAGTCCCTTCTTTGACGAGTATGCATTGCAAGCCAGCAAGACTGCCGAAGGTTTGCTGTACCTTATGCGCGAGGACGGATCATTTAAAGCGTGGCTGAAAGAGCCGGGGTATGCATATGATGAAGACTATTTGTTAACGTTCTATAGTGGCGAAGCATTACTAGCGCTTATGGAGTATGCAGATAAAACCAATGATGAGCGAATCATCACTCATGTGCAACACAGCGCTGATTTTTATGTTCAGAGATATGTTACTGAGATGGACGTGCACTACTACCCAGCGTATGTTCCATGGATGACTATGGCGCTTGAGCGACTATGTATCTCTACAGGTGAGCAGAAGTATAGTGATGCCATATTTGCAATGAACGATAAGCTCCTTGAGATGCAAGATACAACTCGCTATGTTGGTCGCTTCTATAATCCAAACACCCCAGAGTACGGTACACCACACTCCTCGTCAGATGCTGTCTATACTGAAGGCATGATTCATGCGTGGAATGTCGCGCGTACAGTGGGGGATACAGAAAGAGAGAGGACATACTTTACTGCAATTACGAAAGCACTCGGCAACTTGGCTACACTTCAGTACCGAGAGTCAGTACCTGGGTATGCAGCTCCACAAGCAATGTATCTCGGCGCAATACGGATTAATGCAGATACGCGGAGTGTGCGGATTGACTGCGCACAGCATCTCATAGATGCACTCGAGTATTTGCTCGCGGTCGGCGTCTAGTCGTGCTTGAGTGTTTTGAGAAGCTCAACCCCTTTCTCGAAGCGCTGAGTTCCCGACTTCTCATCCGGAACTATCAAGAGATGATGCCCATCATGATAATTTGGCGCGAAGGGTTCGCTATCTTCTTCTGGAGAACATGCGATATTTTTCATATGTTGGTGCGTGTAATGATAGTACTCACATGCCCATGCAACCTCTTCTGTGCCGTCACCATCAATATCAGCCGATACTTGGTTTAGGAATGAAGTTGGGTGCACGTCCTTCCCAAGGTATCCAAATGAGTCGACAGGAAGTTGACGCACGAGTGAGATAGTGTCGGTAAGCTGCTGCAGTGATGGCGTTCTTCCGGGGCCGTGTCCTTGCTCATTTGTGGTATGCAATTGTCCAATCAAAAATAGGTCTGTGTCAGGTTTGAGTATGTTACGAATGCGGGGGATGTTTGTTTCTGCACGTGTTACGTATTCATCAAATGTTACATATGACTTACTAAATATGCGAACCATGACAAAGTCAGGCTGCAGATGTGGTGGGATAAGTCCGACGAAGTGCCCAAGTAAAGGAGTGCCCTCAAACGTTCTAAGGAATGTGGAGTAATGTAGGTATGCGCCCACGGTACACTCAGGAGCTTGTGATTGGATGTGTTCCTTCATCAGAGAAAACAGTGCGGCAGCTGTGCGCACGAAACGCATATCGTTTGCTCCGTTCATGGGTGGGTGAGGGGCGATGATTCGGTGGTCAGTCATGTCCTCCTCAGCAACACTGCCCATTTTGTATGCATCTCCAAGCCAAAAAATTCCGCTTGAATCGAACATGCGATACGGTGTCGTGTCGTCAAAAAGAATTATCGAGCAGTTATGTGCAATTGGGGATTCGGTGTGCGTACCACGATACGCTGCAATACGTTCATCAACTGCATGCAAAAAAGCACTTTGTATTTCTTGGTTATAGAGTATTTCATCTGCAGTTACTTGAGTTTGCGGGTGGTCAAGTCCATCAGTTTCAGTTCGAACATTTGGAACTCTGTTCTCAACAAGATGTAGGCCTAGGACAAGAGGTACACCATGCTCCTGCGCCATCTTGGTGATGCCAGAAATGTACTCTATTTCATTAAATGCACCCTCAGTACCTTCATGAGTATCTGCGAAATACTCTTCTTCGGCACCTATGGTCGATTGGAGGACAGCGTTCACGCCCGTGTCCTGCAATGTCGAGAATGCATGTTCCATTGCGCTGTGAAAAGAGCTATCAGAAAGTGGTTGATTGAGGCGGACACCGTTCAGATACATGAACCCTGAGAGGTTTCGAGGAGGGATAGGGGAGTAGTGCATATATGCTGCACTAAGGGATATACTTAACAGTACGATACTTACGATTGTATATTTTGTGCGCATATACGCATATAATACGGCTAAAAAGAACAGTTATCGTGGAGTTATACCCCCGAGAGCATCTAGGGGACGATACTTGACATTTGTATTTATTTATGATAGAATACTCGTATAGTGGAATCTTACAATTATTACCATTACTATCACTTATATAACATCGTATGCAAAAAACTATCGTAATACACATAAGCAAAGCACTCGCACTCGCTGCAGTTCTCTTTGTGTGCGCTTCATTTATCCCTGCATTTTCATCACAAGCTCCGCTTTCATTTGATGCTAGCGTAGCCCACGCTGATGGCTGTGGAGACGGTGATGGTGATGGTGACGGTGATGGTGACGGAGATGGCGACGGCGATGGTGATGGAAGCCCAGGCGGCCCTGGTCCTGGTGGCGACGGTGACGGAACCCCGACTATTCCGACGACTCCAGTACCTCCTCCGGTGTATGCACCATATTGTTCAATCACTGCATCTCCATCCACAATCTCATCGGGAAGTAGCTCGACAATTTCCTGGACTTCATCAAATGCAACGAGTGCATATATAACATCAATCGGTGCTACTGCACTCTCAGGTTCATATCCAGTATCTCCGACAAGTACGAGAACATATACTATGACTGTTTCTGGTCCTGGTGGCACAAACACTTGCTCAACGACAGTGAGTGTAAACTATGTGACACCTGCACCAACCTGTACGCTCTCAGTCTCACCAAGTACAGTCGGCTACAACGGCACATCGACACTCTCATGGTCAACAACAAATGCAACATCAGCATCAATCACAAGTATCGGAACAGTAATGACATCAGGGAGCTATGCGCTCACAAACCTTACATCAACGCGAACATACGTGATGACTGTTTCTGGGGCTGGCGGAACAAATACATGCCAAGCAACTGCGTATGTTGATACTCAGCCGACCCAAGTACCAACATGTTCTGCGTACGCTTCATCAACACAGGTACCGTACGGTGGCAGTACGACAATCTCATGGACTGGATACAACGCGACAAGCGCATACCTTTCTGACTACGGTTCTGTCCCAGTCTCAGGTTCACAAGTGGTAGGACCAATCTACGGAACACGCACATACACAGTAAATGTCTCAGGAACAGGAGGCTCAAACTCATGCCAAGTCACTGTCTACTCACAAACACAGACTCAGAACCCACCAACATGTTCACTTGATATCTCTCAATCATCAGTAACATCAGGACAAGGAGTGAGTCTCTACTGGAGTACCGCAAATGCAACGTCAGTTTCAATCACTAACCTCGGCTCAGTCAATGTATCAGGTAGTCAGGTGGTATATCCATACACGACAACCACATACGTGTTGACTGCGTACGGAAATGGTGGATCAACAAGTTGTACGCGAACAGTGTATATTCAGTCAAATCCTGTCATTGACACACCTTCATGTAGCTTGTATGCGAATCCAACGGTGACTTCATATGGCGGTAGTGCGACCCTTGTGTGGAATACATCAAATGCATACTCAGTCTCGATTGATAACGGTGTGGGCTCAGTGCAGGCAAACGGTTCCTACGTTGTAAACAACATCACAGGCACTCGTACCTACACGCTTACAGCCTATGGTAATGGCGGCACACGAACATGCCAAACAACAGTTACAGCAAACGGTAATCAGGGCGGTGGTTCAGGTGGTGGTGGATACGCGCCTGCTGCAAGTTGTGGCATGGCAGTTCAGGCAGACGGTATGGGAGGATATACACTCGCATGGTACACACAGAACGCACTCTTCTCATCAATTGCAGGAATCGGCAATGTGGGACCAACTGGTACATACGCAATCACCCCAGCTCAGACAACAACATATACCATGACAGTTCGCGGGTATGATGGTGTCTCACGCACGTGCCAGGCAACAGCAGTAGTCTCAGGATATGGCGGAGGAAATACTGGAGGCGGTTTCGGAGGAGTAACATATGGAGGCGGTTCGGGTGGTTCAGGTGGTGGAGTTCCACTCAACCGAGTGCCATACACAGGGGCAGCTGATTATCTCTATCCGCTCTTCATTGCAGCATTCGCAGTTACATCATTCTATGCGGCTGCGCAGATGCAGAAAAAGATTCGATTCGCGTAAAGAGGTACAAAACAAACCCCGCGTTCACTCACTCGAGTGAACGCGGGGTTTTGTGTATAAGAGTGATGAGTTATGGGTACACTTGCTATACTAGGCTGCATGCAAGCACTGTACGGAGTCATTCTGGTATTTGTTTCCACTGCCCATACTGCATATGCGGGTTTTGATTTTGGACCAGTGGGGAATGGAGCGTTTTGGCTCGGGCTCGGACTCTGGAGCGCGCTGATTTCTTGGGTGCTATACCTGCGGAGAGCAACTCTCGGTAAGCGAATCTTTTCTTTTTTGCGTACACTTTTTGCACCACATAAAAAAACACAGATTATTGTTTCTGCGCCGAAATACAGACCGTTTGTGGAGACTACACACGTGGTTGACTCGCTCGAGAAGGCTGCTGATTCATTTTTAACTGCTGCAAAAACTGGGCTGCATCATGCGCACTCTGCGACACGAGAAGCGCTTTCTGTTCTTGAGCACGATAGGGATGCAGCGCTAGTTGCGGTGAAACAACAACGAGTTCAAATGCAGAGAAAGGGAACTTCGCTTGCTGAGAGGGCGCGAAACATTCAAAGCATGATATTTCGAAAACCTACACAAAAAGCATCAGTGCAGGTTGCGACTCAGAGACAGGTAATTGCACCGCCTCAAGCAGAAACAATGGAAGTTCGTCAACAAATCGAGCGCGTAGCACAAGCCGCACATCAGCCGATTATTCACAACAGCTCAGAGGGGGCGCATACGAGGCAAAAAGTACAAGTACTCTCTGATGCGCACCGAGCACTTATCAGAGCTCGCAATGCACAGCATGATTTGCCTGTAGGTGGTGAATACCGTGCAGTGACAGCTGCCCCGGCGCCAAGCACGCCACAGCAGCCCGTAGTGCAAGTGCATCAAGATGTGATAGACCATACGCAAACACAACCCGCAGCACCAATCCCACAGAAGGAAATCCATGTAGCGCCTACCCCAAAGATGCATCACGAGACAATCGTTCATGAAGTCCAGAAGGCGGCACACGCGCAACAAGCGACGCCAGTAAGCAGTAGGGAACAACCGAAAAAGACAGAACCACCAATCCAAGCCGCAACTCAAGATGAGCTCGTGCTTGATACCACAGGTCCCATACCAAAGCTTGTGCTTACCCGTAAATAGTACGACTTACTGTGTCTTGAGTGCTCGAGTCTGGACCTCATTCACCACTCGTGCAGTAAATAGGGAGAGAGTCTCTACGACACCTTTTGTACCGGCGTCACGACTTTCAACAGAGACACTCTCAGAGTTTTTCTCCGTGTCTCCAACGACAAGAATATAAGGAACTTTCATACCCTTAGCTTCTCGAATGCGTTTTCCGAGTGTGTCGTTTGGTTTTGAAACTGATGCGCGGATATTTTGTGCAACAAGGGTAGCGCACACGGTCTCTGCATATGAGAGTTGCTCTTCTGATACTGGGACAATAGTCACTTGTTCGGGAGAAAGCCACAATGGAAACGCCCCAGCAAAATGTTCAATCGCGACACCCATGAATCGCTCAAGTGAACCTGAGATTGCACGGTGAATGACTACTGGTGTTTCTTTCTTTCCTTCTTCGTTTACAAATGAAAGTTCAAAACGTGTTGGCTGTACGAAGTCACATTGAATTGTCGAGAGTTGGTGTTCGCGGCCGATTGCATCTTTGAACATAAAGTCGAGCTTCGGTCCATAAAACGCGGCTTCACCTGGTCCTTCAAAATAGGGGAGCTCTTTTTGTTTGCAGACATTGACGAGTGCCTGCTGTGCTTTTTCCCAGTTTGATTCCTCACCAAGCCATTTACTTGTGTCATTGTCACGCAGTGAAAGACGTACGCGATACCCTTCAAGCATTCCCATGGTGCTAAAGAATTCTTTGATGATATCTACCATTGTCCCTGCCTCTTGTTCAATTTGTGATACGCGGCAGTATATATGGCCATCGTCTTGGGTGATTGAGCGCACGCGCGTGAGACCTGAGAGCTGTCCTGTTTTTTCATCACGATAGACTGTCGCTGGCTCAAAGTACCTGACTGGCATATCACGGTATGAGAACTGGTTGTCCGCATAGAGTTGCATGTGGTGCGGACAGTTCATCGGCTTTACATAAAACTTTTCCTTTGATGTACCGCCCCAGACTGAGAACATGTCTTCCATGTACTGTCCTGCGTGACCTGATGTTTCGTACAGTGCTTCCTTTGCGAGGTGTGGTGTCCATACCCAATCGTACCCTCGTGGCTTGTGGAGTTCCCAGAGGTAATCAGTCAGAAGTCTTCGCATTGTATTTCCATTTTTCTGGAAGAGGGGAAGGCCTGAGCCGACAAGATCAGAAATCGTAAAGAGCTTCAATTGTTTTGCGAGTATGCGATGGTCGCGCTTCCTTGCTTCTTCGATTTGCCAGAGATATTTGTCCAGTTCTTCCTTGGTTGCAAACGCGAGTCCGTAGATGCGTGTCAGCATCGTATTTTCCGCGCTTCCTCTCCAGTACGCACCTGCGATGTTTGTCAATTTAAATGCGTCTGTGTTGATTTCTTTTTGGGGATTCTCGGCATGGCCTCCACGGCAGAGGTCTGTGAGCGTGCCACAGGTGTAGAAGGTAATCGTCTCACCTTTTGCTTCAAGTTCGTTGATGAGTTCAATTTTATACTGGTTATCTTTAAAGAACTCACGTGCCTCAGCTGGTGTTTTCACTTCATGTTTCCACTCGTTCCATTTGTTGAGTGTTTTCAACATTTTTTTCTGGATTTCTTTTATATCTGCATCGCCAGGTGTTGGACCTCCTGCAAAATCAAAATCGAAATAAAAACCGGTATCAATCGCAGGGCCAATCGTTGGTTTTGCATGTGGGTATAGCTCTTGCACTGCAGCATTGAGGAGATGGGCAAGTGTGTGTCTAATGTGTTCAATCGAGCTCATAGAATTGTATTATGTTACTAATGAAAAACGCCCTGGAAATCATTTCAAAAATGAAATGATTTCCAGGGCGATCTGTGTCGCGGTTCCACCTAGATTCTCTAAAGTATACTTTAGACTCTTTAACTACAGATTAGGGTTTCCCATGCGATGCACCTTCGGTTGGTAGCCGAAGCAATCTCTGCACCTACATCCTAGCGACTCTGGCTTGTAGTGTCAATGCCAAGACCTTCAAGCTTTTTCTTACTCATACTATCGCCATTCCAAAACTGACCGATGTCATCAATTTTCATTTCGTCGTGAGCAGCGGTGGCTCCTGTAGAATCCATCTGTGCAAGTACGGTTTCAAGTCGTGCCTGTATTTCAGGAGAATGGACACTTAGTTCTTTCCAGAAGCGGACAGCGTCAGGAGTCATTGCATTCCAGTTTGGCTCAAGTGCTGCATGTACAATACTCAAGTCCTTGTTAATTTCAGAGTATACATGATGAGCGATCCCACATCTCCAAAAACTATGCGCAACAACTGAGTTAGTTACTTGTGCTATGCCACCAATTGGTGCAGCGGTAAGCATTGTCGCAATTTTCTTTCTACCAACAATTCCCCAATATTCAAGCGCGTACGGACCCTTTTTGACAGTAACTATATGCATCTGTTTCCCTGCGTGTTTTCCTTTTTCTAGAATGACTGTTACTGGTTTTTTACTCTGTACATATTCGATAAATCGTTCTCGCGCAGTGAGGGCATCCTTGGTGTCTTTTTTATCCATGTGGCGGCTTTATAAAACTTTAATCGCATCAACAACCATACTCTTCTCTCCATTTCTGTTTGAAATCTTACCCTTGAATAGGGCACAGGAGCCAGGGTTCAGTACTGCACGGTTATTCATAAAGATTTCGGGGAAGCAGACGCATTCCATGGTGTCTCTATAGTCACTGATGCGCACAAACGCCATACGATCTCCTTTCTTTGTGAGCACTGTGCGCACTTCATCTATAAGTCCTGCAACTACAGTGGTAATACCAGCATGGAGCTCGTGTTTTGATGCATGTATGTCAGCTTTTCCCTTGAGTTGTGTTTGAAATGCATCAAGTGGGTGCCCAGAGACATAGAGTCCGAGCAGTTCTTTTTCCCAGATTAATTTCTGAGACAGCGTCGCATCAGGCGCGTCAGCAAGGGAAAGTGTTGATGATTGCCCTGAACCAAAGAGAGAATCCTGAGCAGCATCAGTTGTGATTTCTTTTCTGAAAGAAAGTATTTCTTCAAGGTTGTGTAATAGTTTGCCACGAGTTCCAAATGCATCGAGGGCGCCTGATTTGATGAGAGCATCAAGCCCACGCTTGTTTAAGTTTTTGTCTGGCACACGAGTGAGAAAATCCGCAAGGTCAGTATATGGACCATTATTCTTCCTTTCTTCGACAATTGCCTCTGAGATTCCTTCTCCAAAGTTTTTGATAGAGTTGAGTCCGAAACGAATCGTGCGCTCCGCCGAAGTCACCACAGAAAATACTGGATAACTTTCGTTGACATCTGGTGGGAGTACTGCGATCTTCATTGCTTCACATTCCTTCACAATTTCTGCAATTTTCTCAACATCACCAGAGTCAGCAGTGAGCAGAGCTGACATATACTCAAGTGGGTAGTTTGCTTTCATGTACGCAGTCTTGTACGCAAGGTTTCCATAACTTGCAGCATGGGCTTTGTTGAAGCCGTACGCAGCAAAAGTTTCAATCTGTTCCCAGAGTTTTTGAATGGTATCGGGTTTCATGCCGCGCTCAGCACAACCTTTCATGAATATTTCCTTCTGAGCTGCCATTTCTTCCGGGATCTTTTTACCCATGGCTTTACGGAACTTATCAGCGTCAAGCCAGCTATATCCAGCGAGTTGTATAGCAATCATGAGCACATCGTCTTGATAGGTGATGATGCCGTAACTACGGTTCAGAATTGCTTCCATACGCGGGTCAAGATATTTAATTCTCGATGCATCACGCTTACGTGCAATGTACTCAGGGATGAATTCCATCGGCCCTGGACGATAGAGCGCCACCATCGCGTTCAAATCGAAGACAGATGTCGGCTGGAGTTCTTTCAAGTACTGCGTCATACCCGATGATGCAAATTGAAACACTCCCATAGTGCGACCTTCAGAGAGCATAGTAAATGTTTTCATGTCGTCCATGGGGACGTTGTACACGTCGACATCAATGTTCTGAATTTTCTTTACGCGTTTGATAGAGTCAGCGAGAATTGCAAGGTTTTTCAATCCCAAGAAGTCGAATTTGAGCAACCCCGCATCTTCCACAGAATACATATCGTACTGAGTGATAATTTTCCCTCCTTTCGGGTCGAGTTGTATTGGAGTGAAGTCGGTGGTTGGGGTTGGTGCCATTACCACACCTGCAGCATGCACTCCAACATGCCGGGCGTTTCCTTCAATCTTCTGGGCATACTCAAGCACTTGTCGCACTACGGGGTCTTTTTTCTGCAGTTCTTTTAGTTCAGGTTCACTTTCGAGTGCTCCAGCGATGGTGACCGGGAAACCTTGTGCTCCGAATGGAATGATTTTTGCAATTTTATCTCCCACAGCATACGAATGTCCGAGTGCGCGTGCGACGTCGCGCACGGCAGCACGCGCCATCATTGTTCCAAATGTTCCTATTTGCGCGACGTGGTCATCACCGTATTTTTGCCGTGCGTACTCAATAAATTGGTCGCGTTTATCATCGGCGACATCCATATCGATATCAGGTGCAGATGGTCGGTCTGGATTTAAAAATCGCTCAAAGGGGAGATTATAGAAGAGTGGATTAACCGTTGTAATACCCATCAAGAAAGACGTCAGTGACCCAGCAGCTGAACCTCGGGTATTTGTAAGGATTTGCGACTCACGTGCGTGCCGCATCAAGTCGGCAACCACAAGAAAGTATGGCGAGTAACCTTTTTTTGCAATAACAGATAGTTCGTAGTCGAGACGTTCTCTCGTTTCTGGTGTTTCTGGTACACCACGGAGCGCAAACCCCTTGTATGCTTCTTCGCGGAGCATCTCATCGTGTGTTTTTCCTGGGGTGAGTGGGTAAGCAGGGAAGACCCATGCGCCGAGTGGAATATCTACCGTGCATCGTTGCACTATCGCTTCGGTCTGCTCTAGGAGGTGCGGCATAGACGCGAATGCTTTTGCAGCTTGTTCAGTGCTGAGGAATGAAAAGTCATCCGCACTTTCTTCATCCTCTTGTGTAAGGGTTGTGTTTGTTTGTATTTTTACCAAAAGTTCGCGCGCGACACGATCACCAGAGTCAAGGTAGTATACTTCGCGAGATGCAAAAAGTGGGATTCCGTGTTTTGTTCCTGCTTCGGTGGTTCGTTGCAAAATTTCTTCGTTATGAAGCACTGTTGGGTGATATGCGTACTCAAAGTACAGCGCAGTCCCAAATATCTTTTTTAGTTTTGTGATGCGTTCTGTGTCAGGGCCTGATTGTGTGATGACGCCACCGTGTGTTGGGATGCATGCAATGAGTCCTTCGTGAAGTTCCTCAAGTAGCTCGTAATCGACGCGGGGCTTCATAAAGAAACCTTCGAGGTGCGCTCGCGAGACAAGCTTCACCAGATTCTTGTATCCTTGTAGATTCTCAGCGAGCAATACAATGCGCTGCACAGGTGAGTCAGTACCATGTTCCATATCTTTTCGACCACGCGGTGCAAGATACAGTTCTGAGCCGATGATTGGTTTTATACCTGCTTTTTTACATTCCTTATAAAACTCTACCGCGCCGTACATGTTTCCAAAGTCAGTGATAGCAAGCGCAGTTTGACCTTCTGCTTTTGCGCGGTCGATAAGATCGCTCAATTTTGGGAGTGCCTCAAGAAGGGAGTAGTGCGAATGTGTATGCAAGTGTGCGAACATCGGGCTTAGTATATCCTGAATCAAATGCATTCAAAAATGTGGAGAAAACGGAGCGTAGCAGTGCATGCATTAAAAATCACCCTATGGGGTGAAAAAGGCTGCGGCAGGCGCATGAACGGGGTCATGCGCCTGCCGAGGGGCGCGCTACGCGACTCTCCCCCCGGGGAGGGAGCGCGGCACCACTTCTGGTTCTACTCCTCAATCGGTATACTGTCAACACATGCGATACATTGTGGGAATTGATGAGGTTGGAAGGGGTCCACTTGCTGGACCAATCACGGTCGGTGTTGTATGTATGCCTGAAGATATGACATGGAAAGCATTTCCAAAATTAAAGGATTCAAAACAATTATCAGAACAATTGCGCAGAGAGTGGTATCTATATATCCGCGCTCATAAAAAACTGCGGGCAGCGGTCGCTTCTGTTTCTGCTGCGACTATTGATCGCATCGGGATTGTTGCAGCTGGAAATCTTGCAGCTCGGCGGGCACTTGCGCAGCTCAACGTGAAGCCAGCAGAGTGTATCGTCCAGCTCGACCGTGGACTTGTTGTTGGGGAGGAGTGGAGACAAGAGTCATACATAAAAGGGGATGAGCGTTTTCCTGCGATTGCGCTTGCATCAATTTACGCAAAGGTTACCCGTGATAGGTATATGACTCGTATATCAAAAAAATATCCTCAATATGGTTTTGACGTGCACAAAGGGTATGGAACAAGGAAGCACTATGCTGCAATTCGTACACATGGGACGTCTGAACATCATAGGAAATATTTTTTAAAGGATGTACACTAGAGGCATGTCAGGCAATTTATTTGATAAACCTCTCCCGTCTAGAGAAGAGCGCAGGCGAGAAGAACAAGAGCACGCACTTTCTGGTATTGTGCGTGAGTTAAATGTATATGGCTTGAATCAACCTTCGGGAATACCCCTCGATAGGGGTACCCTTCGGCGTGAGATGTTTAGACTTGTTAAATCTTTGCCCAGTTCGCTTCCTGTATTTCATCGCAATGAAAGCTCGTCTGTAATTAATGCGCGAGTTGATGAGCAGAGAAAACCAGGAGAAGATCTTGCGCGTTTTTTTGTGTCACAACTAGATAGTAGTACGCTCATCGCGTCTTTACGTGAAATACGAGGTTCTTTGGGTGAGCAAGGGGAGGGTTTTAAAGAACAAGGGATTGATGTTGTAAGTTGTCTCAAGCATGTATTATTTGACCTACCGCGAACAAGGGCATATATGTATGGTGTAGCAAAATCTGTTTCAAAAATCGTTGAAAATCCTCCGCAAAATACTGGTAAAACTTATTATGTGTGTGATGCTGGTTCAGGCGCATTTCCGGTGCTTGCAATTGCAGCAGCACTTACAGATAAGCGTGTTCATGTGGAATGTCTAGAGATAAATCCATTCGCCGCAGTTATTGCAAAGGAGCTTGTGAGGAAGCTTGGACTTTCAGATCAGATTTCAGTAATAAATATAGATGCTCGCAATCATCGTGGTGAAGACTATGACTTGATAATATCAGAAACATTCGATGCGGGTTGTCTTGCAGAAGATGGTGCCTCCATCTTTCAACACTTAAACGTCAAATCGCCACATGCGTTGCATATACCAAAATCACTTTCGGTAACCGCTGAATTAAGGGGTGTATCAGAAGTTGTCGTTGGTGACGGCACCCCTGATCAAATGTTTGTACAAACACCAGCGCAAGAGCAGCCGATCCTTGCAAGAAAAAACCATACAAAGGCGATCGTCTTACATATGGGCAAACCAGCAACTCAATTTTATTTTGAGATTCCTTTAACAAACGAAGAGCTTCGGGGAGTAAAAGATTTTAACACAGTCGCGCTTCTGAGAACTGATATAGTTATCTGTGATGGAGTGGTACTTAAAAGTCAGCAATCATTGCAAACAAAAGATGTGACTGTACTGCCACGACTCACACGAGACAGTAATGTGGGACCAAATCCTTTTAAAAATGAGTATACACTAGTTGTATCATACGGTGCTGGTGCCCAAGCGCCTGACGTATATATACATACCTTGCAGGGAGAAATAGTTGCCAAATGACAAAAAATAAGTATACTCCTCCTTCATGGTAGTACGAATGCGCGCAACGCGCTCACATAGAAATAATCGTCGAAGTCACCACGCCCTCAAGGGTCCACGTCTTTCGACATCGCCCGAGGGTGTAGTACATCTCCGTCACCGAGCATATCTCGTGAACGGTGTCTATATGTACCGAGGTCGTGTACTTGGTAAGCCAGCAAAGGCAGCAACTGCGAAAGCAGCTCCTGCAAAAAAGGCAGCTCCAAAGGCAAAGAAGAAGGCAGCTTCAAAGAAAGCTGAATAAGTGGTCATGACAATGCGCACGAGACATTTCGCGCGTACGATAGTGCTACAGGCGCTTTTTGAATACGACTCGCAAGGTTTTGAGGGTGATCCACTTCCTATACTGCACACCACTCTTGATGAGTATTCTCCAAATTCACCACACCGTGGCTACATGGAGCAACTCATAAAGACTATTGTTGCAAAGCGAACTGAGATTGATGCGATCATCATTAAGGCTGCACCTGAGTGGCCGATTGAAAAGATTGCTGTTATAGATAGAAATGTATTGCGTCTTGGTCTCTGCGAGCTTCTTTTTGGTGATAGAAATGATGTGCCACCAAAAGTTGCTATAAATGAAGCAATTGAACTTGGTAAAGAGTTTGGTGGTGAATCAAGTGGTCGCTTTGTAAACGGCGTACTTGGTGCTGTGTATCGAGATATTGGTGAACCACAGAAAGCAGAAGGAGGGAAGCGTACCGCAGATGAAAAAGAATTGCCAACGGAAGAGCTTGTCGGAGCTGTAGTCTATGCAAAGGGGCACAAAGAGCATGAGCTTTTTGTTGCGCTCGTGCACGACGTCTTCGGGTACTGGACACTTTCCAAAGGAAAGCTCAATGATGGCGAAGCTGTTGAAGCTGGTGCACTCCGTAAAGTAGAAGAAGAGATAGGGCTTGTTGGTGAGATACGAGAGCCACTTGGTGAAAATGAATATATAGCACATGAACCAGGTGCTGGACGCCGTCGTCGCAAAGCCACGTATTTCCTCGTTGAGGCACCATTTCACGATATTAAACTGAAGCAGGGTGGAGGGCTTGATGATGCACGATGGTTTCGACTTGCTGAAATTGGAGCGTTGAAGTTTTACGATGATCTTATCCCTGTTATTACTCGCGCAGTGACAGCGCTCGCGTCGATAACATAGTAGAGTACTATTTACATATTATGAAAGAGGTCCGAGGTTTTCTTGTTCACGCACAAGTATCGTTCACCAACGATGTGCTGCTCCGTACTGCGTTTACTCATCGCTCTTTTCTAAATGAAATGAAACGCGACCCTGAGACGGGTGCAGTACTGGAACATAACGAGCGACTCGAATTCTTGGGCGATGCAGTACTTGAACTTGTTGTTACGGAATTTTTGTTTGCAAAATATCCAGACAGGCCAGAAGGAGAGCTGACGGCAATTCGTGCTGCACTCGTCAACACAGTCAGTATCTGTGACGCTGCAAAACAACTCCAGATGAATGATTTTATGCTCCTCTCAAAGGGTGAGGCACGAGACACAGGAAGAGCACGTGATGTCATCCTCGCAAATGCATTTGAAGCATTTATCGGTGCACTGTACATCGACCAGGGATATATTACAGCGCGTGATTTTATAGCTCGAGCGTTATTTGCAAAGACTGACGAAGTAGTTACAAAACGCCTCTGGCAAGATGCGAAAAGTCGCTTTCAGGAAATGGCGCAAGAGATTCATAGCATTACTCCGACATATAAAGTTGTAGGCGAGACAGGGCCTGACCATGACAAACAATTTATCTCGGCAGTTTGCATTGGAGCTGAGAAAATTGCCGAAGGAACAGGCAAGTCAAAACAAGAAGCTGAAACTGCTGCAGCGCGTGCTGGGCTTGAGGTGAAGGGCTGGTAGTTGCTTTCCGCCGCATCTTTGCTAGAACGATGTTTCCGTCCTTGAGGCGGGGCAACAGAGGTTAGGTCAGATGCTACCATTCATCAAGCCGGACGAATTTTCCACGAAGCATTTCGGGACAAACGTCCATATCCTCATCGGTGCACTCAAAAGGCGAAGCATACACGTAAATGCGGAGCTCACGGACACACCCTACGCTGGCGTTATTATTGTAGCAAAAGACGGCAGCACGCTGGCCATAAAGGCTGGCAAAGGCAAGTTCGCGAGTGTGACTTTTCTTGGTGCGCTGGCTGAATCCACCGGAGAACGCCAGTTTGCCAACGAAGGAGAATGGAGGGCAGTTGTCGCTGCTTTCTTTGCTCCGTTCTGGGAAAACCCAGACGGTCATGACACGGTCGCCTTTTTGAAGGCAAACGAAGGTGCAATGGTGACGCTGCTTTCTGAGTGAAAGTCAGTCTGAGCATTTTTGTTTGCAGACCTACGCGATTCCGCTCGCGTAGGTTTTTTAATTTCCACGGCGGAGAGAGGTGTTTTAATTTTCAAATGGTACAATACCCGCATGCTGAAAGAGATACGCATCCAAGGCTTCAAATCATTTGCAAAGAAGGGTGATATTGTCTTTTCGTCTCCGATTGTTTCTATTGTTGGACCAAATGGTTCAGGTAAGTCCAACGTCGCTGAGGCATTTCGCTTCGTACTTGGCGAACAGTCAATGAAAGCCATGCGCGGCAGTAAAGGAGAAGATCTTATTTGGAATGGTACAAGCGCGGTGCCAAGAGCAAACAAGGCTTCGGTTGAGGTTGTCTTTGATAATTCTGAGAAACTGTTCCCGTTTGATTACTCAGAAGTTGCCATTCAGCGTGCTGTATACCGTGACGGTCAAAATGAGTACAGTATCAACGGCTCAAAAGTTCGGTTGAAAGATATCCATGAATTACTTGCGAAAGTACACATAGGCAGCACGGGGCACCACATCATTTCTCAAGGACAGGCAGATAAGATACTCAACGCCTCTCCACGAGATAGAAGAGAAATGCTCGAAGATGCTCTGGGACTAACATCTGTCGAGCTCAAGCGTGAAGAGTCAGTTCGCAAGCTACAAAAAACAAAAGATAACAGTGCGCAGGTAGAGTTACTTCGCCGAGAAGCAGCGCCTCGGTTGCGTATGCTCGAAAAGCAGATTGAAAAACAACAAAAACTCGACGGACTGCAACGAGAGCTCGGTGAACGTGGCTCACTCTACTGTGCTCGAGAAGGAAGTTACATTCAATTTACTGCTAAAGAATTACTACAGAAAAGTAGGGAGCCACGTGAAAAGCTTGAGCGAAACGAAGAGTTGCTGCAGCGTGAGCGACTGCTCTTGCAGCAAGACGAGATGCGTTCTTCAAAAGAAGATGCGCAACGTGCGCTCTCTGAAGAGCGCATCGACCTTGAGCGAAAGGTGCGTGAATTACGTCTCACACAAAGCGAGCGTGAGCGAGAACTTGGAAGTATTGAAGGTAAGCTTAGTGTGCTCACCGAAACACGAGTTATTCCCGAATCTGACTCGGTAATTGTGCCGAGAAGTCGGTTCAATACGTTTGAATATGATATTGACCGCACTGCAGCTACTGTTGACGAGACGAAAGAGTACGCAGAAGGATTTCATAAGCTTCGTGGGCTTGCAAAGCAATTTGTTGATGTATCAACGCAGAAGCCACATGAGGTGCACCACGACCCAAGTGAGCTCATCAAAACACTGACCGCACGAAAAGCAGAGATTGAATCAGGGAGGGACGCTCTGCAATCAGAGATTCGTATTCTAACTGAGCGATTGACACATGTCGCCGCAGATGAGCAACGTTCACAGACAAGTGGCGGTGACCGAGAAAAGACGGTATTGGTGCTCACTGCTGAAGTCAGTGAACTCCGTTCAATTGTACGTGAATATGATATGAAAGCTGAAATACTGGCACGAGAGAAGCGTACGTTTGAAGATAATGTACGAGAACTTGCAACCTTACTTGATACTCAGCTCAAAATGCCTGAGTACAGTGAAGCACTATGTGCAGAGGGAGCTGACCGAATGCGCCAAGAAGCTGAGCGTCAATCTCTTGAACGATTGAAGATAAAAATTGAAGAGATAGGGACAGTAGGTGAGGATATTACAAAGGAGTATGCCGATGCTTCTGCGCGCGATGCTTTCCTTGTGCGTGAACTTGAGGACCTCACGAAGGCAGAACAGTCGCTGATGCTCTTGATTGCCGAACTTGAGACTGAGATGACACACAAGTTTTCTGAAGGAGTAAAAGAGATTAACGCGCAATTCACTCGGTACTTCTCAGTACTCTTTGGGGGAGGTGAAGCGGCGCTCACTGAAACAAAAGAAGTGAAGAAGGTTCGCGGCGATGATGGGGAAGAACGAGAAGATGGAGAAGTCGAGCTCGGTGTTGATGTTCGAGTGCATCTACCTCGCAAGAAAGTATCCACGCTTTCAATTCTTTCGGGTGGTGAACGAGCGCTGACTTCAATTGCGCTTATTTTCGCTATGTCGCAGGTAAATCCACCGCCATTTATTATTCTTGATGAGACTGATGCGGCGCTTGATGAGGCAAATAGTGCACGATATGCAGACATGATTCGTATGCTCTCAGAACACAGTCAGCTCATCGTAATTACACACAACCGAGCGACGATGAGTGCTGCGGGGGTCCTCTACGGGGTCACCATGGGGAATGACGGTGTCTCAAAATTGCTCTCAGTAAAACTCGAAGAAGCGCAGCGTGTTGCAAAATAACTATGAGGCGAGTTGACGCAATCAAGGCACGAAGCGTCATTGATGACGGCGCAGAGCGTACAAGGAATAATGAAATAGATAGAAAAACACGAGGGGAGAAAAATTGGCCCTACTATACGACTGATGCGCTTGTCTATTTTAATGAGCGTATCGGCTGGCTTGATACATTTGAGTCAGCATTTCCGGGCACGCTCGATGAGGTAAAGAGTATGTATAAGCATGCTGGGCAAAAGGCCGTGTATGTGGACATGTGTGGGGTCGCAAGTGGTCTTTCGCTTGGTGCTCCACGTTCTGTATCACTCACGCTTGAGCGCCCGAAAATGGGACTTGTTACTGATGCATCACAGAAAGTACTACTTGGGAACGTGCTTGAACGTCGTTCTATACGAATGCTTGTTTCTACAATCAAAGACATGGGTGGAGAGCCCATCGTCTGCACGATGATGCCTGGAGGTGGTTTTTCTGATTTTGAAAAAAGTAGCACACCAGAATCGCGCCACATAGTATTTACCCAACTTTTACAATCTATTGCATACTTTTGTAAGCATCAGCCACCGGGCTCACTATTTCTCGCACAAAATCCTTTCGCAGGGAGATTGTCTCCTGAGTGGATGCGTATAGCAGAAGAGTATGTGCGTACCCATGGAGGAGAAGGTTATGAAATAACATGGGGGATTTCAAAGCTTGAGCGAAGCATGTTGCGCATAAGAACACCACGCCTATGAGATATAGAATTGCATGTGCATTACTGTGTCTCCTTCCCATGCTATCCCAAGCAGCAAGTGTCTGCGAAGTTGGAACTGAAAGTGTAGCTTCAGAGACTATTCCAGTTTCGTATAATGCAAATGCAAAAGTTCCGTATTCAGATGCGCAACCGAAACCATTCTCCATGCTCGTCTTTCATGACCCAGGAAGCGCGCAGTGCGACCCTATCGCTATGCTTAAGTATGGGCAGACGTATGACAGACGACGTGACGGTATGTTCGGCTACCATTTCTATATAGCTCGAGACGGTACTGTGTATCAAGGAGCGCCGCTTTTAAAGCGTACCAATCACGTCTCAGGATCATATCGGAGAACGCGCCTCCAATATAGTAATGGTTCAGCCATCGGAGTTTCGCTGATGTGCGGACATATGAAGATACCAGAAGCACAGTTGCGCGCTGCGGTGCGACTCGGCCACTTGCTGCAAGTTGCATACGGGATACCATCATCCCGAGTTTTTGGTCATGGCGAATTGCAATACAATAGACTTCCCAACGAAGGGCTTATCGCAGCCCGGGCAACTCGTACCACAAGTGCCCAACCGCAAGACGCACTCACTGTAAAGAAGAAAAGCGCAACGGCAGTGTGCGCTGTTTCAGGCACTCCACCACTTCCGTGCGATGCATCGCGCTGCGAGGTGTTTGCAGCCCAGAAGGAGCGTACAATCAATGGATTGCCACCCGGACTCTATAAAATATTGACGAGTAATACAGGATACGAAATTCCACAAAAAACTCTTCCTGCGGGGACACGCATTCCTTTGCCGAAGACACGCTCAGGTAGCGGACCGACAAGTTATGATGCTTCTCAAATAGACACTGATGCGCGTGCGTGGGGGTATGGACAGACAAGTACACGTCCATCAACTACAGATGCATCAACTCACTTTGCAAATCCGCTCGACTCGCTCACGTTCTAAGTCTACAGTATGAGCGCGGCTTCAAGCTGGTTTCGCTCCTCGCGGACCGAAGTAAAAGTGAAACTGACTAAATCGCCAAGGCGAAATTGTGCATCCTCATTTTCTAAGGAAAGTGTTTTTTCGTTGTAATAGAGGTAGCCGTATTCACGCATTTTAGTAATGTGCACGAAACCTTCAGCGTGGGTGTGTGTATCGCGGACGAATATACCGTAGGGCATAACGCCTGAAATAGTACCTTCACACGGAGTGTTAAGTCGAGGGAGCCAGTACTGGACTAGCATATCTTTGATAGAGTCACGCTCTGCTTCCTGTGCACCTATCTCTTGCTCAGTGTTTTTTGTAGTCAGTGTTTTGTAGAGAGAAATCTCTCGATCTGGAAGCGATTTGTTCTCCAAAAGTGCAGCGAGTATGCGATGCACCATCACATCTGGGTATCGACGAATCGGGGAGGTGAAGTGCGTGTAAAAAGAAAATCCTAATCCAAAGTGTCCAGTATTCCGGTAGTCATAGGTAGCCTTAGGCATCGCTCGCAACAGTGAGAGGTTTACACAATCAAACTCGGGGGTTCCTTTTGCAATCTCAAGCACATGTTCAATTGATTTTGAAGTAACCAAGCCTTTGTATTTGTGAAGTGAATACCCAAGAGCGGTGAGCAGTGTGTCGAGCGTGTGCAATTTGTCACCATGGGGAGCGTCATGCACGCGGTACACTCCAATCATTCCTTTTCTGCGCTTCACCGTCTTGTGCATGTAAGTTGCAACAACTCGGTTTGCAAGGAGCATGCACTCTTCAATCATGCCCATAGTTTCATAATATGGTTTTACATATGCCTCAACTGGCACACCATTTTTTAATGTAAACCCAATTTCTTCGGAGTTGAATTCTATTGCGCCGTGTTTTAAGCGTTCTGCCTTTAATGCGCGTGCGATTGTTCGAACGTGCACGAGCTCTTTGTAGAGTAATCCAGTTTTGTTATCGAGAGTTTCTTGTGCCCCGCGGTATGTAAAACGTTTTCGTGAGCGGATAATTGTCCGGCCTATCCATTCGTCATGAATGGTCCCATGCTCGTCAATGGTTACGATAACTGAGAACGTCAACCTATCCTCATCTGGTTTGAGTGAACAGGCATCATTTGAAAG
Organism: uncultured Candidatus Saccharibacteria bacterium; assembly: GCA_964398775.1. Classification (GTDB taxonomy): domain Bacteria; phylum Patescibacteriota; class Minisyncoccia; order Phycocordibacterales; family UBA2100; genus CAYNND01. The sequence goes on along the minus strand of CAYNND010000002.1, from coordinate 53,718 downwards.
CTCTTCAGGGAGCATCGGGATTGTTTCGTCAACAAGGTACACGGAGGTACCACGTTTCTGAGCTTCACGATCAATCGGTGAATTAAAAGGAACAAAGTGTGATACATCTGCGATATGAATGCCAAGTTCAAAACGTCCTTTGCCCAGTGCTTTGATAGAGAGCGCATCATCATAATCTTGCGCTGTGTCTGGGTCTACGGTGAATGTCGGTGTGGTGCGCATATCTCGACGATTCTCATGCGATGCAGAGAGGAGTGATTTTCCACCGCGTGCAGCTTTTATAAGCTCCTTACTGAACGGTTGTGGAAGGGTAAATACAGGACGTTCTGGACGTGTCGAAACTGTTTTTCTTATTGGTTTTTCGATATGTTTTTTTTGATGTGGGGAGCGTTTCATGAAATGGCACTCTACCTTAGGAAAGGGTAGCTTGCTAGCCCACCTTTGACTCTTCTGTGCAATTCTGGTAAAGTACCGCCCATGTTAAGTATTCGATTACAGCGTGTTGGCCGAAAGAACGACCCTTCTTTCCGTATGGTAGTGACTGAACACACCGAAGGCCCAAAGAGTAACAGTTTCGTCGAACGACTCGGAAGTTACCACCCTAAGACTAAAGCCGTTGAAATAAAGGCTGATAGAGTAAAGTACTGGATTTCTGTTGGAGCGAAAGCTACCGGCACAGTCCATAACATGCTTGTCACAAAGGGTATTATCAGTGGAAAGAAGGTAAATGTTCTTCCACGAAAGACTCAGCCAAAAAAGGAGGAAGCTGCAGCGCCAACAGCGTAGTTTTCCACAGACAGTTGAATATAGATACCCATCGTTGCTATACTTGTACACAGGTAGAATTTATATTAGCTAGACTATCATTATGCAGCACGACGAAGCGTTTCTTGATTACGTTATAAAGGCACTCGTTGATCATCCTGAAGCTGTGATTATCACACGAACCGTCGACCAGATGGGCGTGCTCCTTACGCTTACAGTACACAAAGATGACATGGGTAAGGTTATTGGACGCGATGGCGCAACTGCAAAGGCTGTCCGTACGTTACTCCGTGTTGCTGGTATGAAGAATGATGCACGAGTAAACCTCAAGATAAACGAACCAGAAGGTAGTGACCACGTGCGCGCAGAGCGACCAGCCGCATCTCTTGGTGGTGCACCTGCTGCTGAGACCTATGTTCACACAAACCCAACACCAGCTCCATCAGAGCGGATGAAGACGGTAGATGAAGTACTCGCAGATCTCTAATCTGTGAAGATTCAGTGAAGACTACGCGCCACAGGGCGCGTTTTCTTTTTCCCTGTATCTTGCTAGTATCAAGATATGGAAGAACGACCATCACATTATGTCGGCTCATGTGGGCTTGTTGTCCGAGACAATATGCTCCTCCTTGGTCTGCGCAAAGGAAGCGCAGGCGCGGGAGAGTGGGGGCTCCCTGGTGGTCATCTTGAAAACGGTGAGCGGCTGGATGAATGTGTGTTGCGTGAAATTACTGAAGAGACTGGTATGCGAGCATCTCGTGCTTCGTTTGTTTCAGTTGTGAACGACCCCAAACAGCCGGTTGAAAAGAATTATATAAACTTTGCATTCCTGCTGCATGATGTTGTCGGTGAGCCGATTGTGGTAGAGCACGAGCACTGCAGTGAATGGAAATGGTTTCCACTCGAGTCGTTGCCGTATAATGTGTTTTATGGACACAAAGATGTTATACGACTATTCATCGAAGGTAAGCATTTTGAAGATATAAAAACACAACCATGAAAGTCTATTCACTCATAACTCTGTTCCCAGAATCTATTGAGCCCTATCTCAATAGTTCAATGCTCAAGCGTGCCCAAGAAACACTCAAACCAAAAGGAAGTAAGGCTGGAAGAAAAGCAGTCATCGCAATCCACTACGAGAACCCGCGTTCGTACACAAAAGACAAGCATAAGCGAGTCGACCAAAAGCCATTTGCAGGTGGCCCCGGTATGGTGCTTTCAGCTGAGCCAGTGCTCCGTGCTGCAGAACAGGCAATCACAAAAGCGCAGAAAAAAAACAAAGCCAAGAAAACAGTTTCGATATTTCTGACGCCCGATGGTGAGCCATTTACTCAAGATATGGCACGTCAGCTCGCGAAAGCTGACCACGTACTGTTTCTCTGTGGCAGGTATGAAGGGATGGACGAGCGAGTCCCGAAGATTTTAAAAGCAAAAAAAGTTTCAATTGGTCCATATATCGTGACGGGTGGAGAACTTCCTGCTGCGATGATGATTGATGCGATTGCGCGACAGGTGCCAGGTGTACTCGGGGAGTTTGGGTCACTTGAGGAAACCCGCCCGTCAAGTCCTGAAGTGTACACACGTCCAGAAGTGCTTGTCTGGAAAGGTAAAAAATACGCTGTGCCAAAAGTACTCCTTGGGGGAAATCATAAAGAAATTGATGCGTGGCGAAACGGCAAGCGCACAGGTCTCGAAAGTCGTATAGATATCTTATCTGCAAAAGTGCGCGCGCTCTATGAGCTCAAAAGTCCGAGTCGCGCAGACTGGGCTGACTGGCTCTTTGCTGACCATGTCTTTGTTGTTGCTCAATATGCGCATCGACTTGCACGAAAGTACAAAGCAGATGCAGAGATATGCCGTGCCGCAGGCATGCTCCACGATATCGCTGATGCAGTGATGAGTCGTTTCAACCCTGAGCACAAAGAAGCTAGTGCGCGTATCGCTCGAGATTTTCTTCGTGAAAGTGGTTTTTCAGAAAAGGAGATTAAAGTCATCGTTGATGATGCTATGGCAAAGCATAGTTGCAGGGACGGAAACATTCCGCAAACCTTAGAAGGGAAGATTGTCGCAACAGCTGATGCGATGGCGCACCTCGATACAACCTACTACAAAGTTGCATATCAGTATCTCCTGAAAGAAGGAAAAAGCGAAAAGGATGCAGAAAAGTGGATTGCAACGAAACAAAAGCGTGATCTTGAAGATAAGCTCCTCTTTGAAGGTGAACGAAAAGATTTGGTGCGGCGTTATGCGCGTAAGTAATTCTCTGGCACTTGTAATTGACGAATTGAGTTTGGCGTACTAGATATATGATGTCTCCTCTGAGAGACGCAACAGGGAGTAGAGCCTATGAACCTCATCTCGCAGCTTGGCCAGCTGGCCACAGCACGCAAGGGAGTCCATGCACTCGGTCGAGCAATCGAAGAGCGGACAGGCATGTCGAGTGTACGATGCCAAATCGTCCTCGCGATGCATCAGTGTCCAGGCATATCCGTCAATCGGCTCACGAAAAAGACTGGTATACCGCTGCCAACATGTACTGATGTGGTGAACCGCATGGAAAAGTCGGGTCATGTGCTGAAAAAGCGCGTTTCCCACTCGAACCAGTGGTCACTACATCTGACCGATGACGGCAAAGCGCTGTATCAGTTACTTCTTTCGTCCTGAACAATGGCCCGGGCAGCATGAGGACTGTCCCGGGCCTTACTTGATTTTTATAATTTATATGGTATAATACTAATGCCAGCAACATCGCTGGTGTTTTGCAGAGGAGCCATACCAATGGCCCAAAAATTGGAATCTCGCTCGCTCGTGACCCGTCTCGGGGAAGCGCGCCAGCAGGTCCAACTCCTGAGTCGCGAGATAAGGGAGAAAACAGGTGTCACAGCGACACAGGCGCAGGTGCTCTGCGCCCTCCTAAACAACGAGGGTGGGTCTCAAACCAACCTCGTGGGTATGACCGGCATCGACAGGTCAACGTTGGCAGATGTTGTAAGGCGTCTGCTCAAGCGCGGCCTCATAGCCCGCAAACGTACCAAGGAGGACCAGCGTGCATACGCGGTTCGGCTGACACCCGAGGGCAGAGCCCTCGCACAAAAGGTCTGCAAGACAACTTAACCGACATCAGCTAGGGCGTGAGGAACCCTAGTGTCGCCTCAGGTGGAGCTTGCTCTGCCTGAGGTTTTTTAGTGCTTGCAATTTTGTTCTTTTGCGTGTATATTTCCGCAACGTTTCCCGCTTGAGTCGTGATAAATGAAACGGTGCACGCTTATTTATCACTGAAGAGATTGACCATAGCAAAAGTACGAAGCTGTGGCCAGCATCTTCTTAATTCATTTTCGCATGACGAAAAAGAATACTGTCGTCCAGAAGCGATTCGGACGATTCACTGAGCCCCTCATGGAGCTCCCTGACCTCGTGGAGCAGCAGCTCAAGTCTTTTGAGCAGCTCGCAAAAGAGGATATTAGACGCGTAATGTCAGAGTTCAGTCCGATAGAGGATTACTCTGGAAAAAAGTTTAGTCTGGATCTCACGAAAATTACGCTTGGTGCACCGACCTATGACGAGCACCACGCAAAGCGCCGCATGTTGACCTACCAAGCACCACTCAAGGCGGTAGCGAAACTCACAAACAAAACGACGGGTGAGAAGAAAGAGCAGGAAATGTTTCTTGCTGAGTTCCCACTCATGACCGCACACGGCACATTCATCATCAACGGTGTTGAGCGTGTTGTCGTGCCACAGCTTGCACGTTCATACGGTGTATTTTTCCTGACCTCAGAAATCAAAGGCAAGCGCTACTTTGGTGCAAAGATAATCCCAAGTCGCGGTGTATGGCTCGAGCTTGAGTCAGAAGCTGAGAATGTCATCGGCATCAAGATTGACCGAAAGAAGAAAATGTTCGTGACAACAGTACTCCGCGCACTCGGTGCAAAGGATGATGCTGAAATCAAAAAGCTTTTTGCAAAAGAAGATGAGTCTGTACAAAAGGCAGTTGCAGGCATGCTTGCTCGCGACCCAGCTAAGAACTTTAACGATGCATGTATCGCAATCTATCGTACGATGCGAGACGGCGACTTGGCGACAGCAGAGAATGCAAAGGAGTTTGTACGCAACCTCTTTTCTCCAGAGCGATACGATCTCTCACGTGTCGGACGCTACCAGTTCAACCAGCGCTTCCACCTTTCTGTTGATGAGAAGTCATTGAGTCAGCAAGTTCTTACACTTGAAGACTTTGTGCGCATCATCAGTCATATTGTTCACCTGAACGTCACCCCTGGCTCTCAGGAAGATGATATCGACCACCTCGGCTTCCGTCGTGTCCGTTATGTGGGTGAAATGCTCCAGCAGCAGATTCGACTTGGCATGTCTCGCCTCAAGCGAAACATCCAAGACCGTATGTCTACTGTTGACGCAGAGACAGTACAGCCACTGCAGATAGTAAACCCGCGTCCATTCTCAGCAGCGGTGAAAGAGTTCTTCACAGGAAACTCACTTGCGCAGTTTATGGATCAGCAAAACGTACTTGCTGAGCTTGAACACCTTCGAACACTTTCAGCACTCGGTCCCGGTGGACTTACCCGTGAACGCGCAGGCTTTGAAGTGCGCGACGTGCACACATCTCACTATGGCCGTCTCTGTCCGATTCACACACCGGAAGGTCAGAACATCGGTCTTATCTTGCGCCTCGCAAGCTATGCACGACTCAATGAGTTCGGTGTTATTGAGACACCATATGCGAAGGTAAAGAATGGTGTCATCACTCCAGAAATTATATACATGAACGCACTCGACGAGGAGCAATTGAAAATTGCTCACGCCGCAGTTGGACGTGACGAGAAAGGAAAGATAAAGGAAGATTTTGTTGAAGTACGATACAAGGGAGAGCCAGCGCTCGTACCAGCGGCAGAGGTTGACCTTATCGAGGTTGCGACAAACCAAGCATTCTCAGTTGCTACATCAATGATTCCATTCGTTGAACACGATGAAGCAAACCGTGCACTCATGGGTTCAAACATGCAGAAGCAGGCAACACCATGCATCATCCCGATGTACCCAGTCGTTGGAACTGGTATCGAAGAGCGTGCTGCTCGAGATTCAGGACGAATGGTTGTGGCTCGAGAGTCAGGTGAAGTCACATATGTTGATGCACGACAAATCAAAGTGAAGAGTAAGGACGGTAAAGATGACGTCTACCCACTCATAAACTTTGAACGAACAAACGAATTCTCAGTACTTCACCAGCGCCCTGTTATTTCTGCAGGTGAAGCGGTCAAGAAAGGACAGGTCCTTGCAGATGCTGCTTCAACTGACAAAGGTCAGGTTGCAGTGGGTCAAAACGTCCGTGTGGCATTCATGTCATGGGCGGGTAACAACTACGAAGACGCTATCATTCTTTCAGAACGATTGGTAAAGAAAGGAGTGTTCACATCGATTCACATGGAAGAGTTTGAGTGTGTGATTCGTGATACAAAGCTTGGTCCCGAATCGACAACGCACGATATTCCAAACGTCTCAGAGATGCGCCTCCGTAACCTTGATGAAGAGGGAATCGTCCGCATTGGTGCAGAAGTACGAGCAGGAGATATTCTCGTCGGTAAAGTGACACCAAAGGGTGAAACACAATTGACTGCAGAAGAGCGATTGCTCCGAGCAATCTTCGGAGATAAGGCAAAGGATGTGAAAGATACATCACTCCGCATTCCAGCTGGAAAGCGTGGTCGTGTTGTTGGCATTCAAATCTTCTCACGTGAGCGCGGAGACCAACTCGAATCAGGTGTCATCAAGAAGGTGCGTGTAGAAATAGCTCAGGTTCGTAACGTCAGTGCTGGTGATAAGCTCGCAGGTCGTCACGGTAACAAGGGTGTTATTTCTCGCATTCTTCCTGAAGAGGATATGCCATACGATGAGCAAGGAAATCCAATCGACGTTATCCTCACCCCACTCGGTGTGCCATCACGTATGAACCTCGGTCAGATTCTTGAGTTGCATCTCGGTCTCGCTGCTGAGGCGCTCGGCTATCAAGCCGTTGTTCCTCCATTTGCTGGAGCAACAGAAGAAGAGATTGTGAGCGAGCTCATTGCTGCAGGATACGACAAGTCAGGGAAAATGAAGCTCTTCGACGGACGAACAGGTGATGCGTTCACACAAAATATTTCAGTTGGTATCATGTACATGTTGAAACTCCATCACATGGTGGAAGACAAGATTCACATGCGCTCAATTGGACCGTACTCACTCACAACACAGCAGCCACTCGGAGGAAAGGCACAGAACGGTGGTCAGCGTGTGGGAGAAATGGAAGTCTGGGCATTCTTGGGTTACGGTGCGTCACATGCGCTCCGCGAAATCCTTACCTACAAGTCAGACGATATTGTTGGACGTTCAGCAGCATTCGATGCGATAGTGAAAGGCGAGCCAATCAAACAAGGAAATATGCCAGCAACATTCAATGTGTTGGTCAGACACCTTCGAGGACTTGGTCTTGATGTGAACCTCGACGATACATCATTTACCAACCGAGAAGACAAGTTCTAAGTACACCACTATGGCATTCAAAAAGAAACAAGACATCACAAACAACTTCGATGCAATCAGCATCAAGTTGGCATCCCCAAGTAGAATTGAGGAGTGGTCATATGGAGAGGTCACCAAGCCGGAGACAATCAACTACCGCACACAGAGACCAGAGCGTTCAGGTCTCTTTGATGAAAAGATTTTTGGTCCTGAAAAAGACTACGAGTGTTACTGTGGTAAGTACCGAGGTATTCGCTTCCGTGGCATTGTCTGTGAGAAGTGTGGCGTTGAAGTCACTCGAGCAATAGTACGCCGCGAGCGCATGGGTCATATCGACCTTGCAGTTCCAGTGTCACATATCTGGTTCCTCCGTGGAGTTCCGTCACGTATCGCTCTCATCATGGGCCTTTCAGCTCCTGACGTTGAGAAAGTAGTCTACTTTGCAGGGTATATCGTAACTCGTGTCGTTGAAAGTGAGAAAGAGCGCTTGCTCAAAGATCTCGAGGCAGAGTATCAGCGAAAACTGAAATCACTTGAAAAGGCAGAAGATAAAGATGCGTTGAAGGAGAAGGCACTTGAGGCAAAGCATGAGATTGAAAGTGTTGTCATGCACACAGTGCTTGATGAGGCTACGTATCACCGCTTTTCTTTGAAGTACGGAGGACTGTTTGAGGCACGTATCGGTGCTGAAGCAATCTTCGATATCTTAAGTAAGGTTGATCTTGATGATTTGGCTGTTGAGCTTCGAAAGCGCCTTGAAAAGGCGAGTGCTACTGACCGCGAAAAGCTTGAGAAGCGACTTGCACTTGTCGAACAACTCTTGAATGCGGACCTACGCCCTGAGTGGATGTTCCTCACAAAGATTCCAGTGATTCCACCAGCGCTTAGACCTATGGTTGCACTTGAAGGTGGACGCCATGCATCATCTGATATAAACGACCTCTATCGCCGCGTCATCAACCGAAACAACCGCTTGAAGAAGCTTATTGCAATTCATGCACCTGATGTCATTCTCCGAAACGAGAAGCGCATCATGCAAGAAGCAGTTGACGCGCTCATCGACAACACGATTAAGCGTGGCGGTCAGTCTCCAGCGATGGGTCCTGCACAGCGACGCCCACTCAAGTCACTTGCAGATTACCTCAAGGGTAAGCAAGGGTACTTCCGACAGAACTTGCTCGGTAAGCGTGTAGACTACTCTGGACGTTCAGTGATTGTGGTTGGTCCAGATCTCGAACTTGACCAATGTGGTCTTCCAAAGCACATGGCACTTGAGCTCTTCCGACCATTTGTTATCTCTGGTCTCTTGAAGCGCGAGCTTGCATTCAACATTCGCGGCGCGTCACGACTCATCGAAGATGGTATTCCAGAAGTGTGGGCAATACTTGAAGAGGTTATTTCTTCTCGGTACGTGCTCTTGAACCGTGCGCCGACACTCCACCGACAGTCTATCCAAGCGTTTCGACCGGTTCTCATCGAAGGTAACTCTATCCAGGTTCACCCACTCGTCTGTTCTGCCTTTAACGCGGACTTCGATGGTGACCAGATGGCAGTCCACGTGCCGCTTTCAGAAGAGGCACAAGCTGAAGCTCGTGAAATCATGTCAGCAAAGAAGAATATCTTGAAGCCTGGTTCTGGTGACGTTGTCACTGCGCCTCGCCAAGACATCATTCTCGGCTGTTACTGGATGACTAAGGAGCTCGGTGGTGCGAAAGGTGAGGGGCGTTACTACGAGTCACCAAACGCAGCAATTACCGCGTTCGACTTCGGAGTTATCGACATGCGCGCAAAGATAATTGTCCTCCCACGACCTGACCATAAAAAATATGCTCCATTTGGTGGTAAGACATTTGAGACAACAATCGGACGATTGCTCTTCAACTCAGTACTTCCAGATGACTTCCCATTCGTCAACGAAGTGATTACCAACAAGCGCATGAAGGCACTTGTAGACCAGCTCATCGATATCTACGGACTTGATGGTATTCCATCTATTCTCGACAAGATAAAGAAGTTCGGTTTCAAGTACGCAACATACGCTGGTATCACATGGAGTCTTGGCGACCTCGCAACACCACCAAAGAAAGATGGAATCATCGACGCAGCAAAGGTGGAGGCAGAAAAGGTTGTTGAAAACTTCGAGAATGGTTTGCTCTCAGACACTGAGCGCCGCCGACTCGTCATTGCTATCTGGCAGAAGGCGAAGAGTGATGTTGAAAAGATTGTTCCTGAGGCACTTGATCCAAATGGTTCAGTAGCAGACATGATCACCTCTGGTGCTCGTGGTTCTATTGGACAGCTTACGATGATGATTGGAATGAAAGGTCTCATCCAGAACCCAAAGGGTGAAATTATCGAATTCCCAATTCTTTCATCTCTCAAAGAGGGTCTAACACCGATTGAGTACTTCATTACAACGCACGGTTCACGTAAAGGTCTCGCAGATACAGCGCTCAAGACAGCGCAGGCTGGTTACCTCACACGCCGACTCTTCAACGTTGCGCAAGATGTGGTTGTCACAAAGAATGATTGTGGTACTAAGTCAGGCATCGTCATCAGTAAGACAAACGCACTTGGCATCGAAGTTTCAATCGCGAAGAACATCAAGGGTCGTGTACTTGCTGAAGATATTGTTGAGAATAATGAGACATTGTTCAAGCGTGGACATCTGCTTACCGCACTTCAGGCGCAAGACTTGGAGGCAAAGGGCATCACGAGTGTCGTTGTACGCTCACCAATGACTTGTAAATTGACTCAAGGAGTCTGTCAGCTCTGCTACGGACATGATGTAACTACGAACCAACTTGTTGACCTCGGAGAAGCAGTTGGAACAATCGCTGCGCAAAGTCTTGGAGAGCCATCGACACAGCTCACGATGAACACTAAGCACGCCCACGGTTCAGTTACAGCAGGTGGAGACATCACACAAGGTCTCCCTCGTGTAGAAGAGGTCTTCGACCGACGCATTCCTAAGAACCCTGCAGTCATTGCGCACCTCGATGGTGTTATCGGTGAAATCCTTGATGATAATGGTGTCAAAACTATTACTATCTTGCCAGAGGGTGGTAGTAAGCGTGCAAAGAAGGACTTGGCATACGTCGTACCACCACTGCGAACTATCACAGTGAAATCTGGTCAGGCAGTTGAGAAGGGCCAATTCCTGACAGACGGTTCAGCAGATATTGAAGAGTTTTACAAGTATGCCGGAATCGACAAGGCACGAGAGTACATCATTTCTGAAATCTTGAAGATTTACGACCTGCAAGGCATCAACGTCTCTCGTAAGCACCTTGAGGTTATCGTGAAGCAGATGTTCTCACGACGCTACATTAAGAGCTCAGGTGACAGTAAGTTCACTGCGGGCACATACATTGAGGAGGGCTTGCTCACTCGCGTAAACGAAGAGCTTGAGACAAGTGGAAAGGAAGGCATCAAAGCAGACCAAGATGTCTTGGGTATTACTGATGTTGCCCTCACTCGTAACTCATGGCTCTCTTCTACATCATTCCAGAACACAACTCGTAAGCTTACAGAAGCTGCGGTAAAAGGTTCAATCGACCTCTTGACTGGTCTCAACGAGAACGTCATTGTTGGTCGTACGATTCCAGCCGGTACTGGATTTGTGGGGAGCAAGAAGCAGGCAATGACTCAGAAAATTCAAGAAGGAATCATCGCACGCGTCGCAGCAGAAGATGCAGCACGCGCAGCAGCTGACCTTTCTGTAAAAGAAGAGTAAGTACTGCTCACGTATATGCAAAAACAACCGCCGTGAGGCGGTTGTTTTGTGTTAGGATACTTTCATGAAAGAGCAGTATCGTGAAGGGGCACACAAGAAAGTCTTTCGCGTTCAAGATAACCCTGAGCGAGCGCGCGTTGAGCACATACACATTCCAAACACTGTCACAGGAGTGAAAATGTCGAAAGAGCAACCGCTGAGTCTAGAAGAGCGGACGTATATCCAATCGCGCTACTATTTTCACAAAATCCTTGCTGCGCTGTTTCCGAAAACTATAGTTCCAATAGATACGCTTGACGATGAGGCATTCACTGAAGAAAAAAAGTATATCGAAGGCGATGCGTATCGTGGTTCATGGAAAAATATCCCTCACACCACGCGTAGAGATTTGGATGCAATACAGCACATGGGCTTTCGTGTCGATTTAGCTGGTGCCGGTAATCTGCGCTACGAGCATGGCACTTCAGGAAGTCTGTGCTATGTAGATGATGTGACTGTTCCCGCGAACAACGCACGGTCTGTCATGTATGCACTGAAGGCACTACTTCGGAAGAAGTATCCTCAAGGCCATACGCTCCACAATGAAATGCAATCCGCTGCTCGTATGCTTGAACGGATGCTACTTTCTACTCATAAACGATAATGTTCGCTGGCGAATAGTGCTCGTGTATAATGGGGCAGTGAGTACCGCCGTTGAACAGATAAAAGACAAGCTCGACATTGTTGAGGTTCTATCTTCATACATTAAACTCCTGAAAGCAGGCTCAACATGGAAAGCTCGGTGCCCATTTCATGGTGAAAAAACACCAAGTTTTGTGGTGTCACCGACACGGCAGAGTTACCATTGTTTTGGCTGCGGGGAACATGGCGATATCTTTACCTTTGTCGAAAAGATGGAGGGTACCGACTTTAAAGGTGCACTCAAGACACTAGCAGAACGCGCAGGTGTACAACTTGTCTTCGATGGGAAAAAAGGACCAACGAAAGATGAAAAAGATGCGCTCCATGATGTGCTCGAGGCAGCAACTCAGTGGTATATGCGTGAGCGACTTCGAAGCACTGAGATACAGGCGTATCTCAAAAAGCGTGGACTCACCGACGAGTCAATCGAAGGTTTTAAAATAGGTTTTGCGCCAGACGGGTGGAGGCATATTCACGACGCGCTCCTTCCCAGCCACTCACTTCTTCAGCTTGAACAAGCTGGACTTGTCGTTAAAGGTGAAAAGGGAGCGTATGACAGGTTCCGTTCTCGCATCATGTTTCCTCTGTTTGATAGTGTCGGACGCGTAGTCGGTTTTTCAGGGCGTATATGGAACGGCGATGAAAAAGAAGCAAAATATGTGAATACTCCAGAGACTGTGCTTTTTCATAAATCAAAGTTTTTGTACGGCTTTGACCGCGCAAAGACTGGTATTCGTAAGTTTAACTGCACCTTGCTTGTCGAGGGCCAGATGGATTTGATTGCCTGCCACCAGGTAGGGTATAGCAACGCTGTAGCACTTTCAGGGACTGCACTCACTGAGGAGCATGCACAACTCCTTGGGCGCATTTCAAAAAACATAATCATCGCGCTTGATGGTGATGGTGCAGGCATCGCTGCAGCAATAAAGAGTGCACGCCTTTCTTTGCAACATGGTTTTGACGTTAAAGTTGCGCGCTTCATCGGTGGCAAAGATGCTTCAGCAATTGTCGAACAGGGGGGTGCTGATGCACTCAAGGAGATAATCAGGAATGCGACATTTGTCGTAGACTTCCTCACGCAAATCTTGAAAGAACGCTCAGAGGGAGATCCGCGTATATTTGGCCGCCTCATTGAGGCAGAGCTCTTTCCAGTCATAACGGATATTCAGTCGCCAGTCGAACGTGAGCATACGCTCCGTTCACTTGCGACAACAGCAGGAGTTTCATACGAATCGCTTGCTGCATCGTTTCGCGAACGAGCCGTGCATCACGAAAAAGAATTGAACACACACGCACAGCAAAACGCGCAACGCCTCCCCATACAAAAACATGATCCATTCACATCGCTCACTGTGTTTGTGTCATGGCTACAGCGTCTACAGGATGCTCGATATGCTGCGTTTCTCGATTCTGTCTTCTCGGCGAAACTTCCGCCCCGAGATGCTGTTGCAAATGAAGTAGCTGTTGTACTCGAGCATGAGTTTGAAACAAAACTTGACCCTCGCCATATCCTTGAGCATGGGGAACTGCTTCTCAGAAGGGCCCAGCTCTACGCGCTTGATGTAGAAACAAAGGAAGCAGAGGCGCAGCTCAAGAGTGCTCAAGTAGGGGCAGACGAGACGTATCTCATGGCTGCGCTCACTAAGCTAGAGGAATTGAGGAAAAAGCGCTCACTACTCCACTAGTCTTATTTTAAGCCATATTTTTAAGGCTCTGGCAAGGTGGCTGCAAAGTTTTCCACATGTTATCCCCTTAATTCACAGACAAAAGGAGAAAATACCTTGCAATAGAGCGATTTTTAGGGTAGGGTGCTGATTCTTGTACGGATGTGTAAGACACGTCGCACTCGCGACACATACAACAATGGCAACAAAAAAGAAAAAGTCAGTAGAGAAAAAAAAGTCAGCACCGAAGAAAAGTGTGGTGAAGAAGAGTGCACCGAAAAAAACAGCCCCAGTAAAAGTCATCGCAAAAAAAACTCCTCAGAAAACTGCGCCTGCTAAGAAGATTGAGAAGAAACTTGAAAAAAAAGTTGCTGTTCAGCAGAAACCCACAACTCCTCCAAAGCCGGGGAGTAAGGAAGAAAAGGCTGCACAGATTCTTGCAAAAGGAAAAGAGCGTGGGTACATAACGTATGACGAGATTCTTCGCGAATTTCCTACGATTGAAAGTGACGTGCTCTTCTTGGAAGAGATGTATGAAATGTTTAGTACTGCAGGAATTGACGTCCTTGAGACTGGAAACATTCTTGACGACAAAGCTGATGAGCTCCTCGATACACGTCGCCTAGGTGGCCGCGATTCATCACGTGATTCGGTGCACATGTACCTTCGCGAGATTGGCCAATACCCCCTCATCAACGCGCAGCAAGAGAAGGACCTTGCAAAGCGCATAATGAATGGTGACTCAGAAGCTCGAAACATTCTCGTACGTTCAAACCTCCGCCTCGTTGTCTCTATTGCAAAGAAGTATGTCAACCGCAGTCCTGACCTCACACTCCTCGACCTCATACAGGAAGGTAACCTCGGACTCTTCAAGGCAGTCGATAAATTCGACTACTCAAAGGGCTTCAAGTTTTCTACATACGCTACGTGGTGGATTCGCCAAGCGATTACTCGTGCACTCGCTGACCAGTCACGCACTATCCGTATTCCAGTGCACATGGTTGAAACTATCGCAAAGTACAAACAGAAAGTGCGAGAACTCAGTCAGCATCTCGGGCGTGAGCCACTTGCAGAGGAAATCGCAGTGGAGATGGGTATCGATGTGGACAAGGTCTATCACATCCAAAAAATCAACCAAGCAACCGTCTCTCTCGAGTCACCAGTCGGTGATGATGATGAAAAGGCAACACTTGGCTCCTTTATTGCTGACGATTCTATAGAGGCACCAGATAGACAGGCTGCAAACCGTATCTTGAATGAGCAGCTTGCAGAAGTCTTGAATGAGCTTTCACCAAAAGAGCGAAAGATTCTTGAAATGCGCAATGGACTTATCGACGGCGTCTGCCACACACTCGAAGAAGTAGGTAAGATGTTCGGTGTGACGCGTGAGCGTATCCGACAGATTGAAGCAAAGGCACTTGAGCGCATCCGCCTCCACTCATACGCCGAGCAACTCGAGAACTACTAAAAAAAGCATGATACCATTGGTGTCATGATGAATACACTCAGGTGCATTATCTGTATATGTTTCTTTTGCGTATCTGCTCAAGTTGCTTCTGCAGCAGAGTTTCATTACTTCGTTGAGTGTGATGCTGAAAAGCAAATACACACAATTCGAGAGAAGACTGGTTCCGTCGGAAGAGGCACCACTGAGTATAATGATATCCTCAGGGTAATGCAGGGTGTGCGCTGCACTATGGATACCGAATTTGAAGTCTTCGCAGCATGTAACGAGGATAAGACAGCTGATATCCGTGTCGGTACACATACTGGTGATTATATTGAGCGAAATCTTGAAGAGCAGAAGTGGATACGCTGCGAGACTGCTCGTGCTCCTGTTGCTGTGGCGCCACCGCTAACCCCGGAATATACCTGTGAATATACACAGAGAGCCTCAGGCTCACCTATGGCAACAAAGTATGCCATTAACTTTAATGTATCTACATTTCCAACCAACGTAACGCTTGGAGAGGAGAATAAGTTAGTTGTCGCCGGAATTCCTATGGGAAACTATTATCTGCACTATGTATGCAATAAAAATACAGCAGAAAACCCTACAGCAACTTCAGTATCATTTAAATACGCCCCAGGCACTCGAGCACGAACAGAGACACAAATTACTGGTGGCGGTACATACCCGCAGGTAAGACACTGTGTGATTCAGCGAGGCCAGAAAGCGGCAATCGGTCTTGTCGATTGTAAAAAATACAAGAACCACGCGACAGTGCTTACTCCACAAGCACTCAGCGAAAAAATAAGAAATTATTCGGCTCAGTGTGCTGGCTCAGGTCCAAGTGATCCAAATGCTTGTGCGGCCTTACGTAAGCAACTTGATGAAAACGCGCCGGATTTTGCAATGGTATGTCTGCAGAATAATCGAGGCGCTACTGCGCAAGAGAAAGACGAGCAAAAACGTCTCACTGACATCGCCTGCGGCGTATGTCCATCAGGCCAAGAGATGCAGTTCGGTAGATGTGTACGAGCGCCACATTCACGACCACCTGACGCAGATGATGGTCCTGCAGGATGTCGAAAAAAGAATGGATTCTGGCATGCAGGCCCTGCATACTGTGAAGTGTGTACTGGAAATAAAGTACCAGGAACAAGTGGCTGTATAGACAAGGCACCTGATGCACCGAAAGTTCTCCCGCACTGTTCTGCCGGCACCTTTATGGGAAGGGGTGAGTGCAAGTGCAACACTGACGAAGAGCAAGAAGGGGGAAGTCCGACAGCAGTTTCTTGCAAAAAGAAAGAAACTCCAAAACCAAGAGACTTTACACCTGGAAGAAATGAGCCAAAAGAGGGTGATGCTTGTGTCACCGAGGATACACAGGAGCCCGGACGAACAAATGCACAGAAAAAATGTGACCCTATCAGACAAGTGTCGTGTGCCTCATGTGATTTGAAAACTCACCAATGCAACCAAGGTCAATGCACCCCAAAAGCTCCAGAGACAAAAACGCCACCCCCGCCTCCGACACCTCCATGTCAGCCAGAAAAGCAGCCATGTCAACCTCCGCAAAACAGACCTCCATCAGGCCCTGGAGGCAGCCAAACTGGAGGCGGGCCTCAAAATGGACAGCAAGGTCAAAATGGTAAGCAGCAGGACCCGCTGTCCCAGCTTGCAAAGCAAATGGCTCAGAAAGGGCAAGGACAAGGTAGTCAAGGTCAGCAAGGTGCGCAGCAGCAAGACCCATCCCTCATGCAGCGCCTGATGCAGATGTTCCAGCCAAAGCCATTTACAAACCCGTTCGGTAATGAAGTGGTGAACCAGGTAGCTTGTGAGTCATTTGAAATTGATGCTCCAGAAACAACAGGTGGTCTGTATCGAGTAAAGAAAGGAGAACCGATAGAAGTTTCTTGGTCAGTCTCAAACGCGAAGCGAGTCACAGTGGATACAACTCCGCGAACAAGCACAAAGTATGATGGAAATGTAGGTGATGCTACATCAGCCACAGTGACACCGTCTCGCACAGGTACGCTAACGCTACGCCTTAAGGTAGATGGGAACCTCTATACAAAAGAGCCGTGTAAAGCAAAGAAGGTCAGGGTGAGGTAATGCAAGAGTAACCCCCATTTTACAGCTCAGAATTGTTCCTCGGCTAGGAGTATATTTTTTAGTAAATCATCGGCAAAAAACAATTTGTTCGTACGTGCATTATGAGGTATGTAGGCGCACTATCCACATGAAGATGGTAATACTCAGCAAATACGTACTATACTGTAAAGAATGAAAAAATATGCACGCTCACTTCTGTATATACTTTTACTTACCTTCTCTTTTCAGCTGTACTTCGCAGCAGCCGCTGACGTTACAGTAAACTCAGCAAACCCAGTCAATTCAATCCGAACTACGTACAGACCTAGTTTTAAGGGCGGTACTTGCTGGCAAAGTATGTTTTGGATCGGTGGCGACACGTACTATTTCTCCTTTGAAGCTCTCGGGTTTAACGCTTCGCGTATAGGTTATAACTGCGGTTGGTATCAAGTGATTGGCAAGTGGTACGGCGATTTAGGAATACGAATAGATGGTCATGACATTGGCGACTGCAAAATGCAATTTGGAGAGACAGTATCAAAACCACTACCTGAAAGAAAGGATAGAGTAGTGATTTTTCAATGCCCGCGCGAGATAGCTGGAGATACTGTTCCTGAATATGTTAGAAATATACCTCCAGATAAAATCGCTGGAAGCCCAAAGGAAGCTAAAGATAGGTTTAAACTTTTCTGCCCCAAAGAAAGCGGGGACGCACCGACTAATTGTGACATTGTTAAATTATGTGGAGCTCCAAGGGAGGTTATCGAAGGCCTTAAATGTAATGCTCAAAGATGTGTGAATCAGAGAGATGATAAGGGTGACGGTAATTTCACCTGTCGTTGTGCTCAAGGTCTTATAGTAATCAAAGATGCAGAGAATAAACCTGTATGCATGCCAAATTCATGTGGAGGTGGTGCACGGCCTAACGACTCAAATCAGTGTACTTGCTATAAATCAGGTACAAACACTATTGATGATGAGAGGGTGTATGACTATGGTTCCTCGAGTTGTCAAGTAAAGCCAAAGACAAAAGAGGAATGTGAGAAAATACAAGCTGTGTGGCACCAGGGAGATGAAAATGCAGGACAAAGCTCTCGCTGTGAAATCTGTGGAGAACGGATGCAAGCAAATCGTGAGAAAAATATTTGTGAACCAATCGGCTCATGCCCAGTTGTGCCTGAGTGTAATCAGCAGACTCAGATAATACAAGATTGTAAGTGTGTACCAAAACCAGCTGCTGCACCTACACCGTCTGCATGTTCAGGAAGTAATAATACACCAGGTCAAAATCAAATAATTCAAGGAAACACGTGTTTTACTTGTCCTTCAGATCAAAAGCCAAATAGCGAAAAAAATGATTGCGTTCCAAAACAAAGTTTCACACCAAATCCACAAGTTCCAGAGCCAGCTCCTGCAAGCTGTCGTGGACAACAGGGTACAGCAGGTGATGGACAGATTCGTGTCGGCGGCCAATGCTCTGATTGTCAAGGCAATTCGGTACCGAATGCCGCAAAAGATGCTTGTGTTCCTGGAACACCGACACCGAGGCCAGGTAATAGCTGCCTAACAGAAGATACTCGTGAGCAGGGTGTTGTTGCTCAGGACGGGAGAACATGTACTCCAGTGCGCCAATGCTTTAACTGTACCGACCCGAACAAGCACTGTGTAGAAGGACGCTGCGTGCCAAAGACACAAACATGCCCGCAAGGTCAAATTTTGCAAAATACTCAATGTGTCCCTCAACAGCAGCAATGCCAGCAAGGTCAGGTTCTTCAGAACGGTCAGTGTGTTCCTCAGCAGCAGCAATGCAGGCAAGATGAAGAGATGATACAGGGCCGCTGCTTCCCAAAGAAACCAAATCCACAACAGCCAAAAGAGCAGCCGAAGCAGCAACAGCAGCAGGGACCAACCCCGCAGCAGCAACAGCAGATGCAGCAGCTACAAGCTATGC
This sequence comes from uncultured Candidatus Saccharibacteria bacterium, assembly GCA_964398775.1. GTDB lineage: Bacteria > Patescibacteriota > Minisyncoccia > Phycocordibacterales > UBA2100 > CAYNND01. Next base: position 34,870 of record CAYNND010000002.1, on the reverse strand, counting down.
AGGAGTGCCAGATGCGTCAGCCACAGGGTGCTTGGCAGTGGAATGGTTTCCAGTGTCTTCCAAACCCAAACTACAACCCACAAGGGTATGGTGCGCAGCCATCTGTCGGTGGAGGTGTTGTCTGTAACTTCTTTGGCTCTGATGCGATAGAAGTTCCAGCAGGCGAGCAGTTCAGTGTTACGTATGACGTTACCGGAGCAAAGCGAGAGATTAAGGTGGATACATCACCAAAATCGACAACAAAGTATGATAGGCAGGCACCAACAACTCAGGCGAACACAAACACAGTCTTGAACCAATTTGGGTATCCACAAAACGGTACTGGCGCAGCGGTTCAGACATCACAACAAGGACAGGCAACAATTACTGCACCGAAAAAGAAAGGAAAACTGAAAGTAAGTTTGATTGTGGATGCTGTGAGGCAGAACTCTGAAGCGTGTAAGCCTATCCAGGTGACTATTGTAGATGCTGCGCCGCAACAGAGTTCATATGACTCAGGTAACACATCAAACTATGACTCAGGTTCGCAGTATGCTTCAAATACACAACCTCAAGATACTGGACCAACCATCGAAACTCCTTCTGAGATTATTGCTCAAAATAGAAGAGTTGTATCATCACAGCCTGCTCAGAAAGCGCCAGAAGATGACGATGCGTATGCATATCTTTGTAAAACACTTGGCATTGGGTGTGCAAAGGACGCTCCTCAAGTGGACACTGGGCCAAGTATACGTGACCTGCAAGTAGGAAACGGTACGCAGCAGCAAGGCACGACACGAGAAATCACCATCGACCCAAATGCAGAAGACCCAGCTGACTTGCCGAACATCGGTGAACTTCCTGGAGAAGGTGGTGAAAATACTCGAAATGGTCAACAGCTTGCAACTGACGTCGGTATTGATGGGGACAATAAAAAGGCATATAGCACCGTGTTGAATTACCTTGGAGAGAATGGGCAGTATGCTGAGCCAATCGGCCCAAACTCTGACACTTCCGGTGTCTTGAATTCAACTGATGCAGAAGCGCCTGCCCAGACAGGAGAACGTGTCGGAATATTTACTCGTATGTGGCGCTGGTTCCTAAATTTGCTTGGTTTCGGACCTGAATATGTCGCGGCATAGAACTAAAGAAATTAAGCAAAAAGCACCTCCGAGGTGCTTTTTGCATGAGTTGAGTTCTTAGGAAGATAGTGGTAGTATGTTTTTTTAATGGACGGTACAAAAAAAGATTTTACTTCGCTCGGAGCAGAACACGCTCATCTTCTCTCAATTAGAAACAAACGAGATCTTTCATTTTTCGATCTCTACTCTATTAGTCAGGTCACGAATAGTGACCTTTCTTTGTTATATGATGTTGCGCGTGCTTTTCGAGATTACAAAACATACAAGTTTTCTTTCAGTAAGGGTATTTCTCAAATCAACGCATTTTTTGAACCTTCAACACGCACGATGTCGAGCTTTGACTTGGCAGCAAAGCAGTTGTCGATGGATACAACAAGTGTGAGTGGTAACAGCTCAGTGCAAAAAGGTGAAAGCTACCTTGATACTGTTCAGACAGTCGACTCATACAATGTAGGAGTCATCGTCATTCGCTCAAAGGAATCAGGAGTACCTGAGATGGCAGCTCGTCATACTCGAGCGTCAATCATAAACGCAGGCGATGGTTGGCATGAGCATCCAACACAGGCACTCCTTGATGGACTCACCATGCTTGACCACGCAGGTACAAAAGATTTGAAAGGAAAGATAGTTGTCATCGTGGGAGATATCGTGCATTCGCGTGTATTTGGCTCACTTGTACGCTTGCTCAAAATGTTGAAAGCGGAGATTCGCATTGCCGCACCACAGACACTACTCCCAAAGCATGTTGAAAAGTTCGGTGTGAAAACATACTACGTTGTTGAAGAGGCACTCGCAGGCGCTGACTTCGTGTACGCGCTGCGCGTCCAAGGTGAGCGCGGTGCAAATGGTTTTATCCCGACACTGCGAGAATACTCAAAAATGTTCGGTATTTCTCGCAAGCGTCTCGACCTTGCAAAAAAGGATGCAATCCTTATGCACCCAGGGCCAGTCATACGAGATATTGATGTGCACTCTGCGCTATCTGCTGTAGACGAGCAGTCATACATCCTCAGACAGGTAGAAAATGGAATGGCTGTCAGAAAAGCATTACTGTGGCTCATTGCTGAGCGTTTCGATGGAAAGGTGAAAACATTTAGCAGGAAATAAATGAAAACCATGAAGAGTATACTCATACAGAACGGACGAGTCATTGACCCTGCAAACAAGATTGACGGGGAGTACGATATTTTGATTGAAGGTGGAAAAATCTCGCAAGTTGCAAAAAAGATTTCAAAAAAAGCACAGCAAGTTATCGATGCAAAAGGTCTACTCGTCACCCCAGGACTTATAGATATGCAAGTGCATTTCCGTGAGCCAGGAAGAGAAGATAGAGAGACGCTTGAAACTGGTTCGCTCGCTGCACTTGCAGGTGGCATCACCTCTGTTGTGACGATGCCAAACCTTAACCCAGTTGCTGACAACCAGACTGTTATTGAGTTCATCTTAAAGCGAGCAAAAGAGCTTGACCTCATCAACATCTACCCGACCGGTTCAATAACAAAGAAGCAGGAGGGCGCAACACTCGCAGAAATAAACGAATTAAAGCGCTCAGGTGCTATCGCAGTGACCGATGATGGTTCTGATGTGCAAGACGAGGGACTCTTAAAACGAGCACTTGAGTATGTCAAAACTGTTGACGTACTCCTCATGTCGCACTGTGAGACCGAGGACCTGACTGAAGGTGGGGTTATGCACGAGGGATGGGTCTCGACACAGCTCGGGCTTCCAGGCATTCCCGCACTCTCTGAAGATATGGCAGTCTACAAAAACATTCTCCTTGCAGAAGAGACTGGCGCGCGTCTGCACTTGTTGCACAACTCAACCGCAGGTGCGATTCGTGCTATTCGTGAAGCAAAAAAGCGTGGCGCAAAAAACATTTCTGCCGAGGTGTGTGTCCAGCATTTCTCACTCACCGATGAGGAGTGCATGGGATACAACACTAATGCAAAGATGTACCCACCGCTTCGCTCACAAGAGCATATTGATGCGGTCATTGCAGGTATTAAAGACGGAACTATCGACGCATTCACTACTGACCACGCACCACATATCGAGCCAGACAAAATCAAAACCTTCCAAGATGCTGCATTCGGTTTTGTAGGTATCGAGACAAGCTTTGCTGTGATGCACACCTACCTCGTGAAGACAAAAAAAGTCCCACTTGCGCTCTGTATAGAAAAGATGACTACTGGTCCAGCAAAGATTCTTCGCCTCAACAAAGGAACACTCTCAGTAGGTGCAGATGCCGACGTCTCACTTTTCAACCTCGATGAGGTCTGGACAGTCGATGAGAAGAAGTTCTTCTCGAAAGGAAAGAACTCACCATTTATCGGTAAATCACTGACTGGAAAAGCAGTCTGTACGATTGTAGGTGGTGTTGTAAAATATAAGGAAGGTAAAATTGTGCGGTAGGTATAGTATACTTATACGATGATTCAAGAACCGTTTTACGACCCAACAAAAACATACTACGAGAATCTTGAGCATGGACCATTTGGTGCATTTACCGACGGTGTTGTAGTTGAGCGTGGTGTTCCCCAGTTTACTTTCTTAGGGCACCCTATCTCATATCCATTTGGAATCCCAGCGGGACCACTCCTTGATAGTAAGTTCATCAAGGCTGCTTTTGAGAAGGGCTTTGATGTTCCGGTGTATAAGACTGTGCGCGCTGAGCAGTTCCCATGCCACCCATTTCCAAATGTGCTTGCGGTGCATCTCGCAGGTGACCTAAGTGTCGAGCGCATGAAAGAGCCACTTGTTGCTGATGCTCGATATACAGAACCACTCTCAATTACCAATTCTTTTGGAGTACCATCACGGCCAGTAGCAGAATGGCAGAAAGATGCAGCAGCGGCGGTACAGATGGCAGGTGAGGGGCAAGTCATGGTGATGAGCTGTATGGGTACCGTCAAGGAAGGACAAACAAAAGACGAGTTTATTGCTGACTATGTTGCAGCGGCGAAACTTTCGATTGCAACTGGTGCACAAATACTCGAAATAAACCTGTCATGTCCAAACATCGGGAATGAAGGACTTGTCTGCTACAACATAGAGATGACACGCGAAGTGACACGTGCGGTGCGTGATGCTATCGGTTCAATCCCACTCGTACTCAAAGTTGGCTATTTCGCAGATGATGCTGCACTGCAGGAGGTTGTTGCAATCGCTGACGCATACGCTGATGGCATCTCAAGCATAAATACATTGCAAGCAACTATAATCGATGAACATGGTGAGCAAGCACTCCCTGGTCCAAATCGTGTAAAAAGTGGCGTCTGTGGAGCAAGTATCACATGGGCGGGACTTTCTATGATTGAACGTCTCGAGAAGTTGCGCGCAGGACGTGGCGCAAAAACGGCACTCATAGGATGTGGAGGCGTTATGAATGCGGCAGATTTCAGAATGTACCGTGATAGAGGTGCTGATGTAGTCATGTCAGCTACTGGAGCGATGTGGAATCCATACTTAGCAAAAGAGATACGCGATGCATACCCACAAGGATAATATGAAACCAGAACCAAAAAACGTACATATTTTTTCAAAAAGCGCTGCCGTGGAATCTATGCTGACTTCCTTCGGTGTTATTGAGAAAGGGCATTTTGAATACAAAAAAGTTGCTGAAGACGGGTCACGTTTGCGTGGTGAGTACTACATTAACTTTCGCATGCTAACAACACCTCAAGAAATGGAGCTCGCGCCACTCTACTGGGAGGCTATCAATGAGTTTTTTGCTAATAAAAAAGATAATCTCATTATTGTTGGTGTTGCGTATGCCACTATCGCCTTTGCTAAAATAATCCAGACACTTGGATACAACGAGCACCATATTGAGTATGCGTACGCTGAGAAGCGAGATGGAAAACTTGGGTTATTTGATGCACAGGCGAAAAAGTGCACAGGGAAGCATATCTTGTTTCTTGAGGATGTATGCAATAACGGAGCATCGCTCTCGGAACTTTCAACATACTGTGAAGCAAACAAGGATGCTCTCGGCATACAAGGATATTCTGTGCTCTATGGGGTGCATCGTGGTCATACATTTCCAGAAGTTCCGGCAGGAGAAATATACGCTATGTGCCTTATGTATGCGCCCGCGTACCACGTATCAGAGCTCCCACCTGAAATTGCCGAGCGCCCATTAAAAGCGTATAAAAAGTAGTATGACTGCATTTACCGAAGAGTGGCACAAGGTACGAGAGCGAACAGGGAGTGTATTGATTGCAGGACTCGACCCAGCGTTACCGGGGCAGCGTGATAAAAATGCGCTTCCTGAAGGGGTGAATGTGCGTGACTGGTGCCTCCAGTACGTTGAAGCTGTTTCGCCCCATGTTGCAGGTGTAAAGTGCAACCCTGCATACTTCCAGTATCCAGATGGTCTTGCGCTTATGGAGGAAATCGTCGCACTCAGTAAGGCGCATGGACTTCTTACTATCATCGACTACAAAGTGTCTGATATTGGGTCGACAAATGACTCGTGGCTTTACTTTGGAAAAAAGATGGGCTTTGACGCAGTGACGGGTGCGCCGTATGCAGGAAATATCGAACAACTCGTGGAGCAAGCGCATGAACGAGAGCTCGGCATCTTCACCATGGCACTTATGAGCAACCCCGAGTATGAAAGTGAAATGCTCTACCGAGATGGTGACAAGCTCTTGTACGAAACACGTATCGCGCGCGGTCTTGAAAGTGGCGTTGATGGTATCGTAGTGGGCGGTACATTTCTCTCTTCAAATCCTCACCTGAAAAAGACTCTGGAGCTTACGCAAAACACGAGCACACTCTATCTTGTGCCAGGACTCGGCGCACAAGGCGGTACAATTTCAGAGTTTGCGGCATCAGGAATTGACCTCAAACGTTGTTTGCTAAATATTGGTCGCGGCATGATGTTCCCCAATGGTCAGCGCTCCACAAAAGAAGAGCAGTCAGCAGCAGCGCAAAAGTACAAGCAAGAAGTTGCTGTGCATTATAAACAATAGATTTCTATGAAAGTACCACTTATCATCGCAGGTTCATCAGCTACAACGTTAGCACAGAGTGTTGCAGAAAAATTAGGCACCACACTGCATCGAGGCGAAATGCAGTATTTTGCAAATGGTGAGATTCGACCAATTCTTCATGAAAGTGTTCGTCATAAGGACGTCTATGTGATTCAGTCAGGAAACGATGGTGATACAGCAGGAAGAACTGCAAATGATTTGGTCATGGAGACCTTGCTGCTTATCAAAACGCTGCGCCGCTCTGACGCTGGGCGTATCAACCTTGTGTTGCCATTCTTTCCATATTCACGACAAGATAAGAAAGACAACTCTCGTGGAGCCATCTCAGCGCGTGATGTCGCTGACCTCTATGAGCACGCAGGAGCGCATCGCGTCATCACGTTTGACCTTCATGCAGCACAAATCCAAGGCTTCTTTAACATCCCGTGTGACAACCTCTACACTGCGCACTTGATAAAAGAGTACTTTGATAAGCATCACTTCACCCCAGGATATGAAGACCGCTACGCGCTTGTTGCTCCAGATGAAGGGGCACTGAAGCGCATGCGTGAGTATGCAGGTATGTTCGGTTTACCACTCTTCGTACTTTCAAAGGAGCGTGACTACCGTAAGAAAAACGAAGTAGAGCGTGTCGCACTCATTGGGGATAGTGGGGGATTGCAGGGACGTATCGCGATTGTCATCGATGACATGATAGACACGTTTGGTACGATAAATAGCGCAGTTAAGATACTTGAAGAAAATGGTGCGCAAGGTGTCATAGTTGCTGCAACACATGGCATACTTTCGACTCCAGCAATAGAGCGCATCAATGCAAATCCACTCATTCACGAAGTGATTGTCAGTGACTCGATACCACAGGAAGTGCACAGTGCAGGCTCAAAGAAGCTTCGCGTCTTTTCACTTGTGGATATGGTCGCAAAAGCAATCACACACCTCGAAGAAGGACGTTCACTCTCGACACTCTTTGTTCATTAAGCTGTTATGGATTCAGATATTAGAAATGAAGTACCGCAGTACATTCGTGACGTAGCTGCAATAGAGAAAACAAGTGTCCGTATTGAAAGTGAGTCTGATATCGCCAGCATTGCTGAACTACCTGTGCGTGATGCATGCATCGCACTCTTTCGAAAAAACATCGAAACTGTCATGAGTTCTGCAAACAAAAAGAATGTTGGATATGACGCACACATAATCATACGTTTCGATACTCTTTCAGATACGAATAAGGCATTGGCACAAGAGTGTGGCATGCTCTGCACTCCTACGCGACTCGGAGCATCTCCAACCGTCAGTCTTTCAGTCCCTGTAGATGAGCGTACGACCGTTGCTGCTGTTCAAAAAGCATTTGCAGATATCGTAGAGCGTTTTGAGCAGCAGCCATATACTTGTACACGTCTAAGCCCAGAAGAGGTTGCAGAGGCGCATGCATGGGAACTTGGATCAGCAGGGGTATTGCAGGCAGATGGTACACGAGAGATCACGCTCGAGGTGCTACTTTCGAGCATCGGGCAATACTACTATTTTGCTAAGGATGAAGGACTTTTTTATCCGAGTGAGTCGGCATGGAAACGCTATCACGAGAGCCGCGCAGAAAAATAAAATATGGCATACTAGAGTGATGGCAACTCCAAAATCTACTCCTGAGTTTCAAAAGGCATACGCTCGGCTTAACACTGCGCAGAAAAAGGCAGTAGATACCATCGAAGGTCCCGTCATGGTCATAGCAGGGCCTGGCACTGGGAAGACACAGGTGCTCACGCTGCGCATTGCAAACATCCTCCTCTCAACTGACACCCCGCCTGACGCAATCCTTGCCCTCACATTCACCGAAGCGGGTGTCTATGCTATGAAGACTCGTCTTGCCTCACTCATAGGCCCTACAGCCTATTCTGTGAAGATTCACACCTTCCATAGCTTCTGCAACGCCCTCATCCAAGAACACCCTTCATACTTCAAGCGCCTCGTCGGAGCTGAACCGATACTTCCGATAGACGCCATCATCACAGCGCGTGGAGTAATCGATACACGGGAGTGGGAACATCTCACATCTTTTGGTGATAGGTATGTCCACGTTAAAGATATCATCAGGACTATTTCACAGCTCAAACGTGAATACATCTCGCCACTGCTACTGCGTGAGCGCGCAGAACTCGAAGTGCACCAGATACAGTCATCAGGTGAGGCATATCATACCTCAGGCAGATACAAAGGTGAGATGAAAGGTGAGCACAAGAAGCAACTCGATAGACTCGCGCGAACGCTGGAGCTCGCTGATGCATATGAGCGATATGAAGCAGCGCTTCGAGCACAAAAGACGTATGACTTTGACGATATGATAATTGAAGTGCTCCGTGTGTTTGAAGAAAATACCGACTTCTTACAGATGGTGCAAGAGGAGTATCTCTACATTCTCGCTGATGAACATCAAGACGCAAACACTTCTCAAAACACGTTACTGACCAAACTCTCAAGTTTTCACGAGTCTCCAAATCTCTTCTTGGTCGGTGACGAGAAGCAGGCAATCTATAGCTTCCAAGGAGCATCGCTCGAACATTTTCATACCTTCAAGCGCCAGTACCCGCATGCTGAAATGGTTACACTTACTGATTCATATCGCTCCGGAACACAGATACTCGCTGCCTCCAGAGAGCTTATGAGTACTGCGGTGGCTCCTGAGCGCAACCCTGAGCTTGTATCGCGTCATCCTGAACCACATCTCGCAACAGTTGCAACACGCACATTTTCTACTGAAGAGCACGAGCTTGCGTGGGTCGCAGCGGATATCAAAGAAAAGCTTGGGCATGGTGTTGAGCCGACTGAAATTGCAGTTCTGTTTCGCAACAACAAAGACGCAGATGCGCTTACGCGGGCACTTGCTGCTCAGGAAGTGCCGCACATCGTCGAGACTCACCAGAATGCGCTTGAGCATCATCGTGTGCAACAGCTTATTACTTGGATGCGGGCAAGTGCTGATAATTATTCAGACCGTGCTATGGCAGAGAGCTTGTTTGCACCGTGGTCAGGGCTTGAGGAAGCTGATATTCATCGTATCGTTCGTGCAGTACGTCTTGCCCGAGAGCCCTTTTTCGACGTACTCAAGCATCATGAAAAGATAGAAGGACTGCGTGACCGAGAAGCGGTCGCGGCATTTGTCAGCCGCATGAAGCGTGGCAGTGAAATCGCACGTGAAGATCATGCACGAGATTTCTTCTCATACTGCGTGCATGATTCTGGATTCCTTCGTTTTGTACTCACACATCAAGGCACTGCAGATGTGCTCGCACGTGTCCGTGGCATGCTCGCAACACTTGAGCGTCATGCGCGCAAAGAAGTAGGATATAGCGCGCAGCGATTTCTCATTGATATCGGTCTCTATGATACGTACGGTGTTGCCATAGACAAAGATATGCCAATGCCGTCGACGCTGCAGTCCGTGCACCTCATGACCGCCCACGCATCAAAGGGGCTTGAGTTCTCATATGTGTATATCATCCATGCACGTGATAAGAAGTGGGGTAATGCACGCGGACGTACTGCCTTTTACATACCACAACTTGAAAAATCAGACGACGACGATGAACGTCGCATTATGTACGTAGCACTCACTCGAGCGAAGCTCGGAGCCTTCATCAGTCATGCCCAGGTAACACAAGAGGGTAATGAAGCACTGCCGTCATTGTTCATAGAAAGTCTCGGAACACACGCAACTGCATCATCGGTCTCAGAGTTTGAGTCGGCGTATGCACCACACTCATTGCTCGAACGAAAAGCCGCCGCACTTCCTGGGGAGGATGTCGCCTTTTTGAAGGCATTATTTGTTGAGCAGGGGCTTTCGGTAACTGCTCTGAACAACTATCTTGAGTGTCCATGGAGGTACTTCTATCGAAACCTCGTGCGCATCCCAGATGTTACAAATAACCATCTCCTGTTTGGTAATGGTATGCACGATGGGCTCAAGGAGTTTTTCGATATGTATACAGAATCAGGAAAACTTCCTGCGCTCAAGTACTTACTTGCGGCAGTGCATGCACACCTTGAGAAGCAGGGCTTCGACGCTGTCGGTCTTGCGGAGGCGCGAAAGAAAGCAGATGACGCGATCCCCGGCTGGTTTGCTGAGCGTAAAAATACGTTTGGTGAAACAAAAATCTTTTCTGAATTACCGCTTGAATGTGACTTGCATATAGGCACACCATCCATGCAGCGCATACTCCTGCGCGGTAAAATCGACCGACTTGATGTATTTGCGGATGGAAGTATACGTGTTACAGACTACAAAACAGGAAAGCCAAAGACACGCAATGAGATACTCGGTCTCACAAAAAATGGAACAGGAGACTATCATCGACAGCTTGTCTTTTATAAGCTGTGTATGGATATGCAGAAGAAGGGGAACCTGAGAGAAGCATGTATTGATTTCCTTGAGCCGCATAGTAATGGCTCGTATCGACTTGAGTCATTTGCCGTCACAGATGATGATGTCACGGCACTCACTGCGACAATCGCTCGGGCAGCAGAGGAAATATATACGCTCGCATTTTGGGACGGTGGGTGCAAGCAGAAAGACTGTGAGTATTGCACGCTTCGTGCGGGAATGAATCAGAAGTAATTTCCTCAAAACAAAAGCCCCGAAAGGGGCTTTTGTTGTTGGGTACGTATACCTTATTCAGCAAGTGCTTGTTCAATGTACTGCTTCACAGTCTCGTAGCGTTGCGCGCCCTCGATTGAGATTTGTTTGCCATTTGCGACAACATAACTCTGTGGGGTACCGCCGATACCGAGTGCCTGTCCTTCATCAATGTCACGTTGAACGCGTGGCATCGTTTCGTCGTTCTTAAGACACTTTTCAAATGCACCTTTATCAACCCCAGCCTTTACTGCCATGTTTGGGAGCTCAGCATGATTGAGTCCATCGTTTGATGGTGTGATGTCATATAGGTTGTTTGTGAACTTCCAGAATGCGTCTTGTCCGCCAAGCTTTGATGCGCACTCGATAGCAACTGCTTCCTTCGTTGCTTTCTGGTGAAGTTGTGGAAGTGGATAATGTCGATATACCCATGCTACATTTCCGGAGTCTTTGTATTCACTCATGATGCGATTCATGGTGTCATGGAACATTTTACAGAATGGGCATTCAGCGTCAGAGAACTCAACGATGACTACTTTTGCATCGCGATTACCCATCACATTATCATCTGCCTGGATACCTTTGACTACCTGGTCAGTAATTTGTGGGCCTGCTTGCTGTGGATTTTGTCCATCTGCTATCTGTGGTGCCGCTTGACGTGGCTGGGCGAAAAAGAGCGCACCTGCGATAAGTGCTCCTGCAATTACAATTGCCGCAGGTATTGCATATGGTGATTGCTGTTGTGTATGTGTTCCTTCTGACATAAAACGTTACATTACTGTTAAGTTCGTGCAGTATACCATAGGGCATTTTTCTGCAAGAGTGGACAAGTGTATTAGTATTCGTCCCATGCGCGGGGAGCTGGGGAGCTATATGCATCGAGCGCTTCAAGATATCGCTCCCCAAGCTCACCGTTTGTAATGAGTGGAATATTTCTATCACTCGCAAGACGTCGCAATACCTTACCTTCAGTGTGTTGCCGTTCTGAGTAGCTTGTGTGGGATGGGGTATTTATGAGTAAGTCGACTGAGCGTTCGCCTAATAGTTTCTGTGCCTGGGCAAATGTGACTGCATGAATGCCTGTGTACTCTTGTTTGAGGATTTCCGCAGTTCCTGCAGTAGCATAGATTGGTAGGCCGATTGATTTCAGGATGTCGATTCGCTTCAAAAACCTCCCTTTCGACTCAGGTGTCCCCAAGGAAATAAGGATGCCTTTTTGTGGGGGAGGTATATCGACGGCTGTGAGTGCGTGCACCAGAGCGTCATCCACAGTGGTTCCAAGGGTTGCGACTTCTCCAGTTGATGCCATCTCAACTCCTAGTCTCGGGTCAGCACCTTTGAGGCGACCAAAACTAAACTGTGCAGCTTTTACTCCGACAAAATCAACATCAAAGAGTGATTTCTGGACGGTTTCAACTGATTCACCTAGCATAGCGCGCGTTGCAAGCCGAACAAAGTTTGTGCGGAATATTTTTGAGCAGAATGGAAAACTTCTTGAAGCACGGACATTACATTCGATGACTTGTACTTTATTGTCATGGGCGAGGAACTGGATGTTGAACGGTCCAGTAATGTTCAATGCTTTTGCGATATCTCGTGCAATATGCTTTACCGTGCGAATAGTTCCAACATAGAGAGATTGAGCAGGAAGCACAATTGTTGCATCTCCTGAGTGTACTCCTGCGTTTTCAATATGTTCACCAATTGCATAGGCGATGATTGCGCCGTGGTCGGCAACCGCATCAATCTCAATCTCTTTTGCTGGTGTAATGAACTTTGTCATTACAACAGGGTGCTCTTTCGAGACTGCCGCCGCGTCTTTAAGAAATTGCTCAAGCGCTGCTTCGTCCCATACTACATTCATAGCTGCTCCAGAGAGTACATAACTTGGTCGCACCAAGACCGGATAGCCGACCCTGTCTGCAAACTTTTTCGCGTTTGACAGACTAGTCAATGCCTCCCATTGGGGTTGTGCAATGTTGTGAGCATCGAGTAGTTTAGAAAATTTATTTCTATCCTCTGCTTTATCGATATCTTCAGGTGTTGTACCCAAGATGCGGACATTTCTTTGTGCGAGTGGTAGCGCGAGTCTATTCGGCGTTTGCCCTCCCATGGAAACGATGACACCACGAGGATGCTCAAAGTCATAGATATCAAGTACTCGCTCAAGGGAGAGTTCGTCAAAGTAGAGTCGGTCACACATGTCATAATCAGTCGAAACTGTTTCTGGGTTACTGTTGAGCATGATTGCCTTACGTCCCGTATCGCGGACGGTTTGAACAGCGTTGACGCAGCACCAGTCAAACTCAACGCTGCTGCCGATGCGGTATGTTCCTGAACCGAGGACAAGCACAGGCTTTTCCGACTGTTTCAGCGGCTGTACATCATGCTCGATACCGTGGTATGTCGTGTAGAGATACTCAGTATGTGCGGGGAATTCACCAGCAAGTGTATCGATAGCTTTTGCAAATGGCGTGATGCCAAGCTTAATGCGCTGTGCGCGAATCGCGTCTGGGGTCTTTTTTGTAAATCGCGCAATGGATATATCGTCAAAACCAAGCTGCTTTGCTTTTTTGAGTACAGCACTTGTGAGGGTTTTAGTCTTTTTAAGTTCTTGTGCACAATCAACAATGCTTTTAATTTCGTTTAGGAAATATCTGTCGATGCGGGTCTTGGTGTGGAGTGCTTCAACAGACATTTTTTGTGAGAGTGCAGTTGCGACTGCAAATATTCTTGTATCAGTCGCCACATCAAGACGTTCCGTGAGTGTCATGCCCGATGTGTCGGGGTCATCGAGGAGTGAATTACTACCGACGTCTACCATGCGAATACACTTGTGAAGCGCTTCGGTAAAGGTCCGCCCGATGCCCATCACTTCTCCGACTGACTTCATTTCTGATCCAATCTTGCGCTCCGACTCCTTAAATTTTTGTAGGTCCCAGCGTGGCATCTTGATGACGCAATAGTCAAGCGCTGGCTCAAAGCATGCTGTAGTTACTCCGGTGACTTTGTTTTTCAATTCGGTAAGTGTGTATCCGAGGATGAGCTTCGCAGCAACATAGGCAAGAGGGTAGCCAGTTGCCTTCGAGGCAAGTGCCGAACTTCTGGAAAGGCGAGCATTCACTTCGATGACACGGTATTCACGTGAGTGTGGGTCAAGTGCATATTGGATATTACACTCACCAATGATTCCAAGGTGACGTATTGTTTTTATCGCAACCTCTCGGAGCATGTGGTACTCAGCGTTGTTCAGTGTTTGAGATGGGGCGACAACAATACTTTCGCCGGTATGAATACCAAGCGGGTCGATATTTTCCATATTGCAGATGGTGATGCAATTGTCTGCTTTGTCCCGCACCACTTCGTATTCAATTTCTTTCCATCCTCCAAGCCATTCTTCAACCAAAACCTGAGGTGATGATGCGAAAAGTTCCGGTACGCGTGTGTTGAGTTCTGCTTCGCTTTTGCAGATGCCACTTCCGCGCCCACCGAGTGCAAATGCTGCTCGTATCATGACTGGATATCCGATAGTGCGAGCTGCTTTTTTTGCGTCATCTAGGTTCTCTGCGGCAATGCTTTTCGGCGAGTCAACATGTATTTCGTTGAGTCTATCGGTGAAGAGTTTTCTGTCTTCGGTGTCTTCAATAACTGGCACTGGTGTCCCGAGTACCGATACTCCATACTTCTTGAGAGTCCCATCATGATAGAGCGCAACGCCACAGTTTAGTGCTGTTTGTCCGCCGAAGGAAAGTGCAATAGCATCTGGCCGCTCCTTCTCAATAATCTGCGTGACATGAGCGGGTGTCACGGGGAGGAAATACACTCTGTCTGCAAGTCCTTCTTCAGTTTGTATCGTTGCGATGTTTGGATTGACTAGTACGACGCGAATCCCTTCTTCTTTGAATGCCTTAATAGCCTGAGAACCCGAGTAGTCAAATTCGCCTGCTTGCCCTATTTTCAGACCACCTGAGCCAAGGAGGAGAATGCATCGAGGCATGCGTCGCTCTGTCTTTTTTTGAGGGGTCATAGTGTGCGTATAAATTCATCAAATAAAAATGCAGTATCGGTCGGTCCTGCGCTTGCCTCTGGATGAAACTGGACTGAGAAGAATGGCTTTCGCTCGTGTCGCACCCCTTCGTTTGTGCTGTCATTTGCATTCACAAACCATTCCTTCCATCCCTTCGGAAGTGTTTTTGTGTTCACTGCATATCCATGATTTTGTGATGTGATATAGCAGCGGCCTGTTTGTGTATTGATGCACGGTTGGTTATGACTTCTGTGACCAAAAGGGAGCTTGTACGTCGTCGCTCCGGCTGCGAGAGAAAGTATCTGGTTACCCAAGCATATCCCAAAGATAGGTCTATCGTCAGAGAGTGCAGCGCGCACATGCTCGATTGTTGCGACTGCTTGTGTCGGGTCACCTGGCCCGTTGGAGAGCAAAATGCCATCGTAATGCTCGTCTAGAAAATTATAGTCCCACGGCACTCGCAGCACCTCTACGCCTCGACTGGTGAGTGAGCGAATGATGTTATTTTTTGCGCCACAATCTACCAGCACTACTCGCTTGTGCAGTGGTGAACTGGTCGGGGCGTATGTTCGTAGTGTTTTAGGAGATACTTCAGCGATGAGATTGTGTTCGTTTGGGTCAGGTATCTCACGAGGGTGCGCATGCTTTGTTGCCGCGATGCTTCCTCGCATCACACCATGAGTTCGAATGTGCTTAGTAAGCGCTCGAGTGTCCACACCGGTTATCCCCGGAATCTTATGTTCTTTCATCCAGGCATCAAGTGAACGTGTCGCTTCATGGTGTGAGTAGTGCTCACTGTAATGAGTCACAACAAGACCTCTGATATGAATAGCGTCTGATTCAAAGTACTTGGATAGTCCATGTTCTGCTGCGTCACTTGGAACGCCGTAGTTTCCGACAAGAGGATACGTTTCAATAAGTATTTGCCCTTGGTATGACGGGTCAGTCAGTGTTTCTGGGTATCCAGTCATGCCAGTATTAAAAACGACCTCACCTGAGGCCGTACCAACATATCCAAATGCTTCTCCCTTCCAGACTGAACCGTCTTGTAGTGTTAATACTCGCTCGGTTTCTTTTTTCATCAACGACAAGCATACGCATGGAAAGCACTCTGAGCAAGTGGATGTGTGTTGCTTTTTTCATCCACACAACACCATGCGACTTCTGTAAAGATGTGCTTTACTGTACATGGTTATCAGCATAACTATCCCTACTATGTGTGGAGGAAAATGTTGTGATTGTGGCGCTGAAAAAGTCGCCGCATGCCCATGCGAGAATTGCGCTGAAACGAAGTAAGAGAAGGGCACCGCAAGGTGCCTTTTGTTATATCAGCGATTGCTGCCCAATATCCTTTCGGTAATACATACCATCAAAAGAGATACATGAGACACCTTGGTATGCTCGTGCAAGGGCTTCTTGGAGTGTCGCTCCTGTTGCTGAAACACCGAGTACGCGTCCGCCATTTGTTACAAGTGCGCCATCTTTTACAGCAGTGCCTGCATGAAATACAACAACTCCGGGAATGCGTTCAGCAGCATCAATTCCCGTTACTACCTTTCCTTTTTCATAGGCATCTGGATAACCACCTGATGCGATAACTATATTTGCGGCGTACTGTGCACTCCACCGTGGGATAATTGTGGCAAGTTGTCCAGTTGCACAAGCATAGAGCAGTTCAAGCACATCACTTTCTAAAAGTCTCATGTACACCTGAGTTTCGGGGTCACCAAATCGAGCATTAAATTCAAGAGTATAGGGGCCGTCAGTTGCAACCATAAGGCCGGGAAAGATGCATCCTGTAAAGCGAGTGCCTCGTGCGTCCATGCATGTAAGTGTTGCGTCAATCACATGAGTCTTAATCTGTTCTATGGTGGTAGCTTGCAACCAAGGAAGTGGTGCGATAGTGCCCATGCCACCAGTATTTTTCCCTGTGTTGTTTTCACCGACCCGCTTATGGTCTTGAGCAGCAGGGAAGATGTGAGTCGTTACTCCGTCAGTTATGGCGTGTGCTGATATTTCTCTGCCTGTGATGAACTGCTCTATGACAACAGTGTCACCAGCGTCTTTGTGCACTCGGCTCACCATAATTTCAGTGAGTGCTTCCGTGACTTCTTCGCGCGTTGTGCAGATGTAGACACCTTTACCAAGTGCAAGACCACTTGCTTTGATAACAAGGGGTAGTGTCTGTGACTCGCAGTATGCGCGCGCCTCGTCATATGAGGTACATGTTGCGTACGCAGCGGTAGGAACATGAGCATCGGTCATTACTTCTTTCGCAAATGCCTTTGACCATTCAAGTTGCGCAGCAGCTTGAGTGGGCCCGAAGACAGGAATAGTAAGCGCACGAAATGCATCAACTATTCCAAGGGCGAGCGGATCATCTGGTCCAACAAGAACAAAAGTAATTTTTTCAGTTACAGCAAAGTCACAAAGCTTTTCAATATCAGTTGCGGGTATTGCAATGTTTGTTCCGTATGCACTAGTCCCTGCATTTCCTGGTGCAATAAACAATTGTTTCAAGAGAGGAGATTGTGCAATTTTCCACGCAAGTGCACATTCTCGACCACCACTACCAATAAGGAGTACTTTATGTTTTTCCATACACTACGCTACCGCTCAATCCATCAGAATACAAGTACGGTTGCTCTCCGAGCGTGCTGTGGTACAGTTACTCCTTAGAACACAACCATGTGCGGAATCATAGGCGTCGTAGAAACCGGTCCCGCTGCAACAACCATATATGATGGGCTGCATCTCTTGCAGCACCGAGGACAAGATGCTGCAGGTATCGTGACACTTGATGGCGAGCACATTCACACCTACCGAGGGATTGGTCTAGCCCATGATGTTTTTTCTGCGCATTCATTGCAAAACTTGCTTGGAGCTGCGGGTATTGGTCATGTGCGATACGGAACTGCTGGCGGCTACAGTATCAAAGAAGTGCAGCCCTTTGTCGCACATCATTCAGGTACAACATTTGCGCTTGCGCATAATGGAAATCTCGTCAATTGTGACACCCTCAGAGGTGTACTTTCAAAAACAGAACGCTCACGACTTAAGAGCACATCAGACTCAGAGCTACTGCTCCATACAATACTGCATTTCTTGCCAAAGAATAACGTTACTGCAGAAGATATTCATAGTGCGGTAACTGAAGTTATGAAAATTGCGCAAGGAGCATACAGTGTCGTTCTTGCTGTCACGCGACTCGGTATTTTTGCATTTCGTGACCCGCATGGCATCCGTCCACTTGTGATTGGTTCTCGTGAGATTGGTGCACATACGCACATAATGATAGCCTCGGAATCTGCAGCCTTTTCTATTGGTGGGTTCACCATAGAGCGCGATGTCGCGCCAGCAGAGCTCCTGCATGTGTCGCTTGATGGCATGATTACTTCATACACCACTGGTCAAGAAAAAGAACACACACCGTGTATTTTTGAGTTTGTATATTTTGCGCGCCCTGACTCACTCATTGACGATATCTCAGTGCACCGCACACGTATGCGCCTCGGTCAGCGACTAGGGAAGCAGCTCATAGCTAAGAAAGTACGTGTTGATTGTGTAGTGCCAATTCCAGAATCAGCGCGGACTGCAGCAATTGAGATTGCGCAAGTACTCAAGGTTCCATTTCGTGAGGGTTTTGTCAAAAATAGATACATTGGTCGCACATTCATAACTCGTGGTCAATCAAGCCGTGTTTCAAAAGTTCGCAGGAAATTGACTACACTTCCGCTTGAGCTCAAAGGGAAGCGAGTGCTTATTGTTGATGATTCAATCGTTAGAGGTACTACTATGTACGAGATTGTCTCCATGGTTCGTGCTGCTGGAGCAAAAGCCGTTTATGTTGCCTCTACAGCCCCTGCTGTTGTTTCGGAGAGTATATATGGCATAGACATTGCAACCAAAGATGAACTTGTTGCGGTAGATGCACGTGGTAAAAGAAAAAGTGATGCGCGGATAGCACAGGAGCTCGGAGCAGACGCCATCTACTATCAAAGTATTACAGATTTGTACGCAGCAGCTCACGAAGGTAATCCTGATATAGCTCACTTTGATGGCTCATGTTTTGATGGCAGGTATATAACAGGAGCAGTCGACGCTACGCGTGGAAAAGAGCGAAGAAGTGCCGACTCACCACGGTAGTGTATGTGTCATTGTTGCATCATTTTTATGCAACCAACCACTCGCGTCAATTTTGAATTCACGTGTTCTCCCGAAATCATTATATTTGAGAGCGTTGTTAAGTACTGCGTAGTCAAAAATCTTTTTAGTGATTTCAACATCTTTGAGGCAATACTTTCTTACTTTTTCGACTTCTCCATTCTTCCACCAAACTATCGATTCAAGACCAGAGCCACCTTTTTTTGCCTTGAGTGTTCCTTCCGCTAAAGACTGCAGTCGGAGTCTATGTCCGAGCACTTCCTGTACTTTGGTAAGGATATCAAGGTGTGCAAGCTTCGTAAGGTCACCAGGGTAGTACTTGTTGAGTAGAGGAAGGTCAAAGTGTTCTGAGTTAAACCCAATTACCAAATCGCACTTCTCAAGCACTTCCCAGAGTCGAGGGAGTTCACTTTGCACAAACGAATCGTATGAGTCAGTCAAGGAATCGTAAATACCGACGAGGGCAAGATCGAGCTTTGCAGGATCGCTACTGCCTACTTCTTGAAATGTGTTTGAAGTTTCAATATCAAATACGATGTGTCGGATTGAAGTCATGGTCGATAGTATACGAGACAATCGGAATTATGCGAGTGCAGAAACAAGCCCATCGATGTCGAATTTCGCAGTCTCCTTTACTCCAAGTGTTTTGAGTGAATAGGTGCCATCAGTATCTCCTGAGCCAAGTACGATTGCCTTTGGTATAGAGAGCTTTTCGGCAGATGAAAATTGGTCAGGTAGTTTACGTAGTGATGTGTTTACTGCAACTGAGACACCTCGCGCTCGAAGGGTTTGGGCGAGTGTATGAGCTGCCAAGATTGCTGGCTCGTCGACAACACAAATCATCACCGCTGTAGCTGGAACATACTTCGGAAGCAAACCGTGTGTCTCGAGGAAGTCTCGCATAACAACATCCCCGATTGCAAAACCCACTGTTGGGATAGGTTGTTCACCGAACAGAGTAAGCAGGTTATCGTAGCGACCGCCACCGTACATCGCGCGTCTGTTTGTCGGGTCAGTATCAAAAGCTTCCATGATAACTCCCGTATAATAGTCAAAGCCACGCACAAGCTCAGTATCAACTTTTACATTGGTGATACCCATCGCAGCAAGCGTCTTCATAAGGGCTGCAAGGGTAGGGTACTCAGCAATCTTTTCAAGTGCGTGCAAGACTGGTTCTGTTCTATTTCCTATGGCTGTTTCCATATCTGCAATAAATGCTGCTGGCTCCATCTTCGCCTTTGCGTCAAGCAGATGCATAACACTTTTCCGTTCCGGCTCAGTGAGGTTGTATTCATCCCAAATAGCGTTCAATGCGCGCCTATCGTTTACATGTATTGTAAAGTCTTTTTCAGTTGCGCCGAATGCTCTTACGCATGCGTGACCAAGTGCGACAATCTCAGCGTCTGCATCGATTCCTGAAAGTCCGAACATGTCTGCATTGAATTGCCAGAACTCTCGGAGGCGTCCTCGTTGTGGTTGCTCATATCGAAAGCAGTTTGGGTTTGAGAAAAGTCGAAGTGGATACCCAAGTGTTGTTCGTCGATGCGCAACCAGGCGAGCTACTGTAGGCGTCATTTCAGGTCTCAAAATGACTTCTCGGTCACCCCTGTCCTTGAACAGGTATGCCTGCTTACTGAGTATTTCATCACTTGTTTTTCCACGGTACAAGTCAGCCGGTTCGAGTATTGATGCATCGTACTCCTCATAGCCGAATGATTGAGCAGTTTTCGCAAGAGTATTGAGTATATAGTCCCGATAAAAACAATCCTCAGGGTAAAAATCTCGCACGCCCTTATAACTTTCTGTCGACTGGTTTACCATAGTAAAGTGATTTTATACTATTCTGGCCGTTTATGCACACGAGTGTGTTTTGTGTACCAAAAATGTGCACCGACTGCAATAGCGAGAGAGATTACCGCAAAAGCAAGTGTCCAAAAGGCTTGGCGCTCATCAATTTCAAGGAGTGAGAGTTTTACATCTTCTACATTCTTGATTGAGGCGCCGACTGATGTAAGGGTGATTGCCCCAGGAATGCTCCCAATAAAGGTTGCCATAAAGTAAGGATAGAATCGCGCGCCAAATATCGCCGAAGCATAATCAACTACTTCATATGGGAGAAACGCGAGTCTCATCATGAGAACTGCAAAGAATGGGTGCTGCTGTACATGCCGTTTGATGCGTGATGAGAGGTGGTCAGCATCATCTTTGATAAAGTCGGCACCAAAGTATCTGCCGATACAGAATGCAATACTGCATGAGATAGTTTCTCCGGTGAGTACATATATAAGTCCTGGCCAAAAACCAAACATCATGCCGCCAAGGGATGAAAGAAACACAACTGGAAGAAAGAGGAGTGGGCGAATTGCATAGAGAGCAATAAACCATAGCGGCCCTACATAGGAACTTGTTGTGTAGAAAAAAATTGCGCGCACAATTTCTACCAGTCGCACTTCACTGAGCCACACGTAGAGAAATACTGCACCGACCGTTGTTAACCAAAAGATGAGTGACCACCACTTGATGCGTTCATGGCTAATGCGTGAATTCATAGTGCTTATTCGGTAGAAATAGGGCGCTCATTCTGAGTAAAAGTAAGACTGTTTTTGTGTTCTGTAACTGCATCCACTTGTTCGAGCACTATGCCACGGACATACTCAGGATTTGGAAGCCCTTGAAACATCATGTGCTCTCCGTTATCTCCGGCGCTCTGGATTCGCAAGTTTCCATATCCGAGCATTGTAGGAAGAAAGCCGTGCACCTCAACTGTCGCGTCCTGAATACGCTCGATGCGCATCGTTGTTGTTTCTCGACTGAACAATGTTATCTGCTCTACGTTAACAATGCGCTTATCCGTAACAATCCATACATCGAGATAGTAGTTTGTCCAAACCGTTGCCATTGCAATGGAGCCTGCCATGAACCACAGGCAGGTAAGGAATACACCTTGAGCGGTGCCCATCATACTTATGCCGATAGGGGTGACGCTTATGAAGACAAGCGGAACAAGTACCATACATACAATTCCAAAAATATCTCTAAAAATAAGGAACCAATGTTTGCGTACCTTGAGGAGCATGCGCTCATTTTCATCGAGTATGTGGTTCGTGAAGTGGCTCATACGTTACATTGAAAGAATCGCAGAAGTCATAAAGAGCACCAGAAGGCACCCAGCTCCATTGTACGCAATCGCTGCGAGGAATGCAGCGCGGGAGTCAAGGGAATAGCTGAACCAGTGATACATGAGTACAATCCCATACCCAAAGTACGCAATAAATGAAAACAGCAACATAAACCACCACATGCCAACCATCTCGGTGAGTATACCATAGTGCTGACTGCGCAAAAGTATATGGTACACTAGCCGCACTTATTCGTTAATATTCACACATGGCAAAACAAGATAAATTCGCGCTCGTTTCAGCATATCTAAAACAAGTACAGGCAACAAAAGTTCCCCTCAATGTAGAGGTATTTGGAAAGGTTGTTGAGAAATTGGGTGCGGCAAATTTTAAGCAGGATGCTCAGTTGGTTGCGATAGCAGATGAGGCAGAGCTTGAACGAGTGTACACAAACTTTGTTGCCGATGAGCTCAAGATCGCAGACAAGGCGCTTGGAATGAAGCTTATCAAAAAGGCAGCACTTAAGATGAAGCCTATCAAGCGGAAGTACCGAGCAGTGTTCTACTACATAATTACTCAGCTCAATAAATAACATGAATTTTCGGGAACTACGTGGAAATAAAAAAGTGCGATTGTGGGTGATTGGCGCCCTTATTGTGCTTGGTTTTATTGCATTTTTCTTTGCAAAGACAACGTGGGCTAAAGTAGTCATTGGCGGCGCTATTGGTTTACTCATGCTCGCTTTTGGTATGGAAGCAAAAAATACTGATTACGATGTGGTGCAGCTTGTTAAAACGGGCTCTTTTGCTGCATCACAGATTCAGCGAGACGAGGCGGGGAACCTTATTCCAGGCAGTGTGGATGCATTCTGCACAGCGCAGGATATCGACTATAACTGTGATGACTTCAAGACTCAGCCAGAGGCTCAGTCAGTCTATGAGCGCTGCAAGGGACTCGGTACAAATATGGACGTATATCGCCTTGATGGTGATAAAGACGGTACTGTATGCGAAGCACGCCCACAAATGGCACGATAGTATATAGAGATATACATACAAAAGAGCATCTCAAAAGATGCTCTTTTTAGTTGCAGGTACCCCAGAGTCCTCGCTTTTCTTCCGCGGCAATGTTCATTGCCTTGAGCAACTCAGTGTGGTGTTTTGTATCTGGTTTATATGCCCGCACTCGCGCAAAACCACCTTTCACAAGGTCTAGGTTCACAAAAATATCTCCCACATACACATAGCGAAGGAGTCGTCCGTACTTATCAGTATTTGAAACATCCTTGACGAGCTCCACTTCTTTTTGAAATATAAGGTCAATGGTCCGTGCCGTTGCTTCTGCGGCGTAGCAGTCTTTTTCAGAGCCATCACGAGGGTAGAGTTCTGGAGTATTCATGCCAATCATGCGGACAGACTGTCCTCCGTCGATAATAAATGTATCACCATCAACCACTCGAATAACCCGGTGCAGTGATTTGACTGGAGTAGAAGGTGCAGTAGGTTCCACATCAGGTGCCTGCACTTTAGGCTGTATTTCCTGAATATCCTCGGTAGGAGGTGTAACAGCTGTGGGCTGTTTTGGGATGCTCTGTGGCTCTTTTGTTGTGTGCGAACCCCACGTGGTGAGTACTATGAGTATCGCAAGTGTAATAGTGAGTACGAGCCTATCTCGAGATGACATGGCGAAAGTATACGTGATACTATCCAGAAATGACAGTGAAACTTGAGGCAAGTTGGAAGTCACGATTGCTTTCAGAGTTTGAGAAGCCGTACTTCACCAAACTCTCTGCGTACGTTCGTGATGAATACAAGCGAGGCATAGTCTATCCACATCCTAAAAATGTATTTCGTGCTTTCGATGAGTGTCCATTTGAGAAAGTGAAAGTAGTTATAGTAGGGCAAGATCCATACCATGGAATAGGGCAAGCAAATGGGCTGTGCTTTGCTGTAAATGATGGTGTCCCCGTGCCACCATCTCTGCAGAACATTTTTAAAGAACTCGAAAGTGACCTTGGGACATCTGTATCACATGATGCAAACTTAGAGCGCTGGGCGCAGCAAGGTGTCCTGCTTTTAAACGCAACATTGACTGTTCGCTCCTCTGTGGCTGGGAGCCACCAAGGAAAAGGCTGGGAAACATTTACAGATGCAGCGCTTCATGTACTCGCTGAGCAGCGCGAACATATTGTCTTTATTTTATGGGGTAATTATGCGCGGAAGAAGGGTGCTTTTATCGACAGAGCTCGTCATTGTGTTATTGAATCAGCACATCCATCACCACTCTCTGCCCACAACGGTTTTTTTGGAAGCAAGCCGTTTACTAAAACAAATAACCAGCTCCGTGTATGGGGTCTGTCACCGATAGATTGGTAAGATGCTACTGTTTTAGTCCAAGTCCATTTCGCACGAGGTACATACTAGCAAAAAGCAGTGTAGTGATGAGTGCAAGCAGTACGGTAATAGATGTCGCGAGTGGTACATCAGCTATGCCAAGAAAGCCATATCTAAAGCCATTGATTATATAGAAGATTGGATTGATATAGGTCAAGTTTTGGAAGAATGGGGGGAGTTGGTGCACAGAATAGAATACTCCAGCCAAATAGACGATTGGTGTTATGACGAAGGTAGGTACTATAGAGATTGCATCAAATGTCTTTCCGTATATTCCATTCACTAAGCCGCCAAGGGAGAAGAGGATTGCCGCTAGAACAAGAAAGAGAAAGATAACAAAGATGCTATGCAGTGGGGGTACTGCATAGAGTAGTGAGACAGCAATTACGAGAGTGCCCACAATGATTCCTCGGATGACTCCACCGGTGACATAGCCAGCGATGATAACCCACGGTGGCGTCGGAGACACTAGGATTTCATCAATATTTCTTGACATGAACTTTGCAGCAAAGAAGCTCGTCGATGTATTTGTAAAAGCGTTTGTGATAACAGAGAGCATGACGAGGCCAGGTACAACAAATTGAATATAGGGGAATCCTTGGATTTCTCCAACGCGTTCACCGAGAATTTTTCCGAATACCGTAAAGTACAGAAGAGACATGATTACCGAAGGAAGAAATGTCTGTCCCCAAATACGAAAAATACGTACAGTCTCTTTTCTGATAATCGTGTAGTAAGCATTCCACATCTGAGTAGTATTCATGGTTATGTAGTGAGTGAAACAAATATATCTTCCAAGCGCCCGCCCTTCTGCGTAACATTGTGTATGAGTATTCCTGCCGAGAGTACTGCTTTTATACTCTCGGTGAGTGCACCATCACCTGAGACGGTGATTTCAACGCTGTTTTGAGACACGGTCCGAAAGCCAAGCTTCTTTATCTGCTCAAAATGAGCAGGGTTTATCGTATGAGCAGCTTCAATGATAAACGTTCGCTGTTCTTGGTTAGAGAGCAGTTCAGACATCAATGTGTTTTTTACAATAAGACCCTTGTTGATGATTGCAACACGTTTGCAAAGATGCTCAGCTTCTTCAAGGTAATGAGTCGTGAGCAGTATCGTTACACCATCGCTTGTCAGTGTCTTGAGAAAATCCCACATTCCTCTGCGAAGCTCAACATCAACTCCCGCAGTCGGCTCATCAAGAATGAGTAGCTTAGGTTTGTGTATGAGTGCACGTGCAATCATAAGTCGTCGCTTCATGCCGCCTGAAAGTGTGCGTGACATAACTTCTTTCTTGTCACCGAGACCAAGTTTTTCGAGGAGTTCGTGTGCACGAGGTTGTGCTTCAGCTCGTGACATCCCGTAGTAACCACCTTGGTTGATGACTATATCAAGTGGTTTTTCAAAAATATTGAAATTTACTTCTTGGGGGACAATACCAATATGCGATTTTACGCTATCCGGTTCTTTGTCTATTGAAGTTCCAAAGACTGAAACCTCACCACTCGTTTTAGTAACAATGCCAGTAGTAATACCAATAATGGTAGTTTTCCCAGCACCATTAGGTCCAAGTAGCGCAAAGAAATCACCTTCAGGTATGGAAAGTGAGACACCCTTGAGTGCTTCAGTACCGTTTTCGTAGCGTTTTGTAAGACCGGTTATTGTAAGGGCGTCACTCATGCTATTTCACATCAACAAGCGGGAGCTGACCAAGGAAGTCTGCCTTTCCGAGTGTAACTCCATTTTTTCTCATGATTGAGTATGCGACTGTCGCGTGGAAGTAAAAGTTTGGAAGTGCATATGCAGACACATACTCTCTTGCGGGGATTCCTTTCGATGGCATCCAACTCATTGGAATGACTTCAGTATGTCCAATCTCCATTTGCTCTGGTGAAATAGTTGCAAGAAATTCGAGCGTCCTATCAATTCGTGCGTAGAGTTGAGCAAACGTCTCTTCGTTGTCTTCATACTTTGGAACCTCAACTTTAGCGAGTACTCCTGCCGTGCGTTTTGCAATATCACTGCAGAGCTGCACTTGTTTTACAAGAGGGAATTGGTCAAAGACGATGCGATCAAGGAGTAATTTATTTACATCGACATTTCTTGCTGCTGCAAAATCCTCCGCTTTCTTGAGCTGCGCCTTAAGCGTGTTAAGGCTTTGAGTAAACATAGGGACCGTTTGGTCATAGATTGTATAGGTAATCATAGCCACTCACGATATCACAAAGTGAAAAGAATGCTATGCTGTCCCGTATGAAGCATCACGACACGCTTATTGTTGAGAGTGAACACGACTACGAACTTATAGACTCCGGCAATGGAATGAAACTTGAGCGATATGGCACTATCACTCTTGCTAGGCCCGACCCCCAGGCACTCTGGAGTAAGGCAGAGACTGAGAGGGAGTGGCTCAAAGCTCAAGCGTCATACACGCGAAAAGGAAAGGAAGGTGAGTGGCATATAAGCCCAGGTACGCCACAGTCGTGGGTTATACAGTACGGAAAACTTTCGCTAACCATTAAGCCTACCTCATTTAAACATACAGGTTTGTTCCCTGAGCAGCGAGTGCACTGGGATTGGTCCCGTGATTTGATACAGAAACGTGGTCCAGGTGTCAAAGTTCTTAATTTGTTTGGGTATACTGGTGGTGCAAGCCTTGCAGCAGCACAGGCTGGGGCGCAGGTCACGCATGTTGATGCATCGAAAGTTGCAGTAACATGGGCACGAGAAAATGCTCGCAGCTCAGGACTTGAAGCAGCGCCTATCAGGTGGATTATTGATGATGTTTTTGCCTTTGTCAGACGAGAGATAAAGCGAGGAAATACGTATGACCTCATTATTATGGACCCGCCAGCGTTTGGTCGCGGTCCAAAAGGTGAGCTCTGGAAAATTGAAGAAGGTTTTGTCTCGCTTATTGCAGATATTGAACAGCTCCTCAGTACAAAACCGCTCGGCGTTCTTGTGAGTGGATATGCAGCAGGGTATTCGCACCACTCTTTCGAGAATGTGCTGAATCACCTTATTACTAAGCGTGGTGGAACAGTGGTAGGTGGCGAGATAGCACTCAAAGAGTCACACAAAGGAAGACTGCTCCCTTGCGGCATTTTCGCTCGGTGGTTCTTATGAGCGCCTGTTTGACTTACGGTACTCCCGATAAATTGGAATAAGTGATGCTAGTACAATCACGATAAATATAGGCACAAGGTAGTGCTCAATATCTGGCACAAGTTTTCCTAAGAAAAAGCCAAGAAGTGTAACTCCAGCACCCCAGAGCATCGCACCGAGTACGTTATATGTAATAAACGTTCTGTAGTGCATTTCTGCTGCACCAGCAAAAATGGGAGTGAATGTTCGCACAACGGGAACGAATCGAGCAATAGTAACTGAGAATGCACCGTGCTTCTCGTAGAACATTCGAGTTTTTTCTAGGTGTTCAACATTTAAATACGGTATATTTCCTTCGAACATCTTTTTTCCGAAACGCTTTCCAAACCAGTATCCAAACGAATCACCCAAAATCGCGGCAACTACAAACAATGGAATCAGGAAATATAATGAAAAGTAGCCTTCTGCAGCGAGTATGCCAGCTGTAAATAAAAGACTGTCACCAGGAAGGAACGGCGCAAGAAAGAACCCTGACTCTAGGAAAACAATAATAAAGAGACCAATATAACCAACTGTAATAATTGCCTCCATCACCGTCCCATCAAAAAAAGGTATCATCGTTTCTTGTTATAGTATGTTTTTGCTGCAACTGCAATATATGCTGCACAAATCCCTACAAGCATTCCTGCCAAGACATCGGTTGCGTAATGAACACGGAGGTACACACGACTCCACGCAATGAGTAACATCGCACACGCAGCAGCGCCGGCGATGATTGCTCGCACTGCTTGATTATGTATTTGTCTCCAAAACAGTAAGCCCCAGCACGTAAAGAAGCTTGCGGCGACTGCGCTGTGTCCACTCGGGAATGAGTATGCAGTTTCAATACCATATGCAATATCAATCGCGACAGGTCGCGCGCGTTCAAATATCGGGCGCAATGATTCAACCGCAAGAACACTGAGTACCATTGAGAAAATCATCGTCAGTGCGTTTGCTCTGCATTCCCTGCAAGACCATGCAAGCATAAGGAGCATGATGATAATTGCAACCACTGTCCACATGCTGAAGAGGGTAGTAATCATGAGCATCGCAAGGTCCAAATATTCGGTACGCAGTGGCGCAATAAATTGTTCAACACTAGCATCAATTACGGATATCATATTGTTTACACAAAAAAGAATAGAATACAGACTCCGAGCGCTATACGGTACAGTCCAAACGGAATAAACGTGTAACGCTTTATCAGCTGCATAAACACATGAATGATGAGTAGTGCCATACAAAACGCTGCAGACATACCCACTGCAAGAGTAGTTGCAAACCCTGGGACAAGTGTAAGCGAGGATGCCTTTACGAGCGCAAGCGCAGTCGCAGCGCCGAGGGTCGGCACACTGAGCAGAAATGAAAATTCAGCAATTGTCGAGCGAGGGATACCCATCAGAAGTCCTGCGGCTATGGTTGCTCCTGAGCGGGATGCGCCAGGGATGAGCGCAAGTGCTTGAGCTGAGCCAATAATGGAGGCAATTCCCGGGGTGATTTCTCGTACTTTTTTATGGGGGTATCGGAGTATGTACCACTCAATTGCTACCAGTATGCATCCACCGATGATGAGTGCCCACGCAATTACAAAAAGACTTTCAAGGAGGAGCAAGCTAAACTCTTTCATAATAAGACCAATAATCGCCGTCGGAATAAATGCTGCAAGGAGAGTCAGCATAGTTTTTTTCTGAAACAGTTGCCGGTGATAGTAGATGGGAATTGCTGCAACTGCGCCCATCTGCACCGCGATTTCAAATATTTTCACACTATCCGACGTGATATCTATTCCAAGCATGTGGCTTGCAAGCACAAGATGAGCTGTAGAAGATACAGGAAGAAATTCAGTCATGCCTTCGAGTGCTCCGAGGATGAGTGCGGTAAATGAATGCATGCGGTTTTAGTATATCATGCTGCTGCTGTGCACTCTACGCATTCATGGTAGGATTCGCCCATGAAATCACAAGTGCTTCCGGTACTCTTTGTTACACTGCTTATCGATATGATTGGGTTTGGGATGGTCATACCAGTCTTGCCAGTTCTCTTCAATGATCCTGCATCACCATCGTTTCTCTTGAAGCAGTGGTCAGAAAGCTCGCAGCTGTTTATGGCGGGCTTTGTTCTCGCATTGTTTGGCCTCGTGCAATTCATAGCATCCCCAATCCTCGGTGAATTGTCAGATGTGTATGGCAGAAAAAATGTGTTACTTACCGGTGTTGTCATGCTTGCTGTATCGCAGTTACTCTTTGGGTTTGCTGTCACTATTGGCTCTTTAGCGCTTGTCATTATTGCTCGCGCGCTAGGAGGCATCGCAGGCGCGAATTTTTCTGTAGCGCAGGCTATCATCGCTGACGTGACGACTCCTGAGAATCGCGCAAAAAGTTTCGGGATCATTGGTGCTGCCTTTGGCATCGGGTTCATCACCGGGCCGCTTATTGGAGGATGGTTTACGTCTGCTGTCGGGACACCCTCAGCCCCTTTTGTACTAGCAGGAATGCTTGGCTTGCTTAACGCCATCGGTATCACATTTGCTTTGCCTGAGACGCATACAGAAAAGAGAAGTGTAGTGAAGAAGTTTACGTTCCTTCGTGGTGTGCACAATGTGAGATATGCACTTGATGATGTACAAGCCCGCCCGCTCTTTCTTTCGAATTTTTTCGTTCAGCTTGGTTTTTCTTCCTTTACAACATTCATCGGTGTACTGTTGCTGACTCGATATAACTATTCGGAAGCAGATATAGGTATGTTCTTCGCGGCGATTGGGTTGTGGATTGTAATTACTCAAGCAGGTATCTTGCCTCGTGTAATGTCTGTCCTTACTGAGAAAAAGGTAATACCAGTTGCGCTTGCAGTACTGCCAGTTGCGCTTGCGCTCCATGCAATCTTTCTTCCAATTTTCTGGATGTATTGCCTTATGCCGCTTGTCGCGATAGGCGTGGGGCTTTCAAATGCGTGCATGCTCTCGCTCATGAGTCGAAATGTTGGTCCGGATAAGCAAGGTATCACGCTCGGAATAAATGCTTCAGTACAAGCGCTCGCACTCGGCTTCGGTCCACTCGCAGGAGGGCTGTCTGCGGCAGTACTGGGTATTTACGCACCGTTTTTGTTTGCAGCGCTCTGTGTTGCGATGGGAGGGTTTGTCTTCTCACGAAGTGCTCGCAAGATGGCGTAGCGCTACTGTTCGGTAGTCACAGGCTTCTTTTCTGCGATACCAAGGAGTCGTTTTACGTGCTCAAGATAGTCATGCATAGTCTTAAATGCAAATGATTGGTGCAATTTTTTGCAGTTGCGGTTCTTACAGTACGCTCGTCCTTCACTGTCTTTGCAGTTGGCGCATACAATCATCTGTCGGTGGCATTGAGGATATGAACAGTCATGATACTCCTCACACGTTGTATTGCAGAGATAACACGCTCCAACTTTTTCGTATGTATCAGTGAACCGTTCAAGTACACGCTCGTCAAAGACATACAGTGAGCCGAGAAAGTCTTCTCCGGGGTACGCCTTCATATATGTACCGATACCACCATCTAGTTGGTAGACATCAGTAAACCCTTTCTTCTTGAGATACCCCGATGCTTTTTCACAGCGAACTCCGTAGGTGCAAACTGTAAGCACTTTTTTGTTCTTGAGATGTTCAAGTTGGGGTAAAACCTTCGGCAAATCACGGAAGTTTTCCATCAATGGATTGATTGAGTTTTTGAAATGACCAACTTCAAATTCATAATCATTTCGCATATCAATTATTTCTATCTGCTCACCAGCATCAATCCATGACTTGAGTGTCTGGGGTGTTATGTGCGTACCGGTTATTTGATTTGGGTCCAAATCATCTTCGCCCAGCCCAAGCGTTACGATTTCTTTTCTCGCGCGGACTTTAAGTTTCGGAAATGCATTGCCAGTCCCGGGAGAATGCTTGAACCACACATCTGAAAAATCAGCATAGCTCGTACCTTTTCCATCCATAGCATGCATTGCATCCTCGTATGCCTTCAATGCCTCTGGAGTGCCTTCGAGTGTTCCATTGATTCCTTCGGCAGCAATCAAGATACGACCCTTGACACCACGTTGCCCTAGAAATTCTTTATGCCAACGAACACATGCCTCTGGGTCCGAAACAGGGGTGTACTTGTAGTAGATGATAATCTCAGTTTTTTGCATGCAGGAGTTATAACATACTGGCCTCCCTCGTGAAAGAAGTTACTGCAAAAGTCGGTAGGCACCATATATACCAAGCAGTCCACCAATTGCAGCACAGAAGACTGATGACATTGAAAAAGTATTTGCGGAGCCCCACACCATTGGAAAGTATGAGCCTATGTATGAACCTAGAGTCATTACGAGCATGTACACTCTCTTATCCATGCATCATGCTAGCACAATAGTATGCAACAGTATTGCCCTCTGCATATGTAAGAAAAGACACACTCATACGGTATAGTATGAGTATGACTCTTCAAAAAGCTCTCAGGTACAGCATTCTCGTGTGTGTTTTTTCGTACGCAGCGTTTGCATCGGCTCAGATGTCTCTGCAGGGCATGTCGCTACCGCAGCATTCTATAGTTGATAGTGGTACTGAGATTCATGTCAGTGCATGGGTTCCGTACTGGAGGAAAGAAGGTGGCACACAAGAGGCGCAAGAAGCAATGCTCTACATAGATACGTTCAGTCCATTTATGTATGAAGTTGCCAAAGATGGAACGATAAGCCCGAAGGCAGACCTGAAGGAGGGGACATGGGCATCACTCCTGTACACCGCACGTCTTTCTAATAAGAAAATAACCCCCACTATTATTTGGTTGAAAGGCGAAGAGATTCATGCGGTACTGCAAGACCCCAAAAAAAGAAAAAAACATATTGAGCAGTTGGTATCTATTGTCCGGACGGGGACTCGGTACTCAGATGGTGGGTTTGATGGCATTGATATCGACTATGAAGGAAAAAAGTGGGAAACTCGTGCTGCGTATTCTGCGTTCATTCGTGAGCTGAAGACGGAGCTGCGAAAGTATGACAAATTGTTGGTGTGCACAATTGAAACTCGAAATGCAAATACAACATATGAGACACAGGTTGCGAAGGAGAAAGCAGGAGATTATGTAAACGAATACGCAGTACTCGGGAAGGAGTGTGACATCATTCGTGTTATGTCCTACGACCAGCGCAATGCTGATGTTGTTTTGAATAAACAAAATGAAAAAGAGATGTACATGCCAGTTTCAGACATAGCGTGGGTGAAGAAAGTATATACAACACTTGTGCGTCACATAGACCCAAAGAAGATAGAGATGGGTATACCGACATATGGACATGCGTATAAAATTACCCCAAAGACAGGTGGAGGATGGAACTACGAACGAATGCGTTCACTTACGTATGTTCAGGCAATGGAGCGGAAAAATATGTACAAGAGCACTACACCGGTCAGAAGTGTATCCGGGGAGCTTATCTTTACATATACCATCGAAACTGGTGAGTTTAAGGGGACATATTTAGCCGTAGTCTCTGATGCGTACTCAGTGCGGCAGAAGATTGAGCTCGCTGAGCGCCTTGGACTTCGTGGGGTAGCACTATTTGCTCTGTATGGGACAAACGACCCGCAACTCAGACATAACCTGTAGAGAATACGCCACCTGAGCCTCAGAATTAACCATTATTGACATTTATCAATAAATGTAGTACTATAGTCTGATGAAACAGACATTGTGTTCATTGTTTATTGGCTTCAGCGCGCTAGCGGTCTCACTCGCTGTGCCACATGGAGCGGATGCATACGTGTATTGTGAGTATGAAGATGATTGCTATTTCTATACTGATGCTGCAACGTATTATCCTGAAGAGCAAGCATACGCAGAGCAGTATTATGGAAGCAACTACGGGAGTGCTTCAGTAGAGAGTACTTCTGCATACGAGAGCTTCTGTGATGAATACTATGATGGTGTTGATTGCTATCACTATGTCTATGACCGAGATGTATATGCGACTCAATCAGCACCAAGCATTCAGTTTAACTTTCCGACCTACACACAAGCTGCAACGCCTACCTACACATACCCAGTGTATACTCCAGTCTACGTTCCAACTCCAGTACCTGTGCAGCAGCGAGTAGAAGTGCCTGTAACGAAGACTGTTACAAAAACAGTGTATGTTCCATCAAAGACAAAAAAGAAGTCAGGCTTCACCGTCACGTATAGTCGCGGGTACTAAGATATCCCCACATAAAAGAGCCTACCATCATGGTAGGCTCTTTTAATGAAAAAAGACGGAATACATATTGGTCACGTACATCTCACGGTATCTGACCTCGAGCGCTCAGTAGATTTTTATTCGAGATTGCTCGGAATGGATGTCGTTGCACGCTATGGAAGCACTGCAGCGTTTCTCTCGTATGATGGCTACCACCACCATCTTGGACTAAATACCTGGGAAGGCGAGGGGGTCCCCCCTCAGCCTCATGGATATGCTGGGCTCTATCATTTCGCAATACTGTATCCGACGCGCAAAAAACTTGCTGAAGCTGTCGACCGATTACTGCAAGCAGGCTACCCGCTCGATGGTGCGTCCGATCATGGAGTTTCAGAAGCCATCTATCTGCGGGATTTTGACGGTATCGGTATTGAGCTCTATTGTGATCGACCACGGTCTACATGGAAAAAGACTCCTGACGGGATGATAGCCATGACGACAGGACCGCTCGACATGCAATCTTTGATGGAAGAGCTCGGACACGGTAGGATGGGGTAATGGCATTTTCAGTCTTTTCAAAAAACGGTGAGATACTCCCAATAGCTGAAGCGCATGTATCGCTCATGTCTCTTGAGTACACGTATGGCTATGGTGTGTACGAGACCATCAGAGTCAGGAAGCGTCAGCCACTCTTTATTGCTGACCATTTGCTGCGGTTGCACATTTCTTGCAAAACGCTCAGTCTCACACACCGCTTTTCTGATGAAACGATTGCAGTCGCAATCCGTTCACTCATAGCAGCACTCTCCGAAGATACATACAACATAAAAATACTACTCATTGGGGCATCTTCGAGTGCTGATACAGCACTGTATATACTCGCGAGCAACCCGCACTATCCTGAGAAGTCTGTATACCGTGACGGGGTCCATACAATAACGAAGCAGTTTGAACGTGCTTTTCCACAAGCAAAGAGTTTAAATATGTTACAGAGTTACATGGCGTACCGAGATGCAAAACAGGAGGATGCGTATGATGCACTTCTTATAAACAGGCACGGTGAGGTCACAGAAGGTACGCGTACAAACTTTTTTG
>CAYNND010000001.1:25443-136023 GCA_964398775.1 uncultured Candidatus Saccharibacteria bacterium | reverse complement strand
CGCGACGGCGCGAGGCGGGGTCGCGAGATTTTTCAGCAGAAAAATACTTGTGACCGAATCTCTCATCCTCCGCAGCCACCTAGAACAAACCCTTCACCCACACGACAAAGCGTTTCCACCACGGCATTGGTTCTTGTGGGGGGAATGGAAGTGCGGGTGCCGCAGCCTCTTTCGCAGCTTGCTCAGCTCGCATCTCTTCAAGTTGTTTCTGCATATTTTTCTTAATGCGTTCAGTGTCCCATCTATCAAACGCTTCTTCGCTTTCATACGCGTAGACACCATACTGCACATCCTTCGGGTCGAGATATCCTTCACGCACGAGCATGCGCTGCATTTTCTCAAGTTCCGCTGGCTTCATTTCCTCAAAGCCACCATGCGCGTATGCGCGTGATATGCCGAGCAGAGCGATGAGGCAAAGTATGCTTACAGTATATTTCATGTGTTTGAGTATATCATTTTTCAGAAAGGTACTTTTTCTGCTGCAATTGTTCTGGTAAGTAACTATCTGCATCATACATTTCGTAGTTTTTCCCATACCCCTCATCTTTCATGAGTTGTGTTGGTGCGTTGCGTATCTTGTGGGGAACGGGGAGGTTTCCATATTCTTTCACATCAGCTTGAGCGTTTCGGAGTGCATCGTATGCTCTGCGGTCTTTTTTGCACTCAGCAAGGTAACAAACACCGTGTGCTAAGTTGATTGCAGCTTCTGGGTACCCGATACTCTGCACAGCGGCAAATACTGCGTTTGCAACAACAAGTGCAGTCGGTTGTGCAAGCCCTATATCTTCGCTTGCAAAAATCACCATGCGACGTGCGATAAAGACTGGATCTTCTCCTGCCTCTACCATACGTGCGAGGTAATACACCGCAGCGTCAGGCTGTCCTGCGCGCATACTTTTTATGAACGCTGAGATAGTGTTGTAGTGTTCTTCTCCTGCCTTGTCGTATCGCACTGTGTTTGATGCGACAACTTGTTTCAGGTGCTCTATGGTCACGGCTCCGTAGAGTTTCTGTGTTGTTTCGATAATCGTTAGCGCTTGGCGTGCATCACCTGAAGCGTAGCGCGCAATCCATTCAGCGCTCTCAGTATCGCTTACTGCATCTGTACGCTTGACGATGTCACGGAGCGCATCTTCACTGAGCTCTTTCAATGTAAATACTCTACATCGAGACAGGAGCGCCGCATTTACTTCAAAACTTGGGTTTTCAGTTGTTGCTCCGATAAGGAGGATATCGCCGCGCTCTACGAAGGGAAGGAGGTAGTCTTGCTGTGCTTTGTTCAGGCGGTGGATTTCATCCAGGAATAGTATGCGATGCTTTTTGTTGAGCAGCGTTCGAGGTGCCTCGACAACTTTGCGCATATCATCCTTGCCAGCAGTAACTCCTGAAAGTTCAAAGAAATCTGCATCAACTGCCTGCGCGTAGATGCGCGCAAGAGTCGTCTTGCCACATCCAGGCGGTCCCCAGAGGATAAATGAAAAAAGTTCCCGTTTCTCAATCGCCACTCGCAAGGGTTTCCCTGTGCCGATGAGGTGCTGTTGTCCTGCGACAGCATCGAGTGTCTGCGGGCGGAGTGTTGATGCAAGCGGTTCCATGACTGCATTGTACGCCGAGGAGTTTCTGAGTAAAGCAGGGTAAAACTCACAAACTATGGCTTTTTCCTAGGTTTGGGGTATGCTTTTACTATATAAGCTAACGTAATCACTATGGCAGATGCAGTAATTGGATATTGTGTGAAGTGTAAGGCTAAGTCAGAGATGAAGGATACTTCAAAGGTAGAGATGAAGCCTGGACGCTTCGCGATGAAGGGTACATGCACCAAATGCAGTACTGGAATGTACAAGATTCTCGGTAAAGACGCTAAATAGCAAAACACCCGCCATCTGGCGGGTTTTTGTTTGAGTAATACATCGCCCTCGTCATAGCTTTTCCATGTACAGATAGGGGATTCCTTTCTTACATTGCAAACGCATACGGTATACTAGGGCTATGCTGAAGCGCAACCATCAAGCACATCTCAACAAATTTACAAAATTTTGTATTGTAAACGGTGTCACATTTGCGCTTGATTTGGCTACTGTTCGCACAGGTATAATTCTCGGACTCTCACCC
Source organism: uncultured Candidatus Saccharibacteria bacterium (assembly GCA_964398775.1). GTDB lineage: Bacteria > Patescibacteriota > Minisyncoccia > Phycocordibacterales > UBA2100 > CAYNND01. The sequence goes on along the minus strand of CAYNND010000001.1, from coordinate 133,911 downwards.
TTCTATACTGGCATATCGTCATTTATCATACTGTCGATAGTCTCGTACTTTCTGCTGCACTTGTGGGTCTTCCATGACCACACCACCATTCATTCTCGTGCAACGATTCTGTATGCGCTCTTAGTTCTCGGCCAAGCACTTATGGTCGGGTACGGTATTTCATATCTGCTACATCACACGCAGCTCATTCCTGAGGTTGCGCGAACCATTGTGGGCGTATTTGTTGCGTTGGTAGGTTATATCGTGTGCCATAATTTTATCTTCTTACCCCAGCAGCGAAAACGACGTTTAGCCTCGTGATAGTGCTCAGTGGTATACTGATGCCATGCTTAAAACAAAAATTATTCCCATAGTACTTGGCTTCATCGCTGCATCAGCGGTCATGATGCTCTTTGAGTTTACAAATTCGTTTCTATTTCCGTTCGGTGATGGTTTTGATACGTCAGACATTGAAGCAGTGCGAGCATTTGCAGCGATGTACTCGCCGCAGATTTTCTATATGGTACTTGCAGGCTGGGCTGTCGGCGCACTCTGCGGTGGATACGTAACAGCGTGGCTCTCAGGCGAGCGACAGTTTCGTGTCACAGCGGTGCTTGCGCTACTTCTTGTGCTTGCTGGCGTAGCAAATCATCTGATGTTTCAGCACCCACTGTGGTTTAACATCGTTGCATTTTCAGCGCTTGTTGGCGGTACATACCTTGGGTGGTATGTGTATCAGCACAAAGAACATACTGCCGTGTGTATGAGTACAGTGATAGGAGTCGGCGCGATGGCAGCAGTACTTGTTGGAGCTGCATATGTTTCAAATCGGGCACCACAGGAGCAGGTAACGGAAGCACCTCATGCAAATACTTCTTTCTTTGTTACGAGTGTAAACCCAGGAAAAGGTGGTGACCTCGGAGGGTTGAGTGGTGCAGATGCATACTGTACGAAGCTTGCGACTCAAGCGGGTATAGAAGGGAAGACATGGGCAGCATACCTCAGTGTTCCTGCGCGTGAGGGGAAACCCGCAGTGCATGCCCGTCTTCGTATCGGCTCAGGTCCATGGTACAACGTGCGTGGTGTCATAATTGCAACATCAGTCGACTCACTGCATGGTGAAAATAATCTAAATAAAGATACTGCACTCACCGAGTACGGTACACGAGTACATGGTCGAGGCGATACTCCAAATGAACATGATATTTTGACAGGCTCTACTGAAAGTGGCTATGCGAGTGACTCTACAGAAGATACGAGCTGTGCGGGGTGGACATCAAGCACAGAAGGCTCGGCACTCGTCGGGCACCATGACCGCATCGGAAGAGATGAGTCAGCACCGATGAAGTCTTGGAATGCAGCGCATCCTTCACGAGGTTGTAGTATGGACGGTTTGCGATCAACTGGGGGTGCAGGCCTCTTGTACTGTTTTGCGCGATAAATATCCATGCAGCGCTTGCTCATTCGTCTCGCGGCTGAAACAATTTTCCTCTCGCATGCGCTTGCAGTGTGTATCATCATGCTCGGGTGGGCGATACCGACACTCTATCCTCTGCACCTCGTGCTGCTCTTTGGGGGGAGTGTTCTGCAGGTGATGCTTGGACATTGCTTCTTGAGTCGCTGGGAATTTGAGCTCAGAAAAAAACTCAACCCCGCAATTTCGTATGATAGTGCTTATATCACGCACTACATGCGCGTACTGTTTGGTAATCAGATACGTCCTGAATTTATGCGTATTGCCGTGCCCGCAGCATTTGCTGGACTCGTATGTGTACACCTTGGTCTGTACCTATATACTATAGTGACATGAAGTACATTGCCCATCGAGGAGTGCCAACACTGAAACTTGAGAACACACTCGGTTCATTTCATGAGGCAATCGCTCATGGTGCTCAGTATGTTGAGTGTGATGTATGGTGCTCTGCAGATAATGAGCTAGTAGTTATACATGACGCAACGCTTGAGCGGACTCACCAAGGTGTGGGTCGTGTCTCTGAGCATACGACACTTGTGCTTATGGATGCAGGGATACCTACGCTGCAACAAGTGATGGAAGCGACAGGAGATGCTACGGTCATCGTTGAACTGAAAGGGAAAGGAACTGCTGATGCCCTGAGTCAACTTTTGGACAAGCCGGTGCGTGAGGGAGGTGTTGCGCGCGAGCGCGTCATCGTCTCATCGTTTATGAAACCAGAACTCGTGCGAATGAAGCGATTGCAGCCTGATGTTCGCATCGCCGCACTTATCTATGGCGCTCCGACTGAAGATGAAATCGATTTGTACAACTCATGGGGCGTAGAAGCGCTCCATATCAATGATGATGGTGATGATATTTCAGAATCACTCGTGCGGCAGATACATGACCGTTCTCTTGAGATATGGGCGTATACAGTAAACACTGCGGAGCGTAGAGCGGTACTTGAGTCACTCGGAGTTGACGGGGTATTTACTGATGTCATACACCTCCTGTAGCGTACTCGTATACCTCTCGTGATACACTAGGTGTATGAGAAAAGTTGTCGTCATTACTGGGGGAACAGATGGACTTGGTGCCACACTTGCACGCAGACTTGCTGCAACATATACCGTCATCATCTTGGGGAAAAATGAAGAAAAAGCGCGGCATATAGCACAAACAATCGGTTGTGCGTATGTTGTTGCAGACGTGCGAGATGTGCATTCTCTGAGAGCTGCAGCGCAAGAAGTACGAGAGAAGTACCACCGTGTTGACCGACTCGTGAACAATGCCGGTGTGTGGATTCAAGGGCGACTACTCGACAATGAGCCCGAAGATATTCAAAACGTCCTTGCGATAAACACTTGCGGTGTTATTTTCAGTACACAAGCGTTTTTGCCACTCATGAATGCGGGTTCGCTGATAGTAAATGTCGTCTCGCAGGCAGGTATTACCGCGAAGGCTGAGCGTACCATATACAATGCATCAAAATGGGCAATCACTGGTTTTACAAAATCACTCGAGCTTGAACTTGCTCCACTCCATATCCGAGTCGCAGGTTTTTATCCTGGAGCATTTAAAACAGCGCTCTTTGAGAAGGCGGGTAATCCACGTGACATGAGTAAGGCACTGAGTGTTGATGTAGTTGCAGCAGCACTCGCAGATATCGTCGAAGCTCCTGACACTGTTGTCCTCAGTGAAACAGTCATACGTTCAGCAGACTATTAGAGACCAGAGTAGTCATTATGGAGTATATCGATTTGACGCATCCATTTCGTGCCGCTATGCCCGTCTTTCCGGGTGACCCGTCGGCGACACTTACTGAAACTTTGCATGTAGCAACAGATGGATGTGCCGACCATGTTGTGCACAGCGGCATGCATGTAGGCACGCACATAGATGCGCCTGCACACATGCTTACAGGAGGAACAACCATAGATGCATTTCCGATTGCATCTATGCATACGCGTGGTGTTGTGGTGGATGCACGAGGGGTTGCAGCACTGGACATGTCTGTTTTTCAAGCGGCACCAATCGAGCGAGGCATGACTGTTGTCGTTGCGACTAACTGGAGTGCACGCTTCCATACTGATACGTATTTTGATTTTGCACACATGCCACTCCTCACGGCAGATGCCGCTGCGTATCTCGTTGAAACAGGTATTGCATGCATTGTGCTCGATACTCCAACACCGGATGTGGCACCATTCCCGCAGCATAAGACACTACTCGGTGCGGGCATATATATTATCGAAAACGCAAACATGACCGAACGTCTCATTGGGTGTGGTGACTTTGAGTGTATGGTAGTTCCTCTTCCATACGTTGCAGATGCTGCCCCAGTACGTGTTGTTGCCCGTGTCTACGGGAAGAACTGTGTTTTGAAACCAGGTCGGTATCGTCACTACAAAGGAGGTGAATACATAGTGCTGAGCGTCGGGAAGCATAGTGAGACACTTGAACCACTTGTTGTGTATGAATCATGCGCGGGTCATGGAACATGGGTTCGTCCACTCTCGATGTTTACTGAGTCTGTAGTCGTTGACGGTGTGCAGGCGCAGCGTTTTGAGCGTATCGGGGAATAGTATAGGTACACCTCCAAAAAACAGGATACAATATCCGCATGACTACTGCTGATTCGCTCGCACATCTCATCTCGCGCCTGCATGAAAGTGGTGCGACATACGAGACGATTCTGCATGATCTAACAGCAGATGGTTTTTCCGCGCATCAAGTACATCGTGCATACATCCTTTCGACACATCCTGCAGGGTTTCGTCGATACGCTCTCTATGCGCTTGCCGTACTTAGACAGGGACTGTTTCCACTCAGTATTATAGGAATCGTGCTGTTTTCCGTTGCGAGTATTTTAGCAACGGCAGAAGAGCCTCCCAAGATATATCCTCTCTATGTTGCAGAGCATGGAACATCTGAGCCGCGCTCGTTTACTTACGGTGCAAATCCAGCGTTTGCAGATACGAATTATTTCTTGAGTGTAAAGCATGATCTGATACGACAGCGGGCAAGCTTTATCAGCGCAAACTTAGATACGATGCTCATAGAAGTATATACAGATGGGCTCCGTACGCTCGAGGTCCCTATCGCGACAAAAGGAAGACCGGGCTCCTGGTGGGAGACGCCAGCTGGTATCTATGCTGTCGAATATAAAAATGAAAAACATCGCTCCGGTATCAGTGGGGTGTATCAACCATGGAGTTTACGGTTTCAAGGTAATTTCTATATCCACGGATGGCCCTATCATGCGGATGGTTCCCGTGTTTCAAGTACATATTCAGGTGGCTGTGTTCGTTTGCAAGATGCAGATGCACAGAAAGTGTTTGAGCTCGCTGAGGTGGGGATGCCAGTCATAGTATTTGAAAAAGAAACAACACACGAGGAGAAAGTGTTTACTCGGAAGACACCAGAACTGAATGCAGAAGGGTATCTCGCTGTAGATCTAGCAAGTGGTTTTGTATTTGCAGATCATAATCGAGATGCGCAGTTGTCGCTCGGGTCACTCACGCACATCGTGACAGCACTCGTTGCAACAGAATACATTAACCTCGATGCCGTCGTGACAGTTCCCAAGCATGCACTCGTGGATACTGCGAAGCCGCGCCTCAAGGCCGGAGAAAAAGTTCGTGTGTACGACCTCTTGTTCCCGCTCTTGCGTGAATCTTCAAATGAAGCTGCGATGGTCCTCGCATCGATACTTGGCGAAAAACGCTACGTAGAAGTCATGAACAAAAAGGCTGCATCACTCGGTATGCGCTCTACCGTATTTGTCGATCCAGCTGGGGTATCAGACAGAAACGTTAGTACACCGGCAGATCTCTATCAGCTCATGCTCTATATTGAGAGTAATCGAAGTTTCATCCTCCGCATTGCTTCAGGCTTGGTGCGCTCATCAGCATATGGGAAAAGCACATTTGATGATGACCTCGAGACTGTCGAAGCGACTGACATTCGCGTACTTGGTGTAAAGACTCTTGGTGGCGCGGGTGGCACACATGGATTTTTCCTCATTCCACAAACTATAGGCGGTGAAGAGCGCACCGCATTCATCACGATTCTCGGTGGAACAGACATAGATGCTGCAGTGGAGACTCTGCAATCGTTTATTCGTGAAGCGTATGAATAAAACACTCTACATACTCACATTTCTCTGTGGAGTCAGTATTTCTACTGCTGCTACCCTTGAGCAGACATACGTAAAACATGCAGATTTCGTAGTCACAGACGTGGGAGGTGCCCCCATACAAATGACAGAGCGCACGGTTGATGATATTGGTGAAGATAGTGCAGTTGATGGTGCAGACTATACCATCCTCGGAGATATTGGGACGTTTTGGAGCGCGCAAGGAAAACTCGCGTATGTTCGAGAGTATGGTGACGGTTTCGAGCTGCTCTATGATGGTGTTGTCGTTGCAGAAAGTCCTCATCGAATAGAGCAACTTGGAGATATCACTTCGACACTCGCATACTGTGAGGTCATTGAGAGTGATGCCGCCGTACACTCTGTTGCGCATATCGGAGACCATGCATATGAGTTTTCTGAAAACATATGCAATGCAAGCACACTTTCGGGCAGTGAACTTATTTCTTACGGGAGTGCAGTGTATATTAACGGGAAGCGAACAGCATATGCAGTAAAAAATGGGACAATACTCAATGCCTTTCGATACAAGAGTTCACTCGTCTACATTCCTTCTTTGAATAACCCATTCGAAACACGGCTGATGGTCGGTCCGACAAAATTAGTCAGTGCACCTGGACTCGAGGGTTCAATTATCGAAGCTGCGGTACAGGGAGGGAAGCTTGCGTACTCAATATATAAACCAGAAGCAGGATGGAGTGTCATTTGGGGTGGAGAAGTTGTCAGCCGTTACCATGCGTACATTGCAGGTTTTCTCAAAAATGCGCGCAAGCTCACGTATGTTGCGATGACTCCACAAGGTGCGCTGCTATTTCGAGATAACAAAGTATATGGCGTGGGGTATGACGTCATCAGCTATATGCATGAGACTCATCGTGGAAATATTATTTATGTGACGTCAAAGACAACAAAAGAAAGTGATCGCACAGAGCGCTCGAAATTACAAGATGTTCTCTGGTTCAATGGTACAAAGTTGTTGCAGTCTCTGTATGCACAAAATGTTTTTTCAAAAGTGGTTGTAATTTCGGGCACATATCCCCTCGTCATTGTCGAGGGTATCCGTGGAGAGCCACAGTACGTGTGGTATCAGGGACGCATTGGGTTGCGCGGTCAAAAGGTTATTGCTGCTGCTCAGGCGGGGGAGAAAGTAGCCCTTCTTGTCGAGTATGACGATTCATCACGAGAAATAGTGTATATCGCAACGGAACAGGAGTGATACTTGCACGTGCCTCTCTGCGGTGTACACTGAAGTAATGAATCATGATTCACTCACTCAGGCAGCTGCTGAGCACGGCACGCCACTGTATGTTTACAACACACTGGATTTACAAGAACGCGCTGCAGTACTCACATCACTTTCGTTTCCACACGGTGTCACTATTCGCTATGCAGCAAAGGCAAACTCTGCTCCAGAAATAATACAACTGTTCCATGAAGCTGGGCTTCACTTTGATGCTAGTTCAAGCTATGAAGCTGCCGAACTTATTGCGCGCGGCATTCCTGCACGCAACATCTCTCTTTCAAGTCAGCAACCAGCACATGACCTTGAAGGGTTACTCAAGCAGGGTGTGCGCTATGTTGTGACATCTCTGCGTCAACTCGAGCTCTTTTTAAAGACACCAGGACATCCAGCGACTGTCGCACTTCGCGTCAATGCAGGACTTGGTTCAGGTGGTACAAATCGAACAACGACAGGTGGTACAACTTCAAGTTTTGGGCTCTGGCATGAATATGTTCCAGAAGCACTCGCAATGGCGTATAAAGCTGGCGTGATGATTGACCGACTGCATATGCACATTGGCTCAGGTGCAGACCCTGCTATCTGGGGTCAAGCGATGGACGTTGCGCTCGATGTTGTGCGGAAGATGCCGCAAGTTGAGACGATTGATATTGGTGGTGGATACAAAGTACATCGCTACGGCAGCGAACAAGAAACTGACATGCATGCTGTCGCAGCTGTGTTTGCAGAACGACTTACTCAGTTTGCATCAGAAACTGGCAGAAAACTCCATATTGAAATTGAACCGGGAACATGGCTCGTTGCACATTCAGGGACACTCCTCGCTGAAATAGTAGATATTGTTGATACGGGGAAAGCAGGGTTTACGTTCTTGAGACTCAATACAGGAATGAATGATATCTTGCGACCATCACTCTACGGCGCGCAGCACGAGATTGAAGTACTTTCAGATAGTGAAGAAAAAGATTTGTATGTTGTGGTGGGTCACAACTGTGAATCAGGTGATATCCTTACACCAGAAAAAGGAAATCCAGAAATCATCGAGCGACGACTTTTGAAAAAAGCAGCAATCGGAGACCTCGTTGCGATACGAGATGTTGGTGCGTATTGCCAGAGTATGTCAGCGAAAGGGTATAACGCATTTCCAGTGACAAAACATATACTGATGTAAGTTCACAGATGCTGCGCGTGCCGCTTGTCGCATTGATGTGAAGGGGTACAATGCATGCATGCTTATCTATTTGAAGCGGACAAAAAAGAACACGCCATTCAAAGAGGCGACAGCTTCTGAGAAAGATGTGTGGATTCATGCGACTGACATCACTGAGTCAGATATTGCTGAATTGGTAGATAAACGAGGTCTTGATGAGGCACTGTTGCGCGATGCGCAAGATTTGTTTGAAGTGCCGCGCGTTGAGTATGAAGAAGGAGTTACATATTTTTTCACACGTTATCCTATCAATGAAGGTGTCGAAGACACGACAGCACCTATCTTGATAGCGCTCAAAGACGGGTTTGTACTCACGGTAGTACATACTGAGCCATCATTTCTCACGCAGCTGAAAAACAGTACAAATGATGTACTTACTACAAACGAAACAAACTTCTTCATTTCTGTCATGCGTGCAGTTGAGGTCTCGTACAGCCGCGCACTCACGAGTGTACGCAAGGAGGTGCACCGCGCACGGGTGAAAATCAACAACATTACAAACAAAGAGATTGAACGGTTTGTTGGGCTTGAAGGAGTGGTGAATGATTTCACCGCCGCGCTCATTCCGACTTCGACAGCACTGCAGAGTGTCCTTTCAGGGAAGTGGCTGCGACTCGGAGAAGAAGATAAAGAAACAGTTGAGGATTTGATTATCGCGACACAACAGACGGTAGAAAGTGCAAAGAGTGTGGGGCGTACTATTACCAACATCCGCTCAGCATACTCAATCATCCTCTCAAACAAATTGAACACCATAGTGGAGGTGCTCACTGGCATGACTGTCATACTCACGATTCCGATGGTTATCGCATCACTCTACGGTATGAATGTCCCACTGCCATTTCAAGAGAGTAAGGCGACGTTTGTCTTTATTGTCATATTTATCATCGCCTGCATGTCTGGTATGTGGTACGCAATCAAGCGCGACAAGCTGTTTTAGCGAGGTGGTTGAGCCTATGATAGAGTACCGCGATGGAAGGGGGAGCGCACATAACTGCTAAGAATCGTTTCTTTATTGCTGCGGTTGTCTCGTGGGCAGAGCGTCGTGGTGCTCACTGCGAACGTCATTTCGGCGACTGGCTTGTCATGGTTACACTCAACGGTACTACACGCTTTTTAGAGTGGTACGATATTGGCCTCAACAGTAGTGCGAACTATCTTATCGCCAAGGACAAGTGTGGTACGACTTGGATACTTGAGCGACATGGGGTTCCTGCAGTCGAACATTTCTTAGTGCTTCGTCCTGATTCCCAAGGTTGGACTACAGCGCAAGCTGCAGCACAGGAAGCATTTGTTGCACGTGTTGGTTTTCCGATTGTATTAAAGCCAAATACCGGGACAAATGGAAACGATGTCTACAAAGTAGATACGAGAGAGGCGCTCAATGAAACTCTGACTACACTCTTCGCGACTGAACGCGCAGTCGCACTTTCGCCCTTTATTCGAGTCGTAAAAGAGTATCGAGCTACAGTTCTTAATGGTGAAGTGCTCCTTATGTATGCAAAGCTCCAGGACACGCGTGCCGACTTTCGATTCAATCTATCTCACGGTGCGACAGTAGCTGCAGTTGATGCGGCTGAGTTTGCGCGCGTTTCGCCGATAGCGAAACGCGCGATGGAAGCGCTCACGATGCGCTTTGCAAATGTCGACATTGTGCTCGACGAGTTCGGCGCCCTCTCGGTCCTTGAGGTAAATGGCGGTGTCGCATTTGAAAAATATTCATTGATTAGTGATGCACATCGATCAGAAGCACAGTCAGTTTATGACCGTGCACTCGATTCGCTCTTTGGTATACTGCCGCAATGAAGTCATACATACTTGCGCTCGGTGCTTTTATAGTCGGCGCGACGCTGATATACATTTTAGTTACTCCTGATCCAGTAGCGACAGAGCAGCGAGCAGCATTTGAGCGGATGAGTGACGATGCAGAGGAGGATGGATATATCTATGAAACTGAGGCAGACAGTGCTGAAGACTGCTCATCGTTTGAAGAGTATGACGAGGAGGGTGGCGTCTGCTATTTTGAATGTGAAGATGAGGCAGAGTGTGAGGCGGTTGAAGCGGATATTGATGCAGAGCTTGGCTCACTCGCAGACGAGTATGCAGACAGTGATGCTGCATTTGCAGAGTCTGGTTCAGATGAGGGGCCAGCAGTTGTTGCGTCGTATCGCGTCACTCAGCCCGAGCGTATTACACTCAATGATGGTACAGCCGATGAGCGGCACCAACGTGTCTGGAGTCTCTTTGCGCGTATCTCGCCAGATGCGTTTACGCATGCGTATGTAAATACATTTGAAATAGCCGATGATGCTGCAAGTGACATACTCGCGTATGTTCACGATGATGATGGCGATGGATACTGGTCAGTCGGCGTGAATGTCGGCTCATTCGGCGCAGAAGGAAAGCGTGAAGATATCCTCACGCTCATTCATGAATTCGCACACATAGTCACACTCAACCAAACACAGGTCGTACACGGTGGTACTTGTATCACGTATGACACCGGTGATGGCTGCGCGACGGCACAGAGTTACTTGCACGCATTCGTACAGCGCTTTTGGCCGGAGTCAGAGCGTACTCGTGCAGTAAGTGGGGAAGATGTGTACGCGCGCGCAGCGCACAAGTATCTAACAGAATATGCCGCAACGTCGCCTGAGGAAGATATTGCCGAATCATTTGCCCTCTTCGTGCTTGAAAGTTCAAAGCGAGAAGGCACAACTGTCGCAGACCAAAAGGCAGCATTTTTCTACGCATATCCTGAGCTTGTTACTCTCCGAAATACGATTCGCAAAGGTCTGGGTAGTATCCTCCTTGAGCGAAAGCGCATGAGTACGGGGAGCAACTAGTTGCATTCAAAGCAGGCAGACGTACACTACTTATATGAACTTTCTCGACTGGCTTTCTCCGCGGCACCTCGTGTGGGTCATTATCGGGCTCATCGGGTTTATTGTTACGTTCCTTTCATTCTTGCCATTTGTATTTAAAGAATCGACACTTCCTTTCTCACTCATGCATCGTGAGCATGAGGCGACTGCATATATAGATGGCACCCCATTTCGTGTGCACTTGCTGACGACTGAGTTTCAACGCGTAAAAGGATTAAGTGGAAAAGAAACACTTGATCCAAACGAAGGTATGTATTTTGTGTTTGACCGCGACGGGCAGTGGGGTATCTGGATGAAGGACATGAATTTCCCAATTGATATTTTTTGGATTGCGGAAGATGGAACGATTGTAGATATGCGTACCTATGTACATCCTGACACGTACCCACAAGTATTTACCAATGAAACTCCAGCGCGATACGTACTCGAAGTTCTCTCAGGAACTGCAGAAGCGTACAACATACAGATAGGCAGTAAGGTAACGTTTTAGTCGAGTGTGCAGATACGCTCGCGCTCAAGTGCGACTGGCCCTTGGAGCATGACGTGATTATTGTCACGCCACTCAATATACAAGTCACCACCCGGTAGTGTGACACGAGCGCTCCGCTCAGTAAGTCCGCGGCGCACTGCAGCAACAAGTGCTGCACATGCTCCAGTGCCACAAGCAAGTGTCACTCCCGCACCACGCTCCCAGACACGCTGTACTAAGTGCGTTCGTTCTTTCACCGTGACAAAAGAGATGTTTGCGCGGTCTGGAAAGAGGTAGTGCCGCTCCAGCAATGGGCCGACATCTTCAAGAGGGATAGTTGCAACATCATCGACGAAAAAGATGGCATGGGGGTTGCCCATGTTCACACACACTGCAGGAGGGAGATGCACTGATGTGGACATAAGGACGGAGACATTCAGTGTGTCATATTCCTTTGCAAGTGGGATGTCTTTCCATGACAAGCGCGGTTCGCCCATATCTATGCGATATTCCCACTCACTCTCGCGCTCGCAGACGAGTATTCCTGCAACTGTTTCTATAGTAAACGAAGCAAGCTCAGATTCTTTTGCAAGATACCACGCAACACAGCGTGTCCCGTTCCCGCATGCACGTGCTTCAGAGCCATCCGAATTATATATCTGCACAAAGCTGAGTGTCCCTGCGGTGCGCGGTGCACGAAGTACCATCATCTGGTCAAAAGCGAGTGTCGGTGTGCGGTGAATCTGCACGACCTCTTTTGGGTCGATGGGGGTTGCATCTGTGCGTCTATCGAAGACAAGTATCTTGTTACCTAGTCCATTCATTTGGTAAAAGTGTGCACCACGGAGTGTCATGTATGCATTGTTACAGGCTTGCCCAAAGAGTCAACTATGCATTGCTGCGCAGGTGCGGTAGACTTTTCTTCTATGTATATGCTGAAGCGATTACATGTTCTCACTGCACTTGCTGTATGTGTCCTCTTTTTTGTCGCATTGGTATATACTCGAGATAAAACACATTCTTTTTTTTCAGAAATGGAACACTGTGAGCAGGTACTTCCACCACAAGATAGTTCAGAACAAGACCCGACAGGTGTCTGCTATAGAGCGATTATTCGTCGTGCGCTTGCGCACATGACACCACGAGAATTTCTACTTGGGCTCTTTGCAGCAGACGAAGGAGGTGAATTGAAAAAACAATGCCACAAGATTGAACACATTATTGCGCAAGTGCGTTACGAGCAAACACATGATCTTGAGGAGACAATTCGCAGCTGTACGGTTATTGGGTGTGGGAATGGTTGCACTCACGGCGCGATAGCAGCGCACATGGCTGATGCGCTTGGGCCATCGTTTGATAGTGAAGCTGCAGTGCATGCTTCCCAAGAGAAGCTCCCAAATCTCTCAAAGCATTTATGCGAAATGGGTCCATCGCTCTGTCATGGAGTTGGTCACGTACTCGTCATGCAGGGAGGTGAGATGGATAGCGCGCTTGCGCTGTGCCGGAGTGTTGCTGGGAGTCGAGCGCTGGGTGATTGTTACTCTGGTGTTTTTATGGAGTACGCGCAAGGTTACTCAGCGTTTACGTATCGACGACCATTGCAAGGTGAGCATTACTATGCTGATAAGGCATTTAACTGCGAACGATTTTCAGGGCTTTTGCAGCGTACGTGTTTTGTGCACTACCCAAGTCATCTCCGGATGGTGCTCGCTGAAAGTGGGGTTCCGCGCGCTCAGTTACACAAACAATCATATCCGGCATGTGCACGTATTGCCCACGGTGAGTCACGAGATTGGTGTTTTTTTGGGATCGGCAACACAGATGGTTCTAAAGAAGAGTGTGCGTTTGCACCAACAGCTCGCGATGAGTTCTTTTGTGCAATGGGTGTGGGTCTCTTCTTCAAAAACCCTCGCTCGGAGCGAGTCGCATACTGTGAATCACTTCCAGGCCCGCTTATGGTAGAGATGTGCATGAATCGTTTTAACGAGCTATATGTCGAAGCTCCAAAAACAGGTATCGGCAGTGAATTTGTAAAATAATATGCGCGAACCTCTCGAAATCGTTGATGAACAGGACCAGGTGATAGGTACCGCTGAGCGCAGTGATATACATGCGCAAGGACTTCTGCATCGCGAAGTGCATGTGTTTGTGACTGATGGCACACGTATCGCGCTCCAGCGCAGGAGCGCTGGAGCGCTGGAGCGCGATCTTGGCAGGGGTATCTTGATGCGACTGTTGGCGGGCATGTTGAGCTCGGTGAGTCATATGTCGCAGCAGCGCTTCATGAAGCACGTGAAGAACTCGGGCTCGTACTTACTGAAGCAGATTTGATTCCTATCGAAAAACTGCGCATCCCAGCGCGAGATGCCTACAATGGCTACCACAACAATGTCTGGCGCATGATATACGGCTATCGACTGAAAGCGGGTGAAGTGCTCACCCCTGAAACAGGGAAGTCAGACGGCTTTGAATGGTTCACTCTTGCAGAAATACACCACGCAGCCTTCCTCGAAGAGGAAAAATGCATCCCAGTCATCGCCGATGAGCTGTATATTCGTTGCTACAGAGCGCTGCTTTCCTCGACGTAATTGTGGAGTATTTTGCAAAGCGGAAAACGTACTTTTCAAGCAAAATTTCATGCCGTCAAACGCCATGTTTTGCGCTGTGGATAATTTGACAATCAGCTCTCGATTATTTTGAAAAAGTAGTTTTTAGATATATAAAAATACCCATGCAAAAAGCCATAAAAAAGTAACTCGGGTAGACAGCTCCGCTCGAATGTTATCCCATACCCAAGCTGTGGATTACTCGATTAGCACTGGGGGGCTTTCACCACTATTATAAGTCAACGCTTCAAGAGGAATTTGCTCCTTCGAGAAGCCCACTTTTAACCAGTTTAATATATTGTGCGTATGACACCAGAAAGCGCTCTTAGAGCGGCGGCAGCATCAATCGCTATCAAGGATTCAGACAATCAGAGATATCAGAAATTCGTTCCCAAGATTAAGAAGCGAGATGGTCGTGTTATAGCACTTGAATTTGGTCGCATTGCAAACGCCATCTATAAGGCGATGGTTGCAGCGCAAGAGGGCTCAGAAGAGGAGGCAATCATGGTTGCTCATAAAGTTGCGAGTGACTTGGTGCGTACTGCACGCAAGCACCGAGACTTCGTGCCGACTGTGGAAGGTATTCAGGATGAAGTCGAGCGCCAGCTCATTCTCTCTGACTACGTCAACACCTCAAAGTCATACATTCTCTACCGTGCACAACGCGCAGAGAAGCGTGCAGAGTCTATTGTAGAAGTTCCAGAGCATGTGAAGAAGCTCGTAGCTGAAAGTAAGCAGTACTTCAAGAACAACCCACTCGGTGAATTCGTATTCCTCCGCACCTATGCGCGATGGATAGAGAAGGAGCAGCGCCGAGAGACATGGGTCGAGTCAGTTGACCGATACATGGGCTTCATGAAAGAGAACCTCAAGGATAAACTCACCGAGAAAGAGTACGCAGAAGTACGTATGGCGATTTTGAAGCAGGAAGTGATGCCGAGTATGCGTGCGATGCAGTTCTCAGGTGACCCAGCACGCCGCTGCAACGTCTGTGTGTACAACTGCTCATACATTGCGCCAAGTCAGGTTGGTGATTTCGCTGAAATCATGTACCTCTCGATGTGTGGTACTGGTGTTGGTTTCTCAGTCGAGAGTGAAAACATTCAGCAGCTTCCTATCGTCCAGCGACAGACTGGCGAGAAGTTGAAGACACATCTTGTTGTCGACTCGAAGGAGGGCTGGTGTGACGCACTCACACACGGACTCAAGGCATGGTACGGCGGTAAGGATGTCGACTTCGACTACTCAGCGATACGACCTGCTGGAGCGAGACTGAAAGTGATGGGAGGAAAGGCATCAGGACCTGAACCACTCAAGTCACTCCTTTCATTTGCACGTTCTACTATCTTGGCTCGTCAGGGTAAGCGCCTCACGAACCTCCAAGCACACGACATCATCTGTAAAGTTGGTGAATGTGTTGTCGCAGGTGGTGTACGCCGCTCAGCGATGATTAGTCTCTCAGACCTCGATGATGCAGAACTTCGCGACTCAAAGAAGGGTCAGTTCTTCCTCACAGATATGCAGCGCTCAATGGCAAACAACTCAGCAGTGTACATGGACAAACCATCATCAGAACAATTCCTCGATGAATGGGCAGCACTCGTGAAGTCTAAGTCTGGAGAGCGTGGTATCTTCAACCGTGGCTCACTCACGAAGAGTCTTCCGAAGCGCCGTCTCGATTACCTGAAGAAGAAGTACAACGGTGGCATCGGTCAGCTCGGTACAAACCCATGTGGTGAAATCATCCTCCAGTCTAAGCAGTTCTGTAACCTCTCAGAAGTGATTGCACGTTCGACTGATACAGAGGCAACACTTTTGCGTAAGGTAAAGATTGCAACCATCCTCGGAACCTACCAGTCAACACTCGTGAACTTCAAGTACCTTTCAAAGGAGTGGACTGAGAACTGTTCTGAAGAGCGACTCCTCGGAGTTTCTATCACTGGTCAGTGGGATAGTCCTGCAGTACGCAACGCCTCAACAATGCAGAAAATGCGCGATGAGTCAGTCAAGACAAACGCAAAGTATGCAAAGCGATTTGGAGTCAACGCTTCAACAGCGATTACTGCGGTGAAACCATCAGGTACTGTCTCAAAGACATTTGATACAGCATCAGGTATGCACCCACGCTTTGCGCCGTACTACATCCAGCGCATTCGTATTTCAGCAACTGACTCACTCTTCCGTATGCTCCGCGACCAGGGCGTGCCATATCACCCAGAAGTCGGACAGACCATGGAGACTGCACATACCTATGTGATGGAGTTCCCAGTCAAGGCGCCAGACAATGCAAAGTTCAAGAACGATTTCTCAGCGCTTGAGCAGCTCGAGTACTGGAAGATGGTGAAGACTAGCTTCACTGAGCACAACCCATCTATCACCGTATCAGTAGGGGACAACGAGTGGCTTGCTGTTGCAAACTGGCTCTACCAGAACTGGGAGATTGTCGGAGGACTTTCATTCTTGCCACGTACAGACTTCGTCTACCGCTTAGCGCCGATGGAGGAGTGCAGTAAGGAGACGTATGAGGCACTTGCGAAGCAGTATGAGAAGATCGACTACTCGAAGATTGTCGTATATGAGAAGAAGGATAATACGGATGTGAAGAAGGAGTTGGCTTGTGCTGGAGGTACTTGCGAAATCGAGTTGTAGTTAAACGAAAAAGAATCGGCGCACTGCTTTGTTGTGCATCGGAAAAGTTTCCTCACCGTACCCAAAGTACGCCTCGGAATCTTTTCCTCGCACGCCTCGCATTGCATCCGATTCTTTTTGTTTAAGATATTATGGATAAAAACAAGAGAACATTAAAGTTTGTGGCGAAAAGTCACAAAATTGATTCGGACGTACTTTTGTTGCGTCTTTGGGATCACTCTAAATTAAATAAATTTTCTTATTTAGTTGGTGATAATTCAATAATAAAAAAGAAAGATCTCAACCTAGTTAAATTTACAATCAATGGAATAAAAAAAGAAAATACCTCAAGTATCAAAGAAGTTAAATCGGCTGAGAGAAAGCTTATTGATAAACGAAGTTATGATTTTAGCAGAAAAGGGAAAGAGCACCCGTCTCTCATTTTTCTAAATGATAACGATATTACATCAATCTATCTTGAATTAGTTAATGATTATAATAGATCAAATGATCCAATGACGCCTGTAGGTATCAAAGACGCAAAGTTACTCTCTTCAGCTGTGCACCACGGTTCAACACAATTTGAAGGGAAGCTCAAGTACCCGACAGTGCACTCAGCAGCTGCAGCAATAATGTATTCTCTCACGCACAACCATCCTTTTCACAATGGCAATAAAAGAACAGCAATGGTGGCAATGCTAGTTTTTCTTGATCGGCACAACATTACACTTACTTGCACAGAGGATGAGCTGTTTCAAATGTCTGTAATGCTCGCAGACCACAAAATTCATGACCAAAGATACGAAAGACATGCAGATGCGGAAGTATTTGCACTAACAAGTTGGATCAGAGAGCATTCAAAGCAAATAGAAAAAGGTGAGAGGCCAATTAAACTGAAGAAATTAAAACAAGTGCTGCAGTCATTTGACTGTTCGTTTGATAACGAGAACGGTATTACAAGAACAATTCCTGCTGGTTATTTTGGTACAAAAAAATATTACTCATCACGCATACCTCCCTCATTGGCTGAAGGGCGAGAAGTTGATATGGGCATAATAAAAACAATTCGAGAAGATCTGCACTTAACTGAAAAAGATAATATTGATAGTAGTGCCTTTTATGATGGTGAATATTATACTTCAGCAGAATTTATTGTAAGATATAGAAAAACATTGCAACGTTTGTCGAGAATTTAGATAATGGGGACAGGCACAATTAATTTTTTAGCACGATACAGGGTGGGCAGGAGAGGGTACTGGGTACGACCTCAGGAGTTTCTGACATGATATAATTAATGTATGTATGAATTGGCGCTCGTTGCTGTGTTTGCATCCATTGCATTAGTTGATTATTTTTTCCCTGTCCTACCAGATGTAAAATCTCTCTTTTTCATACTGGCATGTGGTGGAGTTGCAATCAAGCGCGCTTTAGACGCACTGCGAAGTATTGATGGGATAAGCGCTTCGCTGCATTTTTTTTACGCATTGCTGAGTGGAACTGCTTCATTCTTTTTGTCCATGATGGGGTTTTCCCTGTTCCTGCTGTTTATCGAGGTTATAGATGGCTACGGAGCATATGTGTTCACTCATTTATTCTATGCGCTGAAATTTGCAATGTATTCCTCAGCTGTATTCAGTGCAGTAATCGCAGTATTTCTTTCGATATATATGTGGCATGAGAGAATATAGAGACGTCACTATTTTGTACTGAACCGAAATCGAGTGGAGAATGTGGTATAATTTGCATATCGTAAGGTGTGGCGTTGATGAAAGAAGGGTATAGCAACGTTAGCACTTGATACTCATGTATGAAGATTTCAAACACAGGGGCAGAGTACAACAGTGATTCACATACCATATATGTGCCGGTGCTCTTGTCTGGTGTGCCTGATGAGCACCTCGGACTTCAGAAGAAAGATGATTTTCATGTCAGCCTTGTCTGTATGAGAAAAATTGAAGAACGACTTGGCATAACTTTGCCGCATGAGGAAGTTGTGCAACGGTTTGACCGCTATTATTCTGGGGTACAGATTGGTTGCACATTGAGTAGCGCATGGTTGCGGGTAAAGGACGGAGAAGATGAATCCATCGTCGTGTGCTGCAACATACAAGGCTTAAATGGTTTTTTTGAGCAGATGAGAAGTGCATATGATACTCGTATCCAAAACCAGCCAGCGCACATAACAGTGTTTACGAAGAGAAAGAACAAAGGTATCTGGCTTATCGACGAGAATGACATTAGTACAAAATGTACTCACGTAGACACTCTGCCCGAAGTCACGCTGCAATGATAAGAATGCGTAAGGTCCGACCTCAGGGGACTTAATCGTGAGTTCATTTGAGTCATATACAGTGGCTAGATGAAACGCATCACCAGTACCAGTATCGCAGCCTCTATCGCAGGTCTTATGTTCTTCACGATGCTGCTGCCATACAGTGCTGTTGCGTATCAAGTATCATATCCGCACTATTCCTATTCATGTGGGTACTATGCATGCCAGAACTATGACTACTACCCGCAGTATACGTACTCCTACTACTATCCTTCCTATTACTACACTACGTACTACTACGACACCTACTACTATGACTATCAGTATTCCTACTATCAGCCGTACGCAGACTACGGCACCATGTATTGGTAGTTAAGAACAATAAAAAAAAGCCGAGCAGTGTGTATCCGCTCGGCTTTTTAGTATATGTAGATTAGTTAGGGCAGTAGTATTGAGTATTTGGTCCGGTACACATCTTTGAAACGTAATCAACTCGGCCATTTCTATTCTCTCCACCATCGCTTACATAAATGTATTGAGTTTGAACAATACCTTTCTGTGGTGCTAGCCAAAAGCGAATTTCATAGAATTTTGCACTTTGCGGCCCGTTTACATAGTTACACTGTGTATCAACGCAGACTATTTGGTAGTGATACATGACTGCAACGTTTGAGTACGTACTTCCACCAGTCGTAAAGGTTGGGAGAATGTTTTCAAGTTTGAAATGATGGAATGCATACCTCCATGGGTCAGTCGCGTTGAGGCCAATTGATTGAGCGGGATCTGCAACAACACTGAATGAAGATTCTTGTCCAATCGTGTATGTTCCACCCCAGTTGATTTCTTTGCCAGGTTCATAGACCAGCGCCTGAGTGCCAGTTGGTGTTGGATAGTCATCTCTGAATTCAATCAATTTTGACGCAGCTCGCTTCATATACCATGTATCTGACCAGACATATGAACCATTCACAAGTGTGAAATCTTTTTTTAGTTGAGTAGTCCCACTTTTTGAGTATTGAGTAATAAGCGGCACTGTCCCAATTAGAGCAGGGTAAAAGTCTGTCGAAATGTGCTTAATAAGTGCGTTACTTCCTGTGATAGTCGGCCAGTAATCAGGCATGTATATCTGAGTAATTGCATGTGCTTGGGTGCTAAAAAATGCAGCGACGATAATAATGCACGTTTTAATTTGTTTCATATGGTAAGCGTAACATGCTTCGTTGGTTTTGTGTCGTGGCGTTTGGTACAATATGAATGGATACACGGAGAGGTAGTACTTTGCGCGTATAGTGAAAGCTGTGTGTTGTATAAGAATATAAACCTAAAAATTAATGTTTCTTTATGCGTTTCGAGATTGACCCATCGCAGCTGCTTTCAAACCGTTTCCCCTTTGAGAAAGATAGGGTATATGACATGCGCAACAGCGCGTGCCCAGACTTTGATGCCCAAGTATTTTTCAGTATCGTTAATGAAATGCGTACTCGTGCGCAGCTCGCACCTGTATCACTTGCAGAGCTCCAAGATAGCCTTGGGCGAAAAGGTATACAAATCGAAGTAGACGACACCATCGGCTCAATCGCAGGAGTGCCTGGGAACGCAAACCTCATTCTTGTGAGTCCAACAGAAATAGAAAAAGCACAAGTCCCACCACTCATGGTAATTATTCATGAGACACTACACATACTCTCAAGAGATTTTCAGCCGCCAGAAGTACTCACTGAGGCGATGACTCAATTTCTTACGGTTCGGGTGATGGATGAGTATCTGCGCCGCACTGGTACTGCAAAGGATACGGTCAATCACTATGACAAGATTCGAACATTCTACGAGAACAATATGAGTGTGTTAGGGAGTATCTGCTCACTTTTGAGTGCAGATACGGGAGTTGATGTAGCAACAATTGAAAATGGATTCATTTCTGCATATTTTACAGGTGATATTGATATGTACCTGAGAGATGTGACCAGTCATTTGCCACCTATAAAAAGAGAGATTATGAATGCATTTATTAATGCAGAACAGCACCAGATCTTCGATGATGCATTTACTGCACAGCTGCAGAAAAAGATTGCTGCACTTAGTATCCCCGACAGTGAAAAAGGGATATGGCGAAAATTAGTTGAGATGGCGGGCAATATCCGTGTTCGCCGCCATGAGCAGAAAATGGATAAAAGAAAAGTGCGAATACTTGGTGGAAAGAAGTAGGTGTCGAATATGCATATCTAGCAGCAATATGCATCAGACGCTGCGCTTTTCATGGTACACTTTTTTCATGAAAAACATATATGTATGTGCTGTTGTTACAGTGCTAGTGCTGACAGCCACCACGGTAGCTAATGCACAGCAACAGAATCCATTTCAAAACATGCCATGTATCCCTCTGCAGCAAATGCTGCGTGTCGGAGATACTGACGCGAAAACAAAAGGGTCTGTCTCTGCCTTGCAGTTATTTCTTGCGATGCGCGCGGGCTTGAGTTCACGTCAAGCAACTCCTGGAGTACTCGATGCTTATACTGCGGGTGTCGTGGCAGCGTACCAGAAGAAAGTGGGGATTATAGAGGATGGCGTTGGTAGTGCAACATTAAAGCATATCCAGTCCAAGTGTTCGGTGAATGTAGATGGAGCAAAAACGTACAAGCAACTTATCAAAGTCGGAGATGGTGTCGATACACTGAGTGATGTTATCCATAGAGTCACTTCAGACCAAAAACAAAAAAAGCCGCTCCCCTTAGCGCCATCAGTCACTAGTTATCGTACCGTCATTGGGTTTACTGAAAAGTTTCAAAGCACTCCATCGGGAACTATTAAGAAAGTACAAGATATGTACGGGGATATGTTTTACAAGACTGACACATCAACACAGAAAACATGCATTGGTTTCAAGATTGAGCAGAAGAATGCGATAGTAGATGAATATATCGCAGTGTGGACAGGCCTCCTCAAATATAAGCCATGCACGCTCAGTGGAGGTTCTTGGGTTGCGTTTGAAGTGCAGACTCCGTATGTAAAAGCGACTGAAGATAAGACAAAAAGTACCGCGATGACTGAGGTCCCTCTCAAAGGTGATTTCTTTTTGGTGGCGAAAGGCACGACACATCAGATGTATGCATATGGTACAGTTGATACAAACAAACTATCGTTGTCGGAGCCGCGCCAAGTTGCCCCATTTAGGAGCATGCTTGAGGGGTATTATGAAATCAGCAAAAAGTACCCAATTTCTGTCACGCCTCAACCTATCGCAAAAGTGTTCTTGGCAACAAAAAATGGTTTTCTGACTCCAGTAAATCGTGTACCAGGGTATGAGCACGTACTGTATGTCTCTGATGCCGATGGTAAGCGCTACTGCATCGCCGCAGTACCTGAATCAGGAAAGTCGTTCCGCTCATGGGGGTGCCCCTTTGCAGCAGCGCTTCCAAAAACACACACGCTCATTTTGCAGCGATAAGAAATGTACTACATGCCGGCACGACACAGCCTCTTGTGTCGTCATGTGATATGCTTTCTCAATGAAAGAAGGCGCCCAACATCTACCACGACGGACCGTACTCGCAGGGCTTGCTGCGCTTGCACTTACCGGTACGAAAGTTTCTTCACAAGAGCGACAAGAAAAATCACCAGAACGTTTCGTTGCAACGATTGAGCCTCGGACAATTGAGCGACGTACTGACAGGTTTCGTATTCAGTATCAAACCCCTATCGTTGTGCATCCTGAAAATGCTGGGATTGCTCAGCATATCGATGTGTTTGCGTGCGTGCTCGAGCGAGACGCGGGAGGTGCACCACGCGGCACCATACTCAAAAATATTGCATTCTCTCGCAATGCTGCAGGAACATTTACACTGTCTCCGGCAGATTTTCTTGCGGAGCATGAACAGCTCGTTGAGCTATCTATAAGAACTGAAGCAGACCACACTGAGCACACACAACTCTTCAGTAGACAGCAGCTTCCGTTTTCAATCTCCAGTGAGCCACCAATTCCTGAAGGGTATAGCTGCTCAGAAAAACAAGTGAGTTAGCGTACCTTCAGTCGCGCAAGTTCTGTCTGGTATACTTTGATGCATGTGGATAGTCTATGCAGTTGGTGCATCAATGTTCTGGGGGCTCTCATATGTTTTTAGTGCTGAAACGTATAAACATATATCAGTTTTCACTGCTGTTGCCATCTCATCATTTGTTACTGGGACTGTAGCACTCGTCGCTGCGTTTTGGATGGGGACCCTTGGTGTCGACATTAAAACGCTTACAGCATATTCTCCAGCAAGTATGTATTTCTTGGGTGCAATAGTCGCAGGTTTGCTTGGTGAGTTTCTTATTGCATTTGCAATTGCAGGGAAGAACGCAACCCTTGCCGGGATGATAGAAGTGTCATACCCAATCTTCATTGCGCTCTTTAGTTACATTTTTTTCAAGGAAGTTATTTCATTCCAGACATACATGGGCGGGCTGCTTATTTTTCTTGGTATTTTTGTTATCTACTACACGCACGCGTAATCTATTCGCAATGAGTGATACAATGCTTGTATGAAATTTGAGCGGGGTAGATACGTCAGTGAACGCGCGGAGGAGCTCAAAGGTTCACTCGACGACGTCTACATCATCCCCGCACATCGTGAGTGGGGGCACTTGCTCTACACGCTCTTTAAGGCGACTGCGCTTACTGATTCGGAGCATCCAGAACGAAAGCATGGAATCGTCGTTGTAATAAACCACGCCCCAGGAGACACTGAAGAGGCGCACGCTGCGCAGCGCGAGAATGCAAAACTTTTTGCACTCGTGGCTGGGCTCAATAGTCCATATACGCTCAAAACACAAGATAAAAAAGATGCCCGCGCAACAGAAGGTTCTGGAAATCGATTCGACGCTATGGTTGCATCCATTCAGAAAAGTGGGGTGCCAATCATTCCTGTCTATCTCGTTGAAGAAGATATGTCAGTGGCAATTGCACGACATGAAGGTGGTGCAGTTGCTCGTCCACTTTTAAAAACAGATTCTGGTCTACTATACACACTTGATGCAGAAACAGTTCCTGACGCAAAATCACTGCAGCGAGTTCGGAAGGCGTTTCAAAATTTTCCGATTGATGTTGCTGCTTTGCAAATCCTCTACGACATGCAATCAATGCACGCACATGAGTATGCACCGTTTATGAATAGTATCCACATTGGGAACCTTCACAGTATCACTCGAATGATAGATGACTGGCTTGTAAAGCTTCAAGAAGGTTTGTTAGAGTCAGAAGAATACACTGAAAGTGATGAGGAAAGTGGGGGACGTCCTTCGCTCTATCCGATTACTCAAACAGCTGGAGCGGGTACGGTACTGACGGGTCGCGCATACGATATTTTGAAGGGCTGGATGCGGGTTGCAGGGAAGCAGCTTGGAGAAGATGTTGATATAGGACATCGTGCTGTTCGAGCAGGTCTCAATGTTGTTGATTTTGATGATCCATTTCCTGATGCATCTGGGCAGAAAGTGATTATTCCTGCAATTCACTGGACAACGCCGCGTGCAGGAGGGAGAGCAGACGGACAAGGACGTGTGCTTAAGCAACACAAAACTGATTCGTTTGCAGATATGAAAATTACCTCAACTCAAGGCATTCGTCTGAGCCGCGCACTACATGCATCCCTTGCGTTATACAATGATGGGTGGGGAACTGTGACAGAACGCATACCTGACGATATACGAAAAGACTTGAGAAAGTTTGCGCTACCATCAGAGCAACTCGATGCTTTGTGGAAGAAATTTTTTGCATGGGACGGAGTTTCTCATACGCAGGAGCATCATGACATTATTATTGCTATACGAGAGATTTCAGAAGGGTATAAGCAGACAACAGTCCGAGACTACGTTATCGCCGCCGACGAACAATGTAGGAAGCTCAGCACTGCACTCAACACTTCACCGCTGTTCGGTGAGCCATTTGATTTTGCGCAGGTCTGTCCTGGTTGGGAGTATGAACGCTTTATGCGCTCTGCTGTTGATACTATTTTACTTCTTTCAAAAGATCTTCCGAAGTCTCATGTGAGTGAAGATTTTTCTTTGACTCACCGCATTATCTGCATGCATGAATACGTGAGTATGGTTCGAAATGCATATGCATCAACACTCGAAACATTTGCGCACATTGTCAGCAGACAAATAGGTATGGAATCAGGGCGTATTCCTAACGACAAAGCAGCACGAGATAGAGAACTCAAGGACGCAGAAGAGCTTATTCGTGTCATGAAGATTCGTCAAACTATGTACTTCAATGACGCTCTGATGAATATATCTAAGCGAGCGTTTGATGCTCATTTCTACGCAGACAAAGGGGTGGTGGCGCCTGAAGTATGGGAGCAATGGAGCGGAACGCACATTAGCGTACGACCTAATATTGCAGATGATGAAATAGAGACTCCAAAAGAGGCGTGATATACTTTCGCAATGGAAAGTTTCTTTTCATACATAACATCGCTCGTATCGACGCTTGCACTCCTTGCCGCAGCACCACTCGTGGGCACGCCGCTTGATGCAAGTAAATATTCTGATACCCAGTTTAAAGGTGGTATCGTTCCAATTGTCGCCGCCCACCACAGTTTTGCTGTTGCTGCAGATAGTTCAGGTACGCTCTACTTTACCGAATATACTCGAGGCCGACTGGTGCGCTTCAATCCAGCAACTGCAACTACAGTCTCACTTGCGGTTAGTGCTCCCAAAGCATATGCGCTTGCGATAGCTCCAGACGGTACGCGGTATATGACTGTCGATGGTGAGGGAAAGACCGGCGCACTCAGAAGTATTTCATCACAGGGAATTGTAAAAGATGCTGTGAGTAATTTGACCAAGCCTCGAGGAGTGACCATTGGTAGTAATGGAAAAATATACGTAGCACTTGAAGCAGACAACAAACTGATTGCATACGATCCCGCAACGCAAAAAACAGAAGACGCGCTCACTGGAGTAAGTGCTCCTCAGGCAGTTGTTGAACACAAGGGGCTAATATACTGGCTTGAGCGAGGTACGTACTCAGCACAAGGTGAGCCTCTCACTTCGGGTAAGATTCGTGTAAAAGAGATAACAGGTATTACCAAGACGCTTGTCGATGGTATCTGGAACCCGAAGAGTATGAGTATGCTTGCTGACGGGACACTACTCTTCGTGAGTGAATCAAACAAATTACTCCAGGGCAATTCAGGGTATATAGCGCAATACGATACACAAAAAAATGAACTATCACTTATCCGTGGTGGTCTCGACTTCCCGCAAGCACCTGCATATGTCGGAAAAACACTGTACACAACTCTTGCTCGCGATAACCTGCTCGTCGCTGTTACTAATGACGAGTATCGTACATGGCCAGGATTTACGACAAGCCATATCTACGAAGGAGGCATTACAGAAGAAGCAGAAGAGGGGACTGATCCATTCTTTATTCCTATTGAGGGTGCCGCAACACCACTCACTGGAGGAATCAAAGGAGGAGCAGTCGGTGTAGTTCGTGGTTGGCTGCGACTTCCAACCACTGAAGTGAGTATTGACCGAAAAGAATTGTCGTCAGGGACAATAGACGTTCCAACCACAGGAGTGTTTAAAACACCAACTATAAGCTGTAAACGTGATTCAGGTGGTGCGTGCTCCATCACCATTATCCCTGAACGAAAGCGACTCAATGCACGCTGGCCGATGTGGTACGATGCAAAAAAGCGTGAGTGGCCGCAAAAAAACTTTGACGAATCACCCCAAGCATATTGGTTCTATATTGATTCACAGCCAAAGCGTGACGCTGAGGTGCGTACGTGGTCCCAGCTTGCGCCGTCGCTGCAGCGACTTGTGCAGCGTCACATAGAAGGTTTGTATGGGCGCAAGCCGAGCACCTATGATGAAGTTGTTTCGTGGTTTGCAAATGCATCGTCCAATTCTCTTGATTGTAAAGGAATATCAGAAGCATTTCTTGGAACCGAAGAGTGGAAAAAAGTCTCAACGACACTTTCAGATGAGCTCACAGGAAAGGCGCTGTATCGCGGACTCCTTGGTATAGAAGTAGACTCTTTGACGCTTGGGAAATCTCTTGATGCACACAAAAAAGGCGCATCGTGGGAAGTGATTGCAGCTGACCTCATGAGGACAACTCAGTATCAATCACTGTGCTCAAAGGAGTGGTACTAGTGTCTCCGTACTCGCTGGAGTACGACGATGAGTGGAAGCACTACGAAGCATCCAAGTGCAAAAGACATGCCGACCATGGCTGTGAAACTCGCGATGATGCCCCCAAGGAAGTTTGGCAGCACGTACTGCATTTGATATGCAAATGCATTTGAGTCAGTTATAAATGTGCATGCGTAGAAGATGCCTCCAAGGAGTCGAATCAATTGGGCACCGCAGAACAGGGTGATGCTAGCAGTCAGTGCTGTATATACCAAAGCTACAATTGGTTGCGTGTGTGCCATGCGAACATACTGTGGTGTTGCGAAGCGGTAGGCAATTATCATCAAACATACTGCGATGAAGCAGAGTGTTCCTTCAATCGCAAAAGGCATCCACGTAGCGTTGAGGTTAAGGCCAGCTGCTGCAAGTGCCGGAAGGCATATAAGTAGTCCGTATGCGCCATATGTTTTCATTAAAATATAATAGCATGCAGGACTATTTCCGTGTGTGTACACATTGGTATATGAAGAAGTGGAGCATGCGTATCCAGTACTCAAACGATTATTGAAACTGCGAGTGCAAATTCAGGCGATACAAAAGGATATCAATGCGCTCACTACGTAACGCTATATTCGTATGTATCTGAGCATGTTTCCACGAGAGAGATAAAATGTCTCGAGGTGCTGATGGTCAAATTTATTTATTGAAAACAGGAGCGGCTGATTATTTGCAGTACCTATCATGAGGTACACCATGTACGGCTCAGCGTGCGCAACGAGAAACTCTGGCACCTCAGTTCCTTCAAAGAGTGTATATGGGTCGCGTGATACTTCTGTGCCGTCATACCACTCAATTACTTCATGGGGGGTAAATTCACGTATATATTTTTCGTCATCGCGGCTCTGCCATTTTCCAACAATTCCTTCAGCGATAATTACAATTTCTTTCTTGTCTCTGATTGCACGCTCGTTCATGCCTTCAGGATGAGTGAGTACACTGCTATGCAGTGATGGCCACCAAAAGAGTCCAATCATGACTATAAGTATGGACGCAAAATACACATAGACGACGTATGGATTTTGATGAAGCTTTTTTAGGTGTTTACGCATGAGTACAGTCTACCGCCCGTGGTCATTCTCGCAAGGTGCTCTCCTGTGCACAGCACATACTGATTGTTCCGATTGTGGCGTAGAATGTGCGTCATGGATGTTACAGAACACAGTACAAGTGGCACATTCTCAATCGTAACTGCACTTGCGCTCTGTGTACTTGCAGGTGTATTCAATTACCTCGCTATTGTCTTGAGCTCAATCATGTACGGTGATACTCAGCCCGTTGCTTTTTCGTATGTGAGCCTGATGGGTGGAAATATGCTGTTCTTTGGGCTACCGTACTCACTGAGCCTGCTGTATCTCGCAGTATGCTCATGGGTGATGCATCGATTTTTCCCATTGTATGTCGGGAGCACTAGTGCAATACATGCGCTCGGGACAGTACTACTCGTGGCGCTTGCAAGTTACGCACTACTCAGTCTCCCGTTTCTTATATGGTCAAGTGGTACACATGGGCTCGGCATGATGGTCATCATGCTTATCCGTAACATAGTCCTGTAAAAGACTTCTTAGTTGTACACAGAAGCTCCAATGGCGGTTCTTTAGAGTGAGTTATACTTTCCCTATGAACGAAGAACAATTTGAACTCCTTAAAAAAACATATGCGCTCGCAAGTGAAAATAATCGCATGCTCCATGCGCAGCGCCGCAATGCATTCATTGGGAGCATCATAAAAATTGCAATATATGCAGCGATTGTCATCCTGCCACTGTGGTATATGTTGCCATATCTACAGCAGGCTATCGGCATGCTCAACACAGCTCAGCAGAAAATGAACGAAGTACAAGGTGCTATGAACCAGATACAAGGAGCGACCAACCAAGTCGGCGGACAGTTTCAAGATATGAATAAATTCATCGAGCAGTTCCAGAAGAGTATCCCGCAACGCTAATTTGCATTCTAGAGGGTCAGCGCGTAGGGTAGGCATTCAGCTCAGCGAGAAAGGGAAACCAATGAACGCATCAGCTGACCTTGTCGTGCACTTTACGGGCGAACCAGAGCCTATTATGTATCAATCTGGCCTCAGCCAGGCGGGTGCAGAAGCTAAAGCAAAAGATATCAATCATTGGAAGCGCGCGCGGCACCCAACGCCACACGCTCCGACGATGAAAGGTGTCGAATGGGCTGGAGTAACCACAATTACCATCGTGCACAAGGGGAAGGGGGCTCCATAGCTCCCTTTATTTTTACCTCTTCTCAAATATAAAAATTATGCTACTATCTCACAACCCGCTCAGATAGCTCAGTTGGTAGAGCATTCCCCTGAAGAGGGAAGGGTCCCCAGTTCGAGCCTGGGTCTGAGCACTACAAAGAAAAACCGCCTCTGGCGGCTTTTTCTGCGATGCTCAGATGAAGTGTGTCTGCGCACACTTCTTCCCAGGCTCGAACGCCGGAGACATGTTTGGTATCCCAAACAGTCGAGGCAGGGTGAGCGTGGGGTGGGACCCGCGCGCAAGACCTTGCCGTGCAGGTGAGTGAGTAATCTCACGAAGCTGCCGCCAAGGTGTACAGCCGCTGTAAGCGGGGAGCACTTAGTAAAATTGTTTTTGTATTTTACTTAGTAACCTGCGCCGAGCCTAGATGCCTTTCTGTCCCGCACAAGTCTGCTTGTCGCGGTAGCGTATCAGCGGTATGCTTCGACTATGCAATCGCTCATCATAAAAATGTGTTGTATTTTATTCGCGCTCTTTTGTATCGGGTGGTATGTGAAGGCATATGAACCAGAGCTGTATGCGCAGTTCAATGCACTGCTCACCAATGGAGCTGGAGGAGCGCCTGCTGTTTCTGAACAAGTAGAGCCTGGAGTGAGTGTGGACATGCAGCCGAAAGCGCCGATTCGTGCTGATGCTCCGCCACCGCTTACATGGGTATTTACAGAAGCACTTCCCGACGAATCCCTTTCCATGCCTCGCACACGTGTCGCACTCCGTGTTGGTTGTTCCCAGGGGGAAACTCAGTGTAGCGAGCGCACCATTGAAGCAGGAACATTTGCAGGACTTTGTTCTGTCATTGAGCAACCTGAATCAGAACATGAATTGACGGGAGTTCTCTGTTGGTTTGCTGGAGCGGGTGACGAAGTGGGTGTCTTTGAAGAAAATGGCGCGCTCGTTCTTAAAAAAGGTGAGCTCGGCGAACCAACTGCAGAAACAGAAGGCTTTCGTGGAAATTTCACTACGATTACTACACTGTAATCTGCAAGTATGCTTGACGGCGCTGTCATATCAGGACTTATAAAAACATATGAGCCGCGCATCATAGATGCACAGGAGCGGCTTTTTATTCCTCAGTACAAGGCACTACTACAGCAGTGCCCTGATTCTTTTTGGAAACGAAGAAATTTCAATCCAGGCCACATTACCGCATCGGCATGGATAGTAAATGAAGCGCGAACGCATACCTTGCTCATCCATCATCGTGGTGCGCAGATGTGGTTTCAGCCGGGCGGGCATATTGAGCCTGAAGACGAAACTTTTTTTGCTGCTGTGTTGCGAGAAGTGCGCGAAGAGACTGGACATGAAGGCACGCTCGTTGCTCCAGAGATTTTTGATATTGATATTCATGATATAGAAGAGCGACCTGAACGTAATGAACCGAATCATAAGCATTTTGATATCCGCGTACTTGTTGAAGTTCCTTTTACAGAGCAGATTGTTTCTGATGACGGCGTACTCGGTATTCAGTGGGTTGCGCTTGCAGATGTGCATACAGTAAATGCAACGGCGTCCCTCTCGCGCATGGTGGCAAAGATGAACGGAGTATCCGCAGCACCACAGCGCTCTACTAGTGTGCATGAGTCATAAGGCAGGATGTTTTTTACGGTACAATGGAAGTTGTGAGGTATACAACGACATCATCGTACTCCATCATCGTCGCACTTCTTCTCTCAACAGGCATGGTACTTTTTGCTGCAGGACAAGGAACCCAACAACAGCCGACCCAACAGGGAGGTTCTTGTGGGAAAAATACATTAACCTTCGGGTGCCATGCATATATTTATGGAAATACTGGCTCCGCAACTTCATATGCAGGGCGCGCTGACTCAGTGTTTGTTGATGCACAATATGTTTCTCAAAATCCTGCACTTGCACAGCGACTAAACCAGACAGGGCCCGTACCTTTCTTTTACGTGAATGCATACTGTGAAAAAAGATTTGGTGGATGCGGTGGTCCACAGCTGTCTGGTTCAAGTGTTGCTGCTCAGTACGGCGAAATAGCACAGCATCCAAACAGCGCAGAATTTTTCAATAACTTCAACAAGCAGTTAGGATGGGTAAAGCAAGCGCAAGGGAAAGTTATTGAGATCGACAACATGGACTTTTATATTGAAAAAGGTCACAAAGCAGCAATCATAAAACTTATCCAACTTGCGGCGAACGCAGGCATTAATGTGCTTTCCAAAAATGTGAAAGATACTGAAATTCTGCGACAGCCAAATGTTGTCGGCGCTGTTGTTGAGGAAGGTTCAGGGAATGCATCTGATTACCACAGTGCATTTACTGCCGTAGGGAAGCAGTGTGCGGGCGTGCTGATGATTAATGCAAAAAATAAAACAGGAAATAGCTACACTTCGTTTACCGAGTGCGATCATCCGAGCCGTGGTGACAAGAGTGAGTATACAAAGTGTACTTGTAAGAAAAATCCATCAGGTATGCAAATCGCGGGTACCCCCGTCGCAGGACCCAATGTAGATATTCCTCAAGGACAGCTGCCGCCTCCATACGCCACACAAAACCCACCATCGTCACCGACGGATCAGACACAACAGCAGCAAAACCCTGCGCCACAGCAACAAGCGCCGACTAGTACATCTCCAGCGCAAACATATGCCCCAACGCAGGCATCTCCGCAGCAGCCACAATTTCTGAAGCAGTCAGACATGCTCAATCAAAAGCAAACAGAAGTGAAAGACCCTCTCACACAAAAGCAAACAGCAACAGACAAAAAAATGAATGACGCACTTGCGAAATTAAAGGCAAAAAATGAAGCTATAGAAACAGATGAAACAGAATTCCATGACCCACTGGGTTCACCTGCCGAGACACAGAAACTCGGTCAATCAGAGAAACGTGACACAGTCATCCCGAAACCGTTTGGCGATGCGCGATTGCGATGTATGCCCACAACGATGCTTTTGGGAACACGGCCGACGATTGCCTGGGCGTGCGGGAGAGACGCTACCCGAAGTGTAGGTGTCGGATTCAATGCAAGAAATTTCTTACTCGGCTCTGAACGCGTGTCACCTCTCACGACGACGCTCTACGCCATCAAGTGTTACAACGAAGACATGCTCATTGGCAGTGCTCAGTGTACGGTAAAGGTATATGCAGATAAAAGTGTCGATGAATCTTTCCGCGCACCAATGCCGGGAACATATGACGCGACACAGCGCAGAAAGGTGTGCTTCCTATCGTTCTGTCTCTAGTCTAGCGGAAGTGCTTCAGGAACTCATACGTTTCTTTGTAGTCTTTGACCGGCTGTGTCGGGAGTATGCCAACAACGGTATAGTCATTCCCGCCCGGCATGAGGAGGTCTCCGAAGTAGAGCGTATCTTCAATATTCCACCCCAGCAGATCACAGAGTGCTTTTGAGTTAAATCCTTTATGTTTCCCTTTGAGGTATATGTCGATATTCGTAGTGCCTCCGATTGCCATTTCAATACCAAAATCATCAGAGAGTCGTTGCACATCTTCTTTGAGGTCACTGAGTATCTGTAGCCGCACAGCCATAGTCGGGTCAAATCGTTCCTTGATTTCAATTTTCTCATGATGGCCGATGAAGCTAAATGCAATCTGGCATCCTCTATCTTCAATCAAATCATGTTCATCTGAAACGGGTGGGTGAGTATGCGCATGCATTTTTTCTATAAATGCATAGATTGCTCGCTTCTGCTCGTCACTCAGAAGACGTTTCCAGAGTTCGCCTTTATTTCTATCAAACGCGTAGTTTCCATTTTGCGCGAGTGTAAAGAACGTGCCCTTTGACGCATCAGTAAAACGCCCCCAGATATCAGTTTGCTTTGAACCAGAAACAATGACCATGTCATGCGTTTTCGACAACTCTACAAACAAAGCTTCATGTTCTGGAAGAATGGGGGATTTGCTGCGGGTAATCGTGTTATCAACATCAAAAAAGAGATGTTTTGCGTTGGTATTCATACATATATTGTACGTTGATATCTTTTATTCACAAAATGCAGCGCTGGGGTATGATGGCGGTATGAAATTTACGACGGTACCAGTCATTCTTGCAGGAGGTTCTGGTACACGTCTTTGGCCATCATCTCGCGCCGAATATCCGAAACAGTTCTTGAGTCTCACATCCGAGCACTCACTCTTTCAGGAAACACTTTTGCGTATCCCCAAGACGATTAAGGACGAGCCGATTGTGGTCGTACATCAAGCGTATGCGCTACGCATCAAAGAGCATGCTGATGTGTGTAACCGCACTGTGACGATTATTGCAGAAAATAAGGCACGAGGTACTGCGGCAGCGATTGCTCTTGCGGCACACCATGCACTTGCACGTGCGGCAGCGGGTGTTATGCCTATTGTGTGTGTCATGCCTGCTGACCACGTCATACAAGACACAAAAGCATTTGCGCGTGCGCTCACTCAAGCGACACATGAAGCGCAGGCAGGAGGTATTGTCACATTTGGCATCATTCCTACATATCCTGAGACAGGGTATGGATATATTCACGCTGGCGCACACACTTCTGAGCATGTTCGCTCAGTCGCAGCCTTTGTAGAAAAGCCGAATACAGAACGAGCAGAGCAATACGTGATTGGCGGTGAGCATTTCTGGAACAGTGGTATGTTTGTTGCTCGTGCTGACGAATTACTCCGTGAGATAGAAATACACGCACCGTCAGTACATGCATGGGCAAAAGCAGCACTTCCGAAAAAACACTCGACCATTCTTATGTTGAGGAAAACAGTCGACGAGCCTGTCATCGGGTCTATTGATACACTTGTCATGGAGAAAACATCGCAGGCAAAAGTCATACCTGTATCGATGGGGTGGAACGATATCGGTTCATGGAGCGCGTTACACGACACTTCAATAAAAGACAGTCAAGGTAATGTCATTGTTGGTGATGTTGTATTGCGCGATGTTTCAAACTCATATATCCGTTCCGAGTCACGTCTCGTGACTGTTGTAGGGTTATCTCACGTTGTAGTGGTTGAGACACCCGAGGCATTACTTGTGCTTGATAAAAGTAAGGCGCAAGACGTGGGGAAACTTGTGCAGACATTGAAAGAGGGTAAACGTACAGAAGCGTTTCGCCATACACCGCTACAGACTCATCCGGTGAAAAAGGTATCTCGTGGTAAGAAGCGAGCACAACATAAGAAAAAGAAATAGTATTGCAGCTTTCGTGCGCACACCGTGCGTGAACATGCGGCAAAAACGATAAAATGATTTATACTGACTCCTATGCTTGATATTCAGTTCATCCGAGATAACCCAGAGCTTATTCGATATGCAGCTGAGCGTCGTGGGATGAAACTTGACCTGCAGCCACTGACAGATGCGGATGACGAGCGGAAGAAATTACACCTCTCTC
This sequence comes from uncultured Candidatus Saccharibacteria bacterium, assembly GCA_964398775.1. GTDB lineage: Bacteria > Patescibacteriota > Minisyncoccia > Phycocordibacterales > UBA2100 > CAYNND01. The sequence continues at coordinate 99,203 of CAYNND010000001.1, read as the reverse complement.
TCCAGGGGAAGAAAGCGCGCGTACGAGTACTTGAGCGTCTTTCACAGGGAGGAGATGCGCAAGCACAGACTTCTCTGCAGAGTATACAGAGTGAACTTGCTCAAGAAGAGGCTCAGTACGCTGAGTCACTGCAGCGTTTTAAGCGAGAGATGGTGCTCATCCCAAACATGCCTGACATTTCTGTGCCGACTGGGAGTGAGACTGAAGCAGTAGTAGAGGTCGGGAGATCAGAACGCCAGCCGACAGAGCACGTAGTGTTTTCAGATGTACTCGCACGTGCGTCTATCCAGCAGGTGACTCGTGGTGAAAATGTGTGGCTTGTTCCGAGTGTAACTACATACCGTTCATTTCTTGCACTACAGACATACGTGCACCGATATTTTGCTTCAGCTGGTTTTACGCTTGCTCGCAGTATGCCCGGCGTGTCTCGAGATGCGTGTATTGCCTCCGGCGCAAGCGCAGATGAGGTTGGTACATATTTAACTGAAGCATCGTTTGGTCTTGTTGGCACATCAGTCATACCATATCTCCTTGAAGCACATGTCGGCTCTACCTATGAAGAGTCGCGACTTCCAGAAAAGTATCTTATGGATGTCGAACTTTTTCGTGACCGAGCGCTGCGCTCTTTTGGTCATGTTGTAGGTACATTGTCAGTATGCCTTGCTCGACATGACATTTCTGTCGAACAGCATGAAAGTATTCGCTCATGCTATGAACAGCTCTTGAATACACTCCATATCCCATTTCGTACTTCAGTTGTGACTGCGCGCGCTGCACACCCAGCAGTGGTAAAGAGCTATGAGATAGATATACCGATGTTCTCTGAGCGATATGTGCTTGCTCGAATACAGTACTATCATGACTTTCAGTCGCGACGTGCAGGGTTAAAATATGTTGATACTGCTACCAAAACTCGTTTTGTTCACACGGTGGTCTCAGATGGGTTGTGCCTTGAGGAGCTCTTCGCTATCGTATATGCAGTTCACGGAGAAGGAACAGCGCAATTCCTCGACTCTTTGTCATCATGACACACACACCACCACACAAACGACGCGGAGTAGTTGACCTGAGAAAAGGTGGTGACAAGATTGCGGTAAAACGCGCAGCAGACCCGCAAACGCTGTCGTTTAAGCGATATGCTTTTGTGAATCGAAGCGCTCCACACAAAGAAACACCTGCTCAAAAAAAGAAACGTCGCACTCCACTCAAGCAACGTCGAGCGTATAAAAGAAGAGGAGTACTCTACGCCACTTTCGCTGTAATGGTGCTTGGTGCTGCGGGCTTGAGCGCGCTCACGTTTCATCAGTCAGTTGCTATATCATCGGTCATCGTAGAAGGCACAAGACAGATTTCGGCTGCGCAAATCGAAACCTCGACACTCCAAGCACTGCTTTCACATGAAGGTATGTTGTACTCACGCAACACTATACTGACCGCAGACCTCTCAGCTGTCGGCGAGCGGCTGCGAAAAGATTTTCCTCGCATTGAAGATATTTCCGTGCGTCGGTACGGGATGAATACAGTCAAAGTAACAATCACCGAGCGCATTCCGTTTGCTACGTGGTGCGATGCCTCTGGAGAAGGCTTGTGTTACCACGCTGATGAAACTGGCTTCATCTTTGAAGAGGCATCAGGTGCATATGTATACCCAGCGCTGCGAGGTGGTGTCACAGAGGGTCAGTCTATTGGAGCGTACGTACTCCCCGGAATTTTCAATCGTCTCCGAGGGTTTGTCGTTGCATTCCGTGATATCGAAATGCAAAGTGACGCAATCTCTATATCTGATGATGGTGTAGATATGCGGATGTCTTTTGAAAATAATCCAGACATCATCGTATTGCTCGATGATGATCCAGTACGTGTAGCGCAGACCATTCACACTGCGCGCACAGCAGCACCAGTCAAGGAGAAGTATGCAGGACTTGAATATATTGATGCCCGCTTTGGGAATCGTCTCTACTACAAATCACGTACAGCTGATGAGCCGACAGATGAGGGAGTGAACGACGAACAAGAAACACTCCAATGAAACTAGTACAAATAAACATAGAAGGTGATGCACACCTCACACTTGTGTGTGACTTTATAGCTGCAGAGCGTCCTGATGTGCTTTGCATGCAAGAGGTTTTCAAACAGGATATTCCACGGATATCATCACTCCCATACGTTACATTCATGCCGATGATCCTTGAGCGCCGCACAGATGGCTCACTTGATGAGCGTGGGGTAGTGCTCATGAGTAGTCATGCACAGTCAAACACGGTCGTACACTACTACTACAAACCCACTGAGGCTTTAGTAGAGCAGGACAGAACAAATCAAGAAACAAAAAGAAAGACGATACAGCACGGCATCATTAGTACCGAAATAGACGGTGTTCGTGTCGCGACGCTCCATCACACGTGGACACAGGATGGTGACAAACCAAGTGAGTATCAAAAAACAGATACTCAAGCACTGATGGAGTATATACGAACGATGCCCCCGACAATCGTCTGCGGGGATTTCAATATCCCTCGAGGGTACAACTCCTGCTACGAGACACTGACGCAGTATTTCGAAGATTGCGTACCGCATACATATACATCCAGTATGCACATACCGCTGCATCGCGTGCGCACCAATCCTCCTGTTGCTGCTGAAGTTGCGCGGTACATGGTGGACTATATTTTCAGAACACCAGGTGCTGCTCCTGTGCATGCTGTTGTCATGAAATGCGGCATGAGTGACCATTGCGCGCTCATCGCTGATATTGGGTAAGATTGCATTCGTTTCATATCTACAGTATCGTGCCTGCGATGAAAAACTTTTGGGCCACACTCGCGCAGCCGTTCATAGTCGGAGCACCGATGGATGACGTCACCGATGTCGCGTTTCGTACTATCATTGCCCGACGAGGGAAGCCCCATGTCACGTTCACAGAGTTCACTTCCGCCGATGGGCTCGTTCGAGCTCCTGCTGAAGGTCAGCGCAAGCTGCGCTCAAAGTTACGCTTTAGTGAAATTGAACGTCCGATAGTCGCGCAACTCTTCTCTAGCGTTCCTGGGTACATGGAGCAGGGTGCGGCAATCGTGCAAGAACTCGGTTTTGATGGGGTTGATATAAACATGGGATGCCCTGTGGATGCAGTCAACAATCAAGGATGTGGCGCAGCACTTATAAAAAATCCTGCGCTTGCCCGTGAACTTATTAAAGCAGCAAAGCGCGGCGCTCCAGACATTCCTGTTTCGGTAAAGACTCGGATAGGCTGGAACCAAGACACCCTTGAAGACTGGGCTCGAGAATTATTGAGTGAAGAGCCCGCAGTATTGACGGTCCACGCGCGTACCAGAAAAGAGATGTCAAAAGTTCCTGCACAGTGGGGTGCTGTTGCCCGTGCAGTTACCCTGAGAGACAGCATGGGAGTATCTACCTTGATAGTAGGAAATGGTGATGTAAAAACTGTCGCTGAAGCGCAGCAGCGGTATGAGGAAACACACTGCAATGGTGTCATGATAGGTCGTGGCATGTTCGGTAACCCATGGTACGGCACTGACTATCATGCAACAGCGCGAGAGCGAATCGCAGCACTCATTGAGCATACCGAGGAGTACCAGAAACAGTTTGCTGATATTAAGAGTTTTGCCCTTATGAAAAAACATTTCGGCAGCTATATTGCAGGATGGAATCATGCAAGTGACTTGCGTACGGCACTCATGCAGACAGATGATGCTGAGAGCGCGCTATTACTCCTGAGAAGTGCCCATGATAGTATGGAGTCATGATGGCACTTGAGGCTATAGCACAAAACACAAGCCCATACGAAGATACACATATTGAACTTATGATGGATACTCCTGAGTTCAAAAATCTTACAGAGGATACGCGAGTTCTGACTGAGAAAATATGTGAACTTGCCAAGCACCGTTCAACCGGCATTGAATCAAAACTCCCATGGCCTCCAGACTTACTGCCATATGCTGCGCGTCTACCTGCTGGCGAGAGTGGAAATATCCGGTTCCTGACACCGTTTGCGTTTCTTATTCACCTCGAAGAGTATATAGTTACAGAACGAAGAAAACCGAAACAATAAATACATATGGAACACCACTCACTGTACAGAAAGTATCGACCACACACCTTTGCAGATGTTATTGGACAGGATGCAGTTGTGAAGACTTTGGAGGCCGCTGTAGCAGCGGGGAAGCCATCGCATGCGTATATCTTCTCTGGCGGGCGCGGTATTGGAAAGACATCACTTGCGCGCATCTTAGCGAGCGCGCTTAAAGTGACAGATAAGGATGTCTATGAAATTGATGCTGCGTCACATAACGGAGTTGATGAAATCCGCGCACTACGAGATGGCGCGATGACACTCCCACTTGAGTCACCATACAAGGTCTACGTACTCGATGAAGTGCATATGCTCTCAAAAGGTGCATTCAATGCGCTCCTGAAGATTCTCGAAGAGCCGCCACAGCATGTCATTTTCATTCTTGCGACAACTGATATTCATAAAGTTCCTGAGACCATACTTTCGCGCTGTGAAGTATATACACTCGCACGACCCACACGTGATGTGCTTGCTGAGACCGTGCAGCGTATCGCAAAGAAAGAAAAAATTGCTATTGATACAGCTGCAGCTGACTCTATCGCCGAACTTGGCGATGGCTCATTCCGAGATACTCTCTCAATCTTGCAGCAGATTATTACAGCTGCAGACGGCACACGAATAACCGACGAGTTGGTAGCAGAGCGAACGGGAGCTCCGACACAGGCACTTGCGCGAACACTTCTTGAAGCATGGTCAAAGGGTGACTTCGCTTCAGTGCTCTCTCATATCACGCTCGCACGCACACAGGGTGTAAACATCGATATGCTCTTTACGCGACTACTCGAGCTTGTGCGTGCCGTACTTCTACTCAGAAGCGCACCTTCTATGAACGAAGTATTTAAAACATCACTCTCGCCAGACACGTATGCATTTGTTGCAGCCTACGCGCAAGGAAAAGACGCAGTGCATAGTGCTATCAATTCAAAAATGCTCCGGGTACTCCTTGAGCGCGGCGCAGATATTCGCCGCTCACCGTATCCGCACATGATTCTCGAGCTTATCGTACTTGAAGCAACTGAGTCCCCAGAAAAATAGAGCCACTACGTTTTTTCGATGTACAATACATCGATGAGTGCTTCATCTATAAAACATATTACGTGCATTCGACATGGGCAGAGTGAAGGAAATAGACACAATGTCCGTGAAAGTAATACAGCGATGCTCTCAGAGGAGGGGAAGTTGCAGGCACTGAAAGCAGCACGACGGTTTGAGCGAGAGATACAAGTAGATGTTGTCTTGACGAGTCCCTACACACGAGCACATCAGACAGCAGAGATGATAGCGATGCATGCGAATGTGCCCCTGCAGATACAGCCCGATGCACATGAGCGCATCCTGCCTTCTGTTGTTGTCGGTGCACAGCGTACTGATCCGCGAGTCGTTGCGACAGTTGATGTGGTGCATGCTCGCTACCTGTCACGTTCAAAAGAGCGCATTGATGACGAAGAGACATTTGACGATCTTGCTGCCCGCGCAGAACGTGTGATGCGAGCGCTTGAGGCGCGACCTGAGCAGCGTATCGCGCTTGTGTCGCACCAATTTTTTCTGTACACACTACTCACGTGGGTTGCCTGCCGAGAACATCCACAACCTGAGTACCTCCTGCACCTCTATGACACCTTTCGATGCATGAACACTAGTCTTTCACATTTCACATTTGACCCGCAACATGGCTGGAGAGCAGTGACATGGAACGACCACTCGCACCTCTGGTAATTCGACACATTCACTTTTTGTGCTAGCATTTTGGCGCGTCGATAGTGCTGGCGTACGACGCGGTTCTAAGACCAGCAGAAGGGACGAAACAGATGTCGAAAGACGATGTCGATCCGGCGTGTGAGGCGTTTTGCGAGTCTATGTTCGCCTTCGGTGGCGACATATATCATGGTCCACTGAGTAGTGTGGATTCGAGTCCGCAGATGACGGATGCCGAAATGGAAGCATGGGCAGAACGTGCCAACCGCTTCCTCAACGGCGCTCCCAATCGTGCAGCTCGGGTTCGCCCGAAGTACCCGGCAAGCACTTCGGTGCAGCCCAGTATGACCATGCTTGCGTCGTTCATGTAGACGCATAGATGCGCAATGAGTAGAGTCCCGGCCGCGTGAGGGTGACACCACACGCGGCTTCTTTTTGCATTTTAAAATACCTGCGGTATTGTCATATGATGCAGGAAACAATACGTAAAGTAAGTTGGGTACATATTGAAAACAGAAAGTTGCTGTGCGTGCGCAGCCGCGGAAATGATACGTTTTACAATCCAGGAGGAAAACCAGAAGTGGGCGAGTCTGACGAAGCTGCATTCATCCGTGAGCTCAAAGAAGAGCTCTCAATTGACGTACGACCAGAGACCATCAAGCATGTGCACACGATTCATGCAGAAGCACATGGGAAAAATGCTGGGAAAATGCTTGAGCTCAAATGCTTTAGCGCAGAGTACACAGGCACGATGACTCCTGCTCATGAAATCGAAGAGATAGGATATATAGACTCACGACTGCAGCTCCCGACGTCTGCATCAGGTAGAGAATTGATTCAGTGGCTCCATGAGCGTGACTTAATTGATTGATGTCCACGTACAGCGTGGGCATATCAGTCATTCGTGCGCTACACTGCCTATATGTTCGAGCCAAAGATACATCACAAACACCACCACCGGCGGATGATATATCCATCTTTGACGTCACTACTCTTCACACTCTTCCTCGTTGCGTTTCCTTTTGTCTTTTTGTTTGTTGGGACTCAGATAGGAAATATCGCCTTTGGCCCACTCATGAAAGATTTGGCGCTCTCATCATATCGACTTTCAGTTGCGTATCTTATTTCCGTTACACTTTCGTGGGCGCTTGCAGTGTCCTTCTACCAAGGACTTCGAGGTAAAGTTGCTCTGCCTATATTTGATGTTTTACAGAGCTTTCCGACATTTGCAGCGATGCCGATGGCTGTGTATGTACTCGGCCCAGAAAACGTAGATACAACCATCATTTTCTTTTTAGTAATTACTATCATGTGGCCTATTCTGTTCTCCATCATCAGTGCGCTCAAGATGGTACGCAGTGACTGGCAAGATGCTGCACAGATTTATAACCTCCGCGGTATTCAGTACTACACAAAGTTCATTATTCCCGTCTCGCTCCCGGGTGTCATCACTGGGACGGTCATTGGACTCGGTGAAGGTTGGGAAGCACTGATTGCAACTGAAATGGTAGTCAAAGCACCGCAGGGTCTTGGTAACTTTTTTACTGCAAATGCTGAGAGTGTCGGTATAACAGCCTTCGGCATTGCAGGGTTCCTCCTCCTTATCTTTGTATTTAACCGTTTTGTATGGCTGGCGTTGCTGGACTGGAGTCATCAAAAGATGGCAGAGTAGTACATACATATTATTTACACAAGCACATGGAAAAAGAACCACTCATCACACTCGATCGCGTCAGCAAGCAATTTAAAGATGCAGCGGGCAATGATTTTGTTGCAATAAAAGATATTTCACTCACAGTGCATCGCGGAGAATTTTTCATGCTTGTCGGTCCGTCAGGTTCCGGGAAATCTACCGTCATGCGTATCATGGCAGGACTTGATACAGAAACAGTTGGTACTGTGACGCGCCATGCAGATATTGCGCCAGGCAAGGTAGGGTATGTGTTTCAAAATTTTGCACTCATGCCATGGATGACGATAGAAGAGAATGTCGGGTTTGGATTGACTGCAAATCATGTTCCTGAAGCTGAGAAAAAAGAGCGCGTTCGCGAACAACTCAAACGCTTCAAACTTGAGCAATTTGCGCATGCTCGACCAAAAGATCTCTCAGGCGGCATGCGACAACGCGTTGGTCTTGCTCGGGCATTCGTCATGAAGCCAAAAGTTATCTTCATGGATGAGCCGTTTTCTGAGCTCGATACATTTACTGCTGAAGAGTTGCGACAAGAATTGCTCGACCTCTGGCAAGAAGAGAAGCCAACCATCATCATGGTGACGCACCTCATACCTGAGGCAGTAGAGCTTGCAGATAGAGTGGGAGTCTTTACACCACGCCCAGGCAAGCTCGAAGCACTCATCAACAATGACCTACCGCGCCCACGCCCACGACGCACTCCTGAAGCGTTTGCTCTTGAAGATAAGCTCACTGAGCTCATCAAGCCATAAAGTATTTAGAAACCAAACGCGATGAGAGCCACAGGGAGCGCTGTTGCGTATGCATATGACCACGTCATGTATGGCTTCACTGTGGAGAAGCCCTGTGTGTATGCAAGTGATGCAAACACAACACTAAAGCCTGTCGCATAGAGGAGTAGGTTATCGCACACAGAAAGTACACTCGCGCCAGTCTGCAACGTCAGCAGGATTCCTGAGGTCATACTGAGCACAAGCAGTGCCGCAAGCATGAGCGCTCTACGAGCTGAGTTAATTTTTCTCTGAGTAAAAACTTCCCACAGGGTATGACCACCATAGAGTGTGCTCATAAGTGCAATTGCGATATGTATTCCTAGCATGTTTTTAGTATATCATGCCCTCTACACAGCCAAGGAGGGGCGAGTGCAATATCGTCCATTTTTTAGGGTACAATTATTGCATCATGGAATTTTTAGCCTTTTGTATTAGCATCGCTGCAATTATTATGGCAGCAAATGCTCGCTCACGGAGCATCATGCTCGAAAATTATCTCCGTTCACTGCAAGGAAAAAGTATTCAGCCTGTTGCGCCTCAAGCACAGCAAGCGGCTCCACAAAAAGCAGAGCAAGTCGCTCAAGTACAGGCACAACCACAGGCACCTGCTGCACAAGCGACCGAGCTTGGTGTATTGACGCAGCAGATACATGAAGTGCGGAAGGCGACTATTGGTGATTGGCTCAAAGAAGATTGGCTGCTCAAGGTTGGTGCTATTTTGTTGCTCCTCAGTTTTGGATGGTTCGTTTCATTTGCAATTGCAAACAACTGGATTGGTCCTGTCGGTCGCATCACACTCGGACTCCTTGCAGGAGTTACTGTCATGGTTGTCGGGTTTATGCGCTACAAGGTAAACCCACACCAGGCAGATATTTTCTTGGTGCTTGGAGCCGGAGTTACTATGCTCACTACATTTGCAGCTCGTGCACTCTATGGCTTCTTCACACCACTGTCAGCACTGGCAATTATGGTTGCGATTTCTGCATTTGTTGCGACAGCAAGTATCCTCTATAACCGAAGACCACTCGCGACCATCTCGTTGGTACTTATGGGTATCGCACCGTTTCTGACTGCTTCAGCGACTGCTGATGTTCTCGGACTATTCATGTATTACGGAGTCATCATCGTTGCGACTGCTATACTCACCGTACTTCGTGATTACCCAGAACTCAACATCACTGCTGCGGTATTCCTCTGGTTTTATAGCCTCTTTGCGATGTCAGGTGGTGTCGGTGTCCGCGACAGTGCGTTTCTTATTGAGTGTTTCTACGCGGTAGTGCTCTTTGCACTCCAACTCTACACAGCAACCAAGACACATGGTATCCGCAAAGTAGACAGTATAGCGATGCTCATTAACTCAACACTGCTCTTAACATGGATAGGGACTGTCTTTACACGAGATGCGTACATGATGCCACTCTTTGCATGGGGTGCGCTCTTCATTGGGGGAACATACGCTCTCTTTGTGATGCGAACGAAGAGCTTCAGATTTGAAGAGCCAGGTCAGTATGATGGCGAATCAGTCGCTGTCTTTGCTCATGGTGCAATCCTCCTGTTTGCAATATTTGGCATGATCACACCTGTCTGGCAGAGTCTGTCGCTTGCAGGGTGGGCACTGCTCTTTGTCTTTGCAGCATACAGTGCATTCATGATGACAGAAAAGCGCGAAGGATTCTTCCTCTATGCAGCACTCGCCATTGTCTATATCGGTGCAGCAACAGCAGCAGAGCTTGAAGGAAATGCACTGACGATAGCGTATGCGCTCGAAGCAGCAGCAATCACCATCCTCGCGTTCCTCTTCACGAAAGACATCGCTGCAGCACGCAAGGGAAGCTATGTCTTTGCGATACCAGTATTTCTTTCGCTGGTGACTATCGGTAACCCATTCTCAAACAGTGCGCTCGCGGTGCTTGTCACTATGGGTTCAATACTTATCGTGACTGGTCTCTACTTCCGTAATCTTTCACTTGCGACAAATTCAGTTACTAATCGACAGTGGTACGCGACACTCATTATCGTAGGTACACTGTACTACTTGTTTGCTATTTGGCGTGTCTGTACTGAGATGGCTTTCTACGGCTCATTTGGAGTGATGGTTGCGCTTATTATATACACCATCTTGGGTATTGGTGCATATGTACTCGGCACACAGCGTGATATCAGAGTGTATCGACTCTTTGGTACATGGCTTGTTGGGTTTGTCATCGCGCGACTTGCGCTTGTCGATGTTTGGGCGCTGCCATCAGGAGTGCGCATCATTACATTCATGGTCATCGGTGCGCTTATGGTCAGTACAGCGTTCATCATCCGTAAAAAAAGATCATAATGAAATACTTCATTTCAGTAGCTATCGCGCTCTGCGCTGTAACGTCTATTGCATCTGCTGACGTGCGAGCTGTGTTTACAACAGTGACGCCCGTTGTCGTGCCAAAGATTTCTATTCCTACAGTCGTTTCGATTCCATACAAGTTCGGCTTTGGTAATTCTGCATACGCTGCGCTCGAGCAGAAAGGTGCAGAGCTCTTTGTGCCATTCGTCTACAACTACACACAGGTAGAGGGCCCTCAATTTTCTGCGACTGTCGGTGGAGCATACACGAACAATGTGCTCACTGATTCAGACGGCAACACATCCTATGACCTCCCGTATGGAGCTGGTGAAAATAGCGTAGAACTAGTGATAAGCACAGAAGGGAGTGTTGAAGTAGAGAGTACTGGTATACAGATAGACCTTGCTGCGTATTCTGCAGCACCCACTCACAGCTCTGTAAGTATCATCTCTGCTCAAGGTGAGAAAGTGGCCCGTGCATATGAAGCATATCCCTACGGCACTCTCCGTTTCCCTATGGAGCGCGCACATACATGGAAGGTAACTCTCTGGTATTCACAGCCAGTTCGAGTGAGTGGAGTGACTGTGCTTCCTCAGACAAGCGGCACTCGTATCGACGGTATTACATTTCTAGCCCAGCCAGGTGGTCAGTATACGCTCTACACCGGTGCAGATCGTCAGGAGGCAATACACACAAGTGAATCACCACAACTCAGTGGCGCACAGAGTAAACAGGGAAGTGTTGGACTCTCAACTCCAAACCCGCTCTATACTCCAGCTGATACTGATGGTGATGGCGTCGTTGATGCACAAGATAACTGCCGCGGTATTGCAAATGCAGGTCAGGAAGATATCGACAGTAATGGAGTCGGTGATGCATGTGATGATTTTGACAGAGACGGATACGTGAATATACACGATAACTGCCCGCTCATTACAAACCGTGACCAGCGAGACACAGACGGCGACAAAATTGGCGACGTGTGTGATGAGGGGGAGAGTAGACTCACCGAGCAGTACACGTGGTTGCCATGGGCAGGAATAGGGCTTGTGATTCTTGTACTTATCGCGATGACTGCACTCATGTTCAGACAGAGTCAGCCGCCAACACCTACCACATAACCATGCTTTCTCGAGAACATTTTAAACGTCTCTTTGATGTGACCCTTATCGTGAAAGGTGTTGCTGCGGTTGTTGATTTGGTTGCGGCGGCAGTTATTTTCACAACAGGGAGTGAACTCGCGATACGCTTTTTTGCAAAAGTGACGACGCTTGTGACTGACTTTGAAGGCGACGGTGTGGTATCGCAGTACTTAAGCATGCAGCCAGGAAACATCACCACATTTGATATATGGTTTATCAGTGGGTACCTTGCGATTCACGGCATCATCAACATTGTGCTTGTCGAAGGTATCTGGTTTCGCCGTCAGTGGGCATACACGAAAGCGATGCGCATCTTGCTCCTCTTTTTTGTGTACCAGTGCGTACGTCTTATGTTCGTGTGGTCGTACTGGCTCTTCATCATTACCCTCTACGACCTTGTCGTTGTGCTACTGCTCTACAACGAGTACCGTCACGCAGAGCAAGCAAAACGAAAAAAGGCATAATTACTCCTCGCTACTATCAGGGCGTGGTGCATCATAGTACGCCTTCTTTTCTAGCTCCTCACGAGCAAGTTGTTGCGGTGTTGGGTAGCTCATTATTTCGTGATAGAGCTCATCGCGCTGCGCGTCCAGTGCATGGGTAAACCAAGAAGTGATTTTACTGTTCAAGACGCTGCCATGATACGGAGCATCTCGGTGCTGCCCGAGCTTTGAGAGGACACTGAGCGCTTGTGGACCAAAGTGCTCAGCGATGATGCGGAGATTCATACGCGAACCATCGATGTATCCTTTGAAGAACATACGCTCCATTTCTTCGGTAGACTTTCCGATTCTCCCACCAATCGTCACGCAGATGATGTGAACGAGATTCTTTTCATCAGTGTATCCATCATTGGTGTGGGAGAGTTGCACGTATCCTGCAGGAAGAGCTTGTGCGTGCGATATCGCTCGCAGCGCCATGAGGTCGGTGATCGCTTCATTAAAGCCAATGAAGCGCTCTTCGATGACTTCTCTCCGCTCACCATGTTCGCTGCGTGCATTTTTGTACCCTGATGTGTGTATCATTCTGATAGAGCCTGTGGGGTGTCGTACTATACGTGTTTCGTTATGGGAAATACTATGCATGATTTCATGCATAAGTATGCGGATGAGGTTAAAACGATCAGTACGGTGGGTGTTCGGTGTATGTATGACAAAGAGTTCTGTAAATGTATCGTAGAGCGCTGCAGGAAGTGGTTTAATTTCAAATGTATGGCCGCCTGGGTCGCGAAACGTTGCTACAGAATCTGCGACAAATCGGCAGCGCTTCAGGATATCTTTCTCAGATAAGCGGACCGGTATCTTCAAGTGGTGCATGTATGCACGCACTGCACGGACAGAGGTACGCACAGCATCTCGTATGTCTTCCGGAATATCTCGATTCGGTATTGCATTGATGACTTTACCGCGCGCTGACTCGCTCAACACATGGATGAGTTCCTGCACCTGCGGGTCTTTCTGAATGAGCTCTCGCCTCCCAGTTATTTCACGACGCCCTCGTTCTCGAATCATAGTGAAAGTATACCAGTTCTCGTGGGGAGTTAGCGGGGGATGGTGAACGTCCAGCGGATACTATCGTTGCGCCCATCACCTGCCCAGATAACTGTATAGATGACCCACTGTTTCATGTCTTGTGCGAGACGTTCTTCTTTGAGTCGGAGCTCCATGCGTCGGAAATCGATTGTCGGTGGGTGTATTTTCTGCAGCTCTTTTGCAGCGATGTCTTCCAGAGAAAATCGCAGACTCTCCATTTCTTTTCTATCAAGCCGCCCGACAATACCGCCGAGTATCTGTGTGAAATGAGTCTTCAGTTCAGCGTACTCGCGATAAAAGCGCTCATGTGGCTGCGGTGCGTCATACGATGTGCCGTCGTTTACCAAATCAACGCTGAGTACTTCATGTGCCATGGGGCAAGTATAGCAAGGGAATGCAGGCGCTAGTCATTATTGACTCAAACCATATTTATGGTATAATATATTTGTACGATTTCACTCATCACTAGGCTCCAATAGAAAGGCAGGTTGAAGGTGGATGAATTCGCACGGTTGGTGTTGCGGCTCCCTGTGGTTGTCCGTATCGTCCCATGTCTCGCGCTTGCAGCGCTCATGTGCTACCTCTGGTGGCACGGGCTCTACACAGGCACGGGGCTGATGGCCGACGGCATATCACAAAGTCTCGACAAGTTTGGCGAGTGCAGACAGATGTCGCGCGCACGTGACTGCGAAGACCTCACATTCCTGATTTTTGCTCTCGGGTGGGTCATTGCATGCGCGGTGCAGGCGTCTGCCATAATTATCGCCATAGTCCTCGGAATTTCTGCACAGCAGATCGAGGACTAAATCGAGCCTGCACTCTCTCAGGAGGTGCAGGCGATTTTTTTGCTGCCAGACTTGGAATCGCGCCCGTTTTTACTAATTCGCTGCGCTCATAAGTACACTGGCGCCGCGACTCGGCAACGTTTTGAATACAAAACGGCTTCGTGCCTCCGTCGTTCGATTCCAAGTCTGGCTATCAAAATTACGTCGAAAAATGCTGACTCATTTTTCTCCTATTTTGCTGCCAGACTTGGAATCGAACCAAGATTAAAGGCTTCAAAGGCCTCTGTCCTACCATTAGACGATCTGGCAATAACTCTCACATTACCATTCTGACAAGTAAGCTGGTTTATGACCTTGCTCCCACCCGACAATCTAGCAATTACTCTCGCATTACCATTACTGACGAGCGAGCTGGTTTACGACCCTGCTCCTACCCGACGATTTGGCAGCGCTATACACAAACAAAGCAAATTCGTTAACGACCAGATGAAATAGAAAGCAGTTTCTATTTCATTGTCCTGCCATTAGACGTTCTGCCTTATGACTCACGTGAGTCGGCGATACTATACCAGAAACTCATACGCTCTGCACCATGCTACACTTATAGTATGAACCTTTTTAGAGATTACACACTATCGTGGCAACAGGCTGCGATGCTCAAGGCCTCGGTGCTCTTAGTCGGGCTCGCTCTCGGCGCACATTTTCATGAGCTCATTGCTCCATATGCGCTTATTACTGGACTTGCTGGGCTTGCGGTCGGTATATACCTCGCATCAGTTCTGCTCTGTAAGAAAGACTAGCTTTTCTCATATATGAAACAAGGTCTTGCAATGCTCGGTGTGTTTTTCGTTATTGTCGCGTTTATCGGTGGGGTATATATCGGCGGTCTTTCAAAGCAGGGCACAGCATCACAGCCTGGAACATCTGACACAGGTGCAGCAGATATAGAGATAGTTGTTCCGAAGGGGGCACCAGAAACTATCGGCGAGCAGCCTGCAGCAGCGTCCTTTGAAGTGAGTGGTGAGTACAGTTTTTCTGATATGTCAGGCTTTGAGCGATTCTTCACACAAAAAGGACCGTTCGGCGCGCCAGCTGTGATTGTCGAAACTCCGCGCGGTGACTATCAAGTACCAGATGGCACGATGAGTAATTTCTCTCTGCATAGCGACACTGTCGGCACCATGGGACCATTTGGCGATTCGTGTACGCTTGTTGTCGAAGTTACATACGCACTGAGCAACCCTGTGCGCACCGGGAAAAAAGATGCAGCGGGAAATGAGATTGTCGAGGCACAGTTTGACCGTGTTGTACAAAAAGGCAAAGCATATGATTCGTGCTGGAGCGAAAGTGGTACGCCGACGCGCACACAACGAAAGGATACATTCAGCGCACTACAAAAGAGTGCGCAAACTATCGCATCAGTGAAACTTGCTCCAGGCTCAAAAAGTGTCTCAGTGACAATGAAAGATGGCACTACAAAAACAGTCACACTCGCTGACATGCCGCTCCATGATATGGGTAACACACCAGCAGGTGAAGATGGTGCATGGATTCCGACGACCTGTGCACCACAGGGAATATATGATGCGCAACTCAGTGATTTCTTTCCCGGGAAAGTGTTGCTGACAACATCATCAGGCGCATGCGCATTTGATAGTGATTTTACCGAGACCGTTGTGTATGACCCGCGTACCAAAGGACACTCGATACTTCCAGGCAAGCATCTAGCAGTCTCCCATGATGGGGCATGTGCACTTCAGGCAGTCGGCGATGGTAATCGCGGCGCATCGCCCATCATCGTAGTCGTGCATCCATACACCGGCGCAGTCTCAGGAAAGTTCGATACATTCTTTATGGGCTCACCGCTGCAGCAATCATTTGTTGAACTCACAAAACAAGCAGGAGCGCTACAGACACTTGAAGGCACTCAAGACTCAAACTGGTTTACTGTTGATGGATTTGAGCAGGGGAGTTGCCGTGTCGTGTTCTCAACCCGTAACCCAAAGCTCTACGGCGGTATATGGACCTTTAGTGTGAACGTCTGGGGGAAGAACCCAAAGCTCATCCAGAAGCCATAGTGCTTCAATTGCCCACGTCTAGCACCTGCTACACAGTGTTGCTATACTACTGCGCATGAACCACCTCCGTGTGCTCGCACTGTGCTGTGTACTTATTGTCCCACTTGCTGCATATGCAGAAGAGCCGGTCCCTCGGCATGAAGTCTTTGCCGCTGCGCAAGCGATGCTCGACATGACTACAGCAGCCCCTGGAGTGTTTTTACCTATTGAGAAGGATATGCGTGCGTACCGCATAGCAAAGCAGCAGTACGAGCTTGAGACCGAGAAGGCGCTCGCAGCAGCATTCGACATCGGTACGCGAGAAGTAAAAGTTTCAAATGATTTTGCAAAGCTCGCTGCAGAGTTCGATGCACACAGTAAACAAATCACACAGCTCTACAACCAGCGAAAGGATATCGTGAAGCGCATGCAATCAACTGCAGCGGGAAGGCGCCTCTGGGGGGCAATCGTTGAGGTACGTCCTGAGTACAATGATGCACTCGTTGCTCCGTATGATACGAAGTACCACGAAGCAGTGCTCGCACTCATCGCTCAGTCACGTGACACCTACCGCGCACTCAGTGTGCAGAGTACTGCGTTTGCCTTTGCCAATGGTCAGTTCTTTTTTTCGACACCGGAGCAGTCATATACATACCTGCGACACCTCACACACATCAGAGCAAAGGCACGCGAAGTCATCATCGCACATAAAAACAAAAGTCAGTTTCTCTTGAAGCAGCCGAACCTGCAGAACCTCTACGGGAACGAATACGTCGCGCAGCTCGACACAAGCATCAAAGAGAAAGATGCACTCCTTGCAAACTGGGAGCGTACGACAGCACTTCTCGCAAGTCCTGTGTATGCGCCGCTTACATTCTTCCTCCGTGTCAGTACTGCGATTCCACTTGATGCAAAAGTGATAGTTGCACGTGAGCAGCTCGCACATGTGCGCAGTCAGTACACTATCAAGCATGGATTCCAAAAGATTGATTTCACCAGCGCTGGTGGTCTGCAGGCAGTCTCAACACAGATACAAAACATCGTCACACCACTTATGGCATACGAGCGTGCGGTAAACGATGTGGGTATCAAGATGAACAAGGAGATTTCTGAGCAGTACAACATTCACCGTGCTATCTATGCAGCCTCTGATGCAGAACTTGCAGCGCATACGGAGCCGCTTATCCTCATGTACTACACGCATGGGCTCATTGAGTACCAAAAGGCAGTTGCCGCTGGGGTCATGCCATGCCTCGCAAAGAAAGGAAAAGCAAAATGTACCGTAAAAATCATCGACGATATCACAGTGAAAGTAAGTGACGCTAAGACGCAGAAAGCAGTCGATGCATTGAAGGCAGCATTTATGAAAACATATGCGTTTGACTACGAGCGATGGAAGGGGAAGCAGCTTCCGTAGCGCTTGCAAAAAACAGCATGTACGGGAGGGGGTGGTATACTCAAGGAGTGAAACAACGACCTCAAACAGAACCCGCACCAGACACATCGTTTTGTGTCTATATCTTGGAGTGCGACGATGACTCGCTCTACACCGGTATGACCAATGACCTTGATGCACGCCTCAAGACGCACCAAGCAGGTAAGGGTGGCCGCTACACACGCTCTCGTGGTGTGCGTCGCATCGCGTACAGCGAGTGCGGGCTCACCCGCTCAGAAGCGCTCAAACGTGAAGCAGCTATCAAGTTGCTGAGTAAAGGGAAGAAGCAGGAGCTCATTGCAAGTTGATTGACTCGATTGTATCTCGTGACATGATTGAGAAATGAATCATAAATATCTATCAAAGAATCAAATATCTCTTGCGGGGGAGTTCGCAGTACTTTCACAGCTCGCACTTCGCGGATTTGATGCAAATATGACTTTAGGTAACACAAAAGGTGTCGACATACTCCTTTCACATCCAGAAACGAAAACAATGAATCGACTTGAGGTGAAGACGCATTTCGACAATAGACCTTATATATCAAAAGAGTTCGGATACATAGAAGCGCACTGGAAGATTGGAGAGAAAACCGAAGAGGCAACAGACAAATTACTTTTCTACTGTTTCGTCAGTATTGCCCAAACAACAGAAGCGTTCAACTTTTATATAATTCCTTCACAAATCGTTGCTCAATTTGCAAAAGAATCACATCTCCACTGGTTGCGCACTGATACACGAAGGATGAATACATCACTCCGGTCGTTTATGCTCGGAAAGCGTGGAGAAAAATATTCAATTAACATGCCTATAGCAGAAGACTATTTGAACAAGTGGGAACTATTGAGATAGTTGCGATTACATTCCCATCTTGTTTGCTGGCATCACGTCTATCCATGCACCAGGGATTTCCAAGTGCGGGTGACCGACAAACATCTTTGTAGCTGCTTCCTTGTCCGCAGCCTCAACGATAGAGTACATCATGAGGTCATTACTCATCTCTGCAGCGCCAGAGGAAGTGACGCGAGTGTTCTTACCTGCAGCAGCGGTGAGGTGTAGGGCTGTGCCTTGAGCTTGTGCCCAGGTGTTCCACTTTGCCTTGAGGGCATCTTCCATTGCTTGGCGTTCTTCCTGAGGCTTTTTCATCCAGTCGGCGAGGCCAGTGTGGGGCATGCAATATAGGGCGATAAATTTGTTCATTTGGGTTGGTGTTTAAGTTGCGTAATGTGGCTATTCTATCACGACCTCATAAAATGGCGCATTTTGTCGCGCCCATTCTCTTGAGGTAATCTGATTAGAGAACGCAGTACCCGGAGCGAAGCGTAGTGGTGCACTTCGCACAATCCTCCTTACTGTACGCTCGGTACGCCTCGTCGCATTGTGCTCGCGCGCCTCGTACTGCATCCATTTCTGAAAGTTCTTACGAAGATAGTGTAGCATAAATACTTCGGCATTTTTTGAACCGTAACTATGATAGAATTAAACTTCAAATGACTGAGGACCAAAAAAGACTTCTCGAAAAGCAATTGTGGGCGGTAGCAGACACGCTTCGTAGCAGTATGAATGCGGATGAGTACAAAAACTACATCCTCGGTTTTATTTTCTACAAGTATCTCTCAGAGAAACAAGAAGCATACGCAGAGAGTCTTTTAAAATCTGACAAAATTAACTTTACTGCCCTTGATGAAAAAAAGAAAAACGACAAAGAGTATATTGATGCGATAAAGCATGCGTCTCTAGAAAAGCTCGGATTCTTTCTAAAACCTCATCAGCTTTTTTCTTATCTTGTGCAAAAAGGGAAAGGTGAGCGCGGGGATGATACGTTCATCCTCGAAGAATTGAAAGCAGTTTTAAACGCAATACAGCAAACCTCCTCGGGTACTGAGAGTGAAGACGACTTCAAAGGTCTCTTTACTGACGTCGATCTTACGTCAGTACGTCTCGGTTCATCGGAGAAAGTGAAAAATGAACGCATCATAGAAATCCTTACACATCTCAGCAAAATAGACTTTAAACTGGAAGACTCAAAAAGCGATATCCTTGGTGACGCGTACGAGTACCTCATCTCTGAATTTGCTGCGGGAGCAGGGAAGAAGGCAGGAGAGTTTTACACTCCTTCGCAAGTATCCCGCCTCATGGCGATGATCGTAACCGAAGGAAAGAAAAAGCTTCGCAGTGTATACGACCCGACGTGCGGTTCTGGTTCGCTTCTCTTGCGTATTCGTGATTATGCAAGCGTTGCGCACTACTACGGACAAGAGCGGAACCCAACAACGTACAATCTCGCCCGCATGAACATGATTCTCCACGGCGTACATTTTTCTCACTTTGCAATTGGTCATGGCGACACGCTGACCGACGATAAGTTTCCCGATATCCAAGCTGAAGCAGTTGTAGCAAACCCGCCTTTTGGTGCACAGTGGAAGGGTGAGACAGATCCTGTACTTACTGCTGATGATCGATTTTCACAGTACGGTCGCCTTGCACCTAAGGGTGCTGCTGACTATGCGTTCGTCACACACATGCTGCACCACCTCGCTGACAACGGCACGATGGCTGTGGTACTTCCACATGGTGCGCTCTTTCGTGGTGGGGCAGAAGGGCATATCCGTAAGTACATCATCGAGCGGCAAAACTATCTCGATGCAGTGATCGGCCTCCCGCCAAATCTCTTTTACGGTACGTCCATCCCCGCGGCCATCCTCATCTTTAAGAAATGCCGCAAAGACGATGATGGCGTTTTCTTCATAGAAGCCTCTCGAGAGTTTCGTAAAGGGAAGAATCAAAACCATCTCGACAGCGAGCATATCGAAAAGATTTTCAAAACCTACCAAGCGCGTACAGATGTCGAAAAGTACGCACACAACGCCTCCCTTGAAGAAGTCAAGGAAAATGACTTCAATCTCAACATCCCTCGCTATGTCGACACCTTTGAGAATGAGGAGCCGATTGATCTCGACACAGTTGCGGGCGAGTTACAGGCACTAAAGGCAAATGAGACCAAACTAGAACAGGCAATTGCTGAGGCGTGCAAAGAACTTGGAATCAAAATGCCATTTTAGCTATGAAAAAGTCTTCTACACAACAGAAGAATGTTCCTGAATTGCGTTTTCCAGAGTTTACAAATGAATGGAATGCCGATGACTTTGGTAAAATCGCTATGCTTTCAAATGAAAAATACAATCCTCAAATATCAAATACATACGAAAAATGCATCGAATTGGAGAATATTGAAAAAAATACTGGCAGATTACTAGATATGATTGACTCGAAAAGTCTAAAAAGTATTAAAAATGTATTCCACAAAAATCAAATACTTTTTGGAAAACTTCGTCCAAATCTGAGGAAGTATATTCTGACCGACTTTGACGGTATTGCAACAACAGAAATTTGGGTAATTAAACCAAAAACAGTTGAGGCTGCATTTCTCTTCTACTTCATTCAAGGAAATAGATTTGCATATCAGAGTCAAATTACTATAGGTTCTAAGATGCCAAGAGCAGAGTGGAGTGTAGTCTCTTCAATTCTAACCTCATATCCAAATCGTGACGAGCAAAATAGAATATCAATTTTCTTGCAAGACGTTGATAAATTAATTGAAAACCTCAAAGCTCAAAAGATCAAACTCGAAGAATATAAACGAGGAGTGATGCAAAAAATTTTCTCGCGAGAAGTACGTTTTAAGGATGAGAATGGTAAAAATTTCCCTGCATGGAAAAGCTGCAAATTGGGAGATTTATTGAAAGAAAGAGCAGAAAGAGCGACTGACGGTGATTATGAACTGCTCTCAGTAACTCTTAAAAATGGAGTGACCCGATATGATAGCTCGGTAAAAAAAGATAGTTCCAGCGAAGATAAATCGAATTATAAAATTGTCCGTGTAGGAGATATCGCTTACAACACCATGCGAATGTGGCAAGGAGCAGCAGGAGTTTCAAGACATGAAGGCATAGTCAGTCCTGCATATACGGTAGTTACCCCGAAGAATGTCGATTCAGATTTCTTCGGTTATTTTTTTAAACTTCCTCGAACGATTTTTGATTTTTACCGTTACTCACAAGGTCTCGTATCAGATACGTGGAATCTAAAATACACACACTTTAAGGAGATTGTCGTAACTGTACCAGTAACAGTGGAAGAACAAATGTTAATTCGAGAGTTCTTGCAGTCAATTGACTACCTCATAGAGCATAAGGATCTACAAGTTAAGACGGCGGAGATGTGGAAAAAAGGACTGCTACAAAAAATGTTTGTGTGATAAATGTACTTTTCTCAAAATGTTAAATAATGTTTTTGAGACAAATGCATAAAACACATATATAAAGCCATATTTGCTTACCCGATGTTAAATGTTATACTTCGATTTTGAAGATAATATACTTATGACAACTGAGAAAAACCTTGCGAAAATACCAAAACCATCGTTTGACAGTGAGTTAAACACAGTCATTGTTGAGTTAGAAAAATTGAGAGAAAAGAAACTGAGTGGAACTGTGCCTCCCCATGTATTCTTTCAGGTAAAAGAAATATTTCAAATACTTGAAAGTTTGGGATCAAACCGAATAGAGGGCAATCGAACGACAATCTCCGAATATGCTGAAAAGGTTATCGCAGGAAAATCGCCAGATTCAGACGAATCCATGAGAGAAATTGCGAACGTAGAAGATGCCATAGATTTCCTTGAAGCTAATGTAAAAGTCGGCACACCGATCACAAGGGTCATAATCTCTGAGCTACACAAGATAATAGTAAATGGTCTAACGTTGCCAAAAGATGGAGGTGAAGGCTCTGCCTCTGCTGGCTCGTATCGTGAAGAGCATGTAAGTGTAAAAAATTCGCAATTAAAAACAGTACCCGCGACGCTCATCGCTGCGGAATCCGAAGAATTATTTAGTTTCATAAATGATAAATACCCAACTCAATTCCATCTGCTCGTAATTGCCATTGCACACCATCGTTTTTCTGTAATTCATCCATTTGATAATGGAAACGGTCGTACTGTGCGCATGCTCACCTATGCGCAACTATTACAACAAGGTTTTAGTGTAAAATCTGGGCGTATCCTCAATCCAACTGCAATCTTTTGTGATGATAGAAATGTCTACTATGATATGCTCGCGAAAGCTGATACGGGGACCGAGGAAGCAATGCTTGAATGGTGCCTCTATGTGCTCAAAGGTCTTGCAAGAGAAATTGCAAAGATTGATAAGTTGCTAGACAGGAAATATCTTGCAGATACTATTTTGCTCCCTATGCTTGCTCGCTCCCTGGAGAATAAATACATCACGCCTGTTGAACATACGTTACTAAAGTATGTTGTGGCTAGCTCACCGAGTATGACTATAAAAGCGAATGATATCGGTAAGCTGCTTTCAGAAGAGAGCTCTGTGCAGCGATCAAGAATTATTGCAAAGTTGGTAGGTAAGAAGATGCTTAAGCCGATACAAAAAGGAGCGCGTATCTATACAATTTCTTTCTTTGCAAACTATCTCTTTCGTGAACTGACACAACTTCTCATCGAGCATGGGTTTGTGCCTGAGTCTCTCAATAAAAAATAGATATGACTCATCAATCAGAACAAGAACTCGAGAATGCGCTCATAAAGCAACTACAGGGGCTTGGATTTGAGGCTGTTGTTATACCTGACACAGAGGCGATGGTTGCAAACCTCCGTGCGCAGCTCCAGAAATTCAACGAAACTACTTTTTCAGACACTGAGTTTTCGCAGATTCTCAACCATCTCAACAAAGGTGATCGGTTCGACAAAGCGAAGGCGCTTCGTGATCGCTATGCACTGAAGCGAGATGACGAGAGCGCGTTCTATGTTCGTTTTTTTAACACAACACAGTGGTGTAAAAATGAGTACCAGGTGGCGCAGCAAATCACGCAAGTCGGTACATACAAAAATCGCTATGACGTGACACTCTTGGTAAATGGATTGCCCCTTGCTCAAGTAGAGTTGAAGCGCCGAGGAATGGAGCTTAAAGAAGCCTTTAATCAAGTCCAGCGATACCATAAGCATTCATACGCTGGCAGTCTCTTTGAATACATCCAGATTTTTGTTATTTCAAATGGAGTAAATACTAAATACTTTGCCAACAATCCAAAACAGTCTTTTGAGCAGACTTTCTACTGGACTGACGACAACAACCAAAAGATAACTCGACTTGAAGACTTCGCATCTGTTTTCCTTGAAAAGTGTGCAGTATCGCAGATGATTGCCGAGTATATCGTACTGGCTGAATCCCTTCGCATTCCGCTTATTCTTCGACCATATCAATACTTTGCAGTACGCCGTATTGTGAATCGAGTAAAAGAATCAAATAAGAATGGGTACATTTGGCACACGACTGGTTCGGGTAAGACACTCACTTCTTTTAAAGCTAGTCAGATACTCTCTAATATCCCAGAGGTAAAGAAAGTGCTGTTTGTGGTTGACCGTAAAGACTTGGACATTCAAACCACAAAAGAATTCAACTCGTTTTCTGCTGGCTCAGTAGACGGTACTGACCGCACAAAGACGCTCGTAGACCAACTCAAAGACCCTACTCGCAAGCTCATTGTGACAACTATTCAAAAGCTCGACATTGCTATTGGACGTGAAGGCTACCTAAAGCAATTCGAGGAGTTAGCGAATGAGAAAATAATTATCATCTTTGATGAATGTCACCGCAGTCAGTTTGGACAAACGCACGCACGCATTAAAAACTTCTTTACCAAAGCTCAACTTTTTGGCTTTACGGGTACGCCTATCTTTGCGGAAAACAACGTGGGTGGAGTAACTACGATTGATGTGTTTGAGGAGTGTCTACACAAGTACATCATCACGAATGCGATAGCTGATAACAACGTACTTGGCTTTGCGGTGGAGTATGTCGGCAAGTACACCCAAAAGGAGCAAGATACGCTTGATGCGGACATCTTTGCCGATATGGAAGTTGAAGGTATCAACACAAAAGAGATTTTAGAATCCAATGACCGCTTGGAAAAGATTACTGATTATGTTCTTCACGACTGGAAGCGAAAGACAAAGAACGGAAAGTTTAACGCCATCTTCGCTACTCCAACTATTGAAGTCTTAAAGAAATACTACAACCTCTTTAAAGCTAAGAAGCCCGAAGACTTTACCATCGCCACTATTTTTACCTATCAAGCCAACGAGGACGAGAGTTCCGATATGCTCGACTTCGATGTGATGGCTGAGACTGACGCTCCTGTGAACGAGCATTCACGTGACTTTTTGGAGCGATGCATTAAAGACTACAACGAGCAATTTGGTACCAACTTTTCTACAGATACTTTTTACGACTACTACAAAAACTTGCAGAAACGAATAAAAGATAAGGAAGTTGATTTGGTGTTAGTAGTAAATATGTTCCTTACTGGTTTTGATAGCCCACGCCTCAATACACTCTATGTAGATAAGAATCTCCGCTACCACGGCTTGATTCAAGCGTACTCACGCACTAACCGCCTACTTAATTCCGACAAGCCACACGGCAACATTGTTACGTTCCGTAACCTCAAAAAGAACACCGACAAGGCGCTTGCTTTGTTTGGTGACGAGAATGCGAAAGAAGTAGTGTTCAAGAAACCCTACGCAATGCAGAAAGTAGAGTTTGAAGACAAACTGACTGAACTCAAAGAGGAAGTGCCAAACGTTGGTGATGTAGACCTCATACAAAGTGAGGAAGAGAAAGCATCATTCGTACAGAGCTTCCGTGACCTACTCCGCATCAAGGCATCACTTGAAACATTCGCTGAGTTTGATTTTGCTGACCTCGGCATCACCGAACAAGAATTCTACGACTACCAGAGCAAGTACCTTGATGTTTATGAGGAGCGAAAGAACAAAGATAGCAAGGAGCTAGAATCAGTACTAGACCAAATCGACTTCGAGCTGGAGCTAGTAGCGACTGACATTGTTAATTTCGACTACATCATTAAGCTGATTGTGGGACTTAAAGACGTTACTTCAGATTCACTCCGTCAAAAGAAAGCCGATGACATTCTCAAAATCTTTGACCGTGATATCCAGCTCCGCAAGAAGAAAGAGCTTGTTGAGAAATTCATAAAGGAAAGCTTGCCGAGTATTGCACGCTCCGAGGATGTTGAAACTGTGTTTGAAAAGTTCTGGGAAAGTGAGCGTTCAAATGCTCTCCGCAAGGTTGCGGAAGATGAGCATATCGACCTTGAATCATTCCAAACGCTTATTGGTGAGTATATCTACACACAACGTACTCCGCTCGGGGACGACATTATCGCACTCTTGCCTGAGAACGAACAACCAAGCGTCTTGAAGCGACAGGGCATCATTGACCGAATTAAGGGAGCAATTGTTGATATTGTAGACATTTTTGAGTGGTAATTAGAATACATATGCCTGAAGAATTTGTAAAAAAATCAATCATAAAATTCCTCTCAAGAAATGAATGGGGTACTAATTTGCAGTTTGGCGCACTCAGAGAGAGGGGAGTTGACATAAAAGTTCGGCACAATCGTTATTCACGCTACTTTTTGATTGAGTGCAAAGGACAAGGAAAGGGAAAAAGTTCAAGTGAAGTATCATTTATTTATTCGCTTGGACAAATTATTTCACGCATGAAGTCTGGAGGAACTACACGCTATTATTATGGCATCGGACTTCCTGAAAAATCAGCAAAAATTGCTTTGCGACGACTGCCTTGGCAAGTTTCAAAAAAACTACTAATGCATGTTTTCTCCGTAAATGCTACCGGTAATGTTGTTCGCTACTCATGGCAGGACCTGAAAAAGATGCAAGAAAAAGCTAAGTAGTAAAAATCTTCTCAGTATTTGCACGCAACTCTCTACAGGTGTAGGGTGGACCTATGAACCGCTCCGTCATAGCTGCAATATGCTTTTTGGTTGTGCTTCCAGTCGTCACGTTTGCCCACTCAGGTGGGACGGATGCAAAGGGGTGTCATACGAATAAAAAGACAGGGGAGTATCACTGCCACACGCCAAAGAAGGCTCCAGTACGAGCCCCGGCTAAAGCGGCGCCGAAGAAGTTTGTCGGAGGATTTGTCGATAAGGACTGTAAGGACTTTCGCACACAGCGCGAGGCACAGGACTTTTTCATCCGCGAGGGTGGTCCTACATCTGACCCGCACCGACTTGATGCTGACAAAGACGGCAAGGCCTGCGAGGAGTTGAAATAGTTACTCTCGCACAATTCCCAACCGGTCAAACTTTTTGAGGTGCATTGATGATACGCCATAGCTTGGCGTATCAGTGCCTGACATGTTAGCTACGGTATGTTCAATCGCTGGCTCTTTCCCTGTGATTGTCTGTCGATCTTTGAGTGCGATGAGAGAGACTGATCTCGGCCCAATGCGAGCGATGACGTATGGAGGCTCAGCTTTCAGATATTCTTTAACAAATCGCGCATCGCGCTCGTTAGTCACCGTTACCCAATCCCCGACAATCAGTTGTTCGTTATCGTTATTTGCTTCAGGTGGTTTAAATCCTTCCATGGCGTGATGATACCACGCATGCCGCTGCGCTTGAATTTTGTATGGAAAAAACTATGATACGCAGATGTTTGAAGGATTGATTACAGCGCGCGAGATAGATTTTATTATAAATATCGTTATTGCAGTCATACTGGGCTTTGGTATTGGTGCTGAGCGTGAGTCACGCGGGAAGGATGCGGGTATTAGCACACACACCTTTGTCATCGTCGGTGCGATGCTCTTTACGTTCCTCTCTGGTGTCGTTGACCCGGCATCTAAGTCACGTATCGCAGCACAGATAGTCTCTGGTATCGGATTCCTCGGAGCAGGCATCATCTTGAAAGACGGAGCAACAGTGAAGAACCTCACGACCGCAGCAAGTATCTGGTTTGCAGGTGCTATCGGTATGGCGATTGGTTTCGGCTTTCATGCAATCGCAGTTATCGCTGCGATTACCTCCGTCCTGTTGCCACGCATCCCGCACATTCACAAGCACCCACAGAGACAGCTCGATGTTTCAAAGATAGACAAAAGTGATCTTCCAGCGGCTGCGTCGAGTGATGACTAGTCGTTGTGCATGTCGTCGTGCGTCTTGTGACTCTGTGTCGCGATGTGCTCTGAGTAGGCGATACCAATCGCTGCAATGACGAACATCACATGCACCGCAACAGTGAGGACGACAACGTCCATATCACCAGCACTGAGGTATGTCTTGAGTGCGTGTACTCCTGAGATGGAAATCATCGCGAAAGCGAGCTTGAGCTTCAGGCTGTAAGTGTTGACGTGCTCGAGCCAGTCCGGCTTTGATACCTGCTTGTCTTTGAAGTATTCATCTGTCACAAAGAGTGAGAAGCCAGCGAGCGCCACAACCCAGATGAGCTGCGCCACCATCGTCATATCCACGAGCTCAAGCACCTTGATGATGAGGTCGATTTTTTCAATATCTGTGAAGAGTACTTTGTTGAGTACGTAGACGACCTCGAAGGTAAACTTGTACAAGGTGGCTATCAGTATGACCACAAGTCCGACGTAGAACGCGGACATAAGAAAGCGCATTTTAAAGAGGAGGTGGCCCAATGTTGTTAAGATGTTTCGTTCCATGCCGCTATACTAGGTATTTTCAACTTTTTTGCAAACAAAAAGCCGCTCCAAGCGGCTTTTGTGTACAGAGTAGATACTTACTTTTCTATAACGATATGTTCACGAGCTACACGCACTTTCTTGTAGTTTGCGACTTCATCAGTCTCGTCACGGTAGCCGACTGCAAAGTATCCGAGACTTGCAAGGTTCTGCGCCTTGAGTCCGAGGATTTCATCCACCTTGTCAGGCATGAAGCCTTCCATCGGACAGCCGTCGACGTGGAGGAGTGCCGCAGTCTCTATCATCGCACCGAGCGCGATATATGCCTGACGTCCTGCCCACATTGCGCGCCCGACTTCGTCACGTCCGACGATGTCACCCTTCATCATGTCTGCAAATCCTTTGAGGTTTTCGACCGGTACGCCGCGCACTGCTGAGATGCGTGCGATGTACTCGTCGACAAATGCTGCGTCGATGTCAGTGCGTCGTGCGATAACAAAGAAGTCACCAGCATCAGTCACCTGTGCTTGATTAAAGGAGACGGCCTTCACTGCTTCACGTTGCGCAGGAGTCTGTACGTGGATAATACGAAATGGCTGGAGGCCATAGGCAGTTGGTGCCATGCGGCCTGCTTCGATGATTGCCTCAAGCGTTTCTTTTGGAACCTGCTTGCCTTGGATAAACTTCTTTGTGGCGTATCGCCACGCAAATGCACTCTGGATATTGTTTTCCATAGTTTTGTATTATGCGCACACTGATAAGGACATGCATCATGCCGTATCTGTGTGAAGATACAATGGGGATAACTAGAGAAGTCGCGTGACGCTCCAGTAGAGCGCTACCAGGGCGATGATGCAGGAGACAAGTATGATGATGGCTCTTCGGTCAGACTGTTTTTTCAAAAGGTAGAGGAGGGGAAGGATGCAGACGGCTATCACGATTTGCCCGAGTTCTATACCAGCAGTAAAGGAGAGCATAGCAGTCAGGAAGGTCTGCGCAGGGAGGTGAATGGAGCTGAGGTCGCCACCAAAACCAAGTCCGTGCACGAGTCCCAGTAGAAAGACGATAGGTACTCGCGCTTTTTCGAGCAGTGTTTCCGTGTGGAGTGCATACGCGGCAGCAGTGAGGAGTGCAGTGATGAAAATAGTTATCGCAATCGCTGGCTCCACGATACCTGCATCGATACTCACGATGCCATAGACTGCGAGAAAGAGAGTGATGCTATGCGCTATAGCAAACGCGGTGATGGTGATGAGCCCAGCACTGATACTCAGTGTGCTTACTAAGAGTGACACGAGAAAAAGTACGTGGTCAGTACCACCGAGGATATGCGCGACACCTTGCGAGATGTATTCAGGTATGACGGCGAGTGCACCATATGATTCCGCAGGTACATCATAAGGGTGCTGGTGCTTGTATCGCGTAAAGTGCATGCGGTGCACCGTCCCATCTATAGCGACAATGAGTGCAATCTGTGGGTCCTCGTACTGACTACCAAAGAGAAAGCTCTGGATAGTAAATTGAGAGAGGTCAGTGATTTTTTCTGCGCACTGGTAGGTGCCGTCTATGTTTGTGGTTTGGCGTTCTGCATCTTGCACAAAGTGCTTCATGGAGAAATAGCAAGGAATGCCGTTTTGGTTTACGAGGAGGCTCGTGCGCACATGATGCTCCCAGGGATCACCACTTTCAGGAAGATCATCTTCGTAGGGAAGTATGCCAGGAGCGGTAATCGTCGTTTCGAGCTGATACTGGTTCACTGCGGTCAAAGTAACTGCGACATCCCCGCGCGCAAACGGGTGCGCAGTGGCGATGACTGGTAGCGTACTGAGTAGAATAAGTGTGAGTAGAAGGCGTTGCATGAGGTAAGGATAGCAGATTTTCATAAGCTGCATTCGTGTATTGCACAGGTGGCGTTTAGGTGTATTATTCAAATATAGATTTGAATATATGAAACAGCGCATTCATCTGAAAACATTAGCAACACATTTCGCTGTAGTCGGGGATGCTGCACGCCTGCGCATACTGTGCACGCTTATGCATGATGGTGAATGTTCTGTGACCGAGGTAGCGCAGCGAGTGCGCGCGACTGTACCGGTCACTTCACACCACCTTCGAGTGCTTGCAAAGCATGACATAGTGACCTGTCGCCGTGATGGCGTGCATCGGCGATACTCTTTGGCGTCACATCGTACGGTTCAGAGTCTGGTACATTATATTTGTTCACTAACGTAATACATATGAAACGACTTATACTCATGAGTGTTGTAGCTGTTATGGTCATCGCTGCTGCTGTCGTTCTGTTCTCTCGAGAACCAGCAGGTACCGTGCTTACACAGGAGACATATATGCAGCAGCTTGAACAATCTCCTGCGGCAGTCCTCATAGACCTACGAACGCCTGAAGAATATACATCAGGGCATATTTCTGGAGCGCTGAATATTGATTTCTACAGTGCAAACTTCGCAGAGCGGGTGCAGGCACTCGATACATCAAAGACCTACTTCATATACTGCCGCTCTGGAAATCGCTCTGCAAAAGCACTCAGCACGATGCGTGCCGCCGGCATAGCGCATATATATGACCTCAAGGGTGGCATCGCGGGGAATGCTGATCTGCCGCTTGTGAAGGGGGCAGAGGCAGGAGTGCGCACAGTAGCTGTACAAGACACAGTCGATGCGTCGGATATTATCCCAAGTACTGGATTGCCTCGCATGGAGGATGGTGCGGCGCTTACTGATGCAGAGCGAGCAGGGCTCTTGTATATGTACGAAGAAGAAAAGCTAGCACGCGATGTATACACTACTCTGGGAGCGACGTGGGGAATACGCATCTTTGCAAATATCACAGAAAGCGAGAAGACACACATGGCTGCAGTGGGGAGACTTCTCGCGCGGTACCAAGTACCACTCCCAACCACTGACGATACAGTCGGTACTTTCCATGACCCGAAACTCAAGACGCTCTATGAGACACTCGTCGAACGAGGAACAACGACGCAGGGTGAGGCGCTCACTGTGGGTGCGCTCATTGAAGACTTGGACATCGCAGATCTCGATAGATATATGCAAGAGACACGCAATGCTGATATCAATGCAGTGTATACGGAACTGCAGCGTGGCTCACGCAATCACCTCCGTGCGTTTACCAGACAGCTCAACGCGCGTGGCATATCATACGAGCCGCAGTACATCAGTCGTGACACATACGACGCAATCATCGAAAGCGCTCAAGAAAAAGGAAAGGGGTGGTGGTAGTTATTTGCACACACTGAATGTCCCGTTTGTGTAGCCCTTGGTGAAGGCTGCAACGCGCTCGGCTGAGGAGCCATGCGTCCATGTCTCTGGACTTACTTCACCTTGAGTTACTTCTTGGATATGGTCGTCACCGACTGCAGCTGCTGCATCCATCGCTTCTTGTATTTCACCCGGCTCAAATACTCCGTCATCTTTGAGTGAATACGCCCAGACGCCAGCAAGACAGTCAGCTTGCAACTCCATAGCAACAGATTCCTTTTCGATACCAAGCAGTGTCTGCACGTGGTGACCGACTTCATGAGCGATGACATATGCCTGCGCGACATCACCCTTTGAGCCGCCGAGGATGTCATACATTTCATCGAAGAATCGCTCATCAAGATACACTGTCTTGTCGGGTGGGCAGTAGTGCGGTCCGACTTGTGAGTACGCACCACCACATGCTGACTCAGTCGCATCACGGAAGAGTACAAACTGCGGTGGGGTGTATGCGCGATTGAGTGCGGTAAATTGTTCACGCCATGTATCAGTCGTTGAGCCGAGGACCGTCGAGGCAAATTGTTCGTAGGGGTCTACGCCAGCAAATTCTGCAGATTCACTTTGAGAAGGCTGCATGTTGAGCTGCTCGAGTTGCTGTGCGAGTGTCTGCACATCTACCTGTCCCGTCTGTGCGTAATTGAGTAATACAAGGAGTGCGACACCTGCGAGGCTAACCCCACCAAATGCCATGCCAGTGCTCCCGCGTCTGTCCTGCACATCTCCTTTACTCTCTATATTGTCCCATTGTGCCATCGCCACAGGGTAGCGTTAAAGTGTGTATGTGTCTACTTGGGTGCGTGATATACTTTTCGAGTATGAAACATAACCAACAAGGTTCTATACTTATAAAATTATTGATGCTCGGTGTTGTCGCAGGAGGTATGTATGTTATGAAAGACGAGAAAGGTGAGAGTTACCTTGAGAAAACATATGGAGCAGTCAAATACTATTTTGTTGACCGAAATGAAGATGCGATAAATCAAGCAAAGGAAGTGCAGGGGACGATGCAGCGCCAGCAGGACGCCATCCAAGAAGCACTCGACGAAACTCCGTAAGTTGACGGCACAAAAACACAACAATTTGCTATTTTGTCAAATATAGGCTATGATACAGCCACTTGGTACCGTATCTATCTAAGGAAGTCGAGCGCGGGGCGCTCCACTCACACGGGAATATCGTACGAGTCTGTATCACGAAGATACGGTATTACTTATTCAGAAAAATATAATGAACGATTTTAAGAAGTTCGGAGGATTCCGAGACAAGCGAGGTGGTGGACACTTCGACAAGCCAGGCGAAGGACGTCGTGGTGGATTTGGTGGAGGCAGACCGTCATTCGGCGGTGGTAGACCATCATTTGGAGGCGGTAAGCGCTTCGGAGGCAAGCCATCATTTGGTGGTGGCCGTGGAGGTTTTGGTGGCCGCGATGGCGGTGACCGAGAAATGTTTGACACTACATGTGCAGATTGCGGCAAGCCGTGCCAGGTACCGTTTCGACCAAACGGCGAAAAGCCAGTATTTTGTAATGACTGTTTTGCAAGTAAGCGAGGAGCTGACGAAGCACCACGACGATTTGATTCTCGTGAGGAGCGCGGCGGTGACCGACGTGACGAGCGACCACAGCGCGAAGAGAAGCGAGATACTCGTATCGACGATCTCTCAGCACAGGTTCGTGAACTCCATTCAAAACTTGATGCACTCATCATGATTATGGATGTAAAGCAGGAGACTTCAGCGCCCACAGCAACCGCATCAGTAGATGCACTGCCAAAGAATGCTAAAACAAAAAAAGTTGAGGCAGCTATAGCAGAGCGAAAGGCAAAGAAAGTAGTAGCAAAGAAGAAGAAATAATATACGACATGCACCCACCGCGTTCGCGGTGGGTGCATTTTGTTTGAACTACTCATGAGTAAAGACGACGCCATCATTCGATTTGAAAATGTTTCATTCGGCCACGGTGAAAAAAAGCCCATCCTCACTGATGTGAGTTTTGTCATACGTCGCGGCGCAAAGCTGACGCTCATGGGTCAAAATGGTGCAGGGAAAAGTACCATCTTCGGACTACTCACCGGAGTGCATACGCCTGACGAGGGTGAAATACATATCGGTCACGGCATGCGCATCGCAACGGCGCGACAAGTGATTCCACGTGCTGAGCTCGACCTGTCAGTGCGTGATTTTTTCCAGAAATGTTTTGAAAAGAAACAATATAATATTGATGTTCTCATCGATGAGGCACTTGAAGTGGTAAACCTCAAAGGACACGAGAAAGTCCATGACCGTATCGTAAAAAGTTTCTCTGGTGGCCAGCAGGCGCGGCTCTTGCTCGCCTCAGCTCTCATTCAGGCACCTGATATTCTCTTGCTTGATGAGCCGACGAACAACCTAGACCATGCAGGTATCGAACATTTGACTGACTTTTTGAAACGCTACCACAAGACGGTCATCGTCATTTCCCACGATGCGGCATTCTTAAACGCGTTTACTCACGGAGTGCTCTACCTTGATGTATACACTCGAAAAGTCGAGCAGTACGTCGGTGACTATAACGATGTACTCTCAGACATTACCGCCCGTATTGAGCGTGAGAATATGAAAAATGCGCAGCTCGAGAAGAAGATTGAGGAGAAGCGACTTCAGGCAAACGTCTTTGCACATAAAGGAGGCGGTATGCGTATGGTCGCAAAAAAGATGCGACAAATGGCAGACGAACTCGAAGAAGATGTCGTCGATGTGCGCAAAGAAGATAAGACTATTCGCGCGTTTACAATCCCGGTCCAGCCTGACATGTCGGGCGTGGTGCTCACACTTTCGTCAATTGGGCTTTTGAAACAGGGAAAGTCTGTACAGAAAAAAGTGCGGTTTGAGTTGCGCAAAAATAGACATCTCTTACTGAAAGGTCCAAACGGCATTGGTAAGTCCACATTTCTCGAAAAACTTGCACACAACACTGCAGAGGGTGCCGTCCTAAACCCAAAGATTCATATCGGCTATTACAGACAAGATTTCTCGACGCTCAACTTTAAGCATACAGTGATGCAAGCGCTCGAACATGCTGCAGAGCATGGAAGTGCACGTGCAGATGAAGCTCGGCTGCGCACTGTCGCAGCAAGTTTCCTCATCACTGGAGATACGATGCATACGCAGATTGAATATCTATCAGAAGGGCAGAAAGGACTCGTCGCATTTGCATGCCTTGTATTGCAACGACCAGGCCTATTAATTCTCGATGAGCCGACAAACCATATCAACTTCCGTCACCTTCCTGTTATTGCGAAAGCATTGCATGACTATGAGGGTGCGATGATTCTCGTGTCGCACGTTCCTGAGTTCGTTTCGCAGGTGCGCATCGATGACATACTCGACCTCGGTGCATAGCACAACCACTACTTATATTGCGGCGATGTGCTGCTATACTGGGTAGATGGAACCAACAACCCCCGTGCGATCAAAGACATGGTTGCTCGGCATCATTATCCCATTTTGTTTACTCTGTGGAGCGCTCTACCTCATCGTATCTTCACAAACTACTTCAGCACCTCCCACAACAGGGGTCCAGGTAACCCCAGCAGCGACACTTGGTATACCGAGCGATGCGAGAGAGGAGGGTGCCATAGATAGCAGCGTGCGTGCACCTTTTTCAATACAAGAACTTAGTAATATAGATGCAATCGAACAGGAATTTGGAGTGACATTCTCTGCAGCAGATAAGAAACATCTGGAGACACATAAGTTTATTTTGAAGCCGCTCACACAGAGTAAGCTCGTGCCTGTTTCAGTCGGTGAGAACTTGCGAGAATTTTTTGCGCTCTACGACAGCATTGGTGGGCCAGTAGACGTAAAAGAGCGAACACTTGCTCAGGCACCTTTCATATCAAGTGATGTGCTCATGCATCTCTTTTCTGTCCTTTCAGTTGAGTTACTCAAAGAGACTGAAAATACATATTTGTTTCCTCAGGTGCGCAGTATGACACGTACTTTGTACGCAGATGCAGATGCAGCATATCGTGCAGCAAAGACAGACACAGAGCGTGCTCAGTGGGCGAAAGTGCGTGCGTACTTTGCGGTGCCTCATGCGCTCCTTTCGGTTGCGACTGTTCCTCCGACGCCTGAAGAGTATTGGAAGGGTACTCATGAAATGAGCTACGAAGATTTCTTTGCTGCATTTAAAAAGAAAGACGAGAGTGCAGATGCTCGCAGCGCGGTAAAAGCATATGTGCGATCACTCAAACTTGATGCAGCAAGTGAGCGTGCGGTGCTGCATGATATCGACATGATATATGATGCGCCTGCGAAAGATGTGCCTGCTATCTTTTCGGATGAGTATCAGAAGCTTGCAGGAGATATAGATTTTGCAGTGCCATTTTCACTGTTTACTGTGCGTGGTACTTACACAAGTAGTTCACTCCGCCGCCAATACTTCCGTGCGGTACAGTGGTACCAACAAATACCGTTCTTTACTCGTTCTGAAGATTTGAGTAAGTATTCCATAGCTATTGGGACACTGATGAACAATCACCCCGAGTTACTCACGCAATACAGCGCAATGGGTGATTTGTTGAAACAACTTGTCGGAGAAAGTGATGACCTCGATGCAGGTGACTATGCACGAGCCGTGAAAGAGCTTGAAGATGATGTGTATGACGAGGCAGCGCGTGCTGCATTTCTTGCAACAGCAAAGCCGGCCGCACGCATCAAGGGACTTCCTGCATTCTATACAAGTGTCGGCATAGTGACCATGAAAGATGTGCTCGATAAGACGCGTGGCATGCGTTTCTTTAGTCAGAAGTTTATTCCTGATTCATACTGGACGGGACGACTCACTCAGGGTGATGAAGCACCTGAGGTAGACGGCATGAAGCTGCCACGCACAGCATCATCAGTACAAATCATGACTATTCTCGGCTCCGACTACGCGCGTTCACAGTTGGGAACGTTACCGTTTTATCCAACGCACAAGCAAGCGATAGATACACGCTTGAGTGAGCTGACCAATGAAGCTCATGATTGGGGAGCAGACTACTGGAAGAAAAATCAAGTAACTGGCATCCTCTCTTCGATAGCGACTCTATTCTCGTGGCAGCAAAAGCACGTGCAGGAACTCCCCGCGTTTATGCAGTCACCACTGTGGGGTAGTAAGTCACTCATGACAGCGTCTGGTTTTTGGACTGAGTTGCGTCATACTAACATTCTCTACGCGAAGCAATCGTTTGCAGAAAAGGGTGGTGGTGGAGATGATGGCACATGCGATACACGAGCGATACCAGAACCAGTCTATGGATATGTCGAGCCGCAGCCTGCGGTATATGCGCAACTCATTGATACTGCAGAACAACTCTCTACCATCTATCGTGACCGTTCGATACAGTTGCAAAACGCGGAAAAGTTGCAGACATATATCACACTTCTGCGCGCTGCGCATGAATATGCAACGCTTGAGCTTGCAAATACTGGATTTACTGAGGCGACACTGAGTCGCGGGGTACCGCTTGAGAATGACCCACAATGCGTGCAGAACTTTATTGACCCATCATCTTCAGTCACACGTCCTGGCGTCGAGTCAGTCATCAATGCAGACAAACAAGCTGTTGCAGCACTGAGTCGCGCAGAAGACATGAGGCGTGGACTTATCACGATGATGATGAATGCGCTGCCACTATCACTTGAAGGTCCGATACTTCCTATCAAGGACAAGCGAGCCGCAGTCGTCGCAGATATTCATACAAGCGATGAAGGAATCGTCGAGGAGGGAACTGGCGTACCGTTTCTCATCTTTGTCGCAGTGAAAGATGCAAATGGTCCTCGTCTCACGACAGGACTGACATACAGTCATTATGAGTTTCTGAGTGATATACGACTGACAGACGAAGCGTGGCAGCAGCGCTTCTATACTGAGAGCGGAGATTATCAGATTACATACACACCATATACATCATGGCCAAAACTTCCCGTCTGGTATCAACCACTCATATCACGATAATTGGTGGTTTGTGTGTGCTTGGAGTTGTCAGTCTATTTGTACTGCGCTACACATCAAGCCCCTACTACACTATTCATGATGCTGCGCTCGATGGAGCAGTGGTGAGTGGCATCACATCTCTTG
This sequence comes from uncultured Candidatus Saccharibacteria bacterium, assembly GCA_964398775.1. Lineage (GTDB taxonomy): Bacteria > Patescibacteriota > Minisyncoccia > Phycocordibacterales > UBA2100 > CAYNND01. Next base: position 61,720 of record CAYNND010000001.1, on the reverse strand, counting down.
AACGCTCTAGTCGTCCACTTGATACACATAAGGGACGCATCGTAGTGGTCCCGCATCACCTTGTTGCACATGAGGTCATCGCGGAAGGTATAGCGCGTATCGCGAAAACGCAACCGCAGGCACGACGCTTCATAGTGCTCTCACCTGATCACTACAAGCGATGTCCTGAATTTGCATGTACATCGTATGGCTCGTTCGGAACATTTTTTGGTGATATTCCTATCAACGCTCCTTCAGTACAACGCCTACTGACGTCAGGTGTGTTTGCGCAGTCCGACCTCTTCTCAAAGGAGCACGGCATTTACAGCGTTGTCCCATTTATTCGCCACTATGTTCCTGAAGCAAGTGTCATTCCTGTCGTTGTTTCTATCGATGAATCGAAACTGAGTGCACAGCGTATTGCACTTGCGAGTATTCTTGAGTCTCTTCTGCTTGATACACGGACTGTGCTCGTACTGAGTACTGACTTTTCGCACTACCTGCCGCTTCTAGATGCGCAGATGATGGACCTCGATACACAGACCGCGCTCTGTGCACGACGGCTTGAGTATATTAAACGGCTCAGGAATCCACAGCAGAGTGACTGCCCGACCTGTCTGTGGCTTGCGACAACACTTGCAGCGGGGCACGAAACACCGCACCCGTACTTTTTCGCACATACAAACTCTGCAACACTCCTGAATGACTCTACAGTCAAGGAAACAACGAGTCATTTCGGTATCATGTACACACCAGAGCGTGATAGTGCATCATGTCGCGAAAGTTTCTAGTTTTTTTGCGGTAAGAAAGGGTGGTATGATACGTCTACCTATGAATATGCCTTCGGTACCAGCTTTTACTCGTCCTGTAGCCGCTCCAGTCCTCACTTTTTTCAAAAACCGAACAAAAAAACAACTCATACTCAGCGTCATCGCACTGGTGCTTGGGTGGTATGGATACAGTTATTTTTTTGGAGCTGATAGCACCGAGACGCGGTATGTACTTGGTGTTGTAGAAAAAAGAACAATAGTCGCTTCTGTTTCTGCGTCAGGGCAGATATCTTCTTCGAACTTGCTTGACGTGAAAGCAAAGGCTGGTGGTGAGATACTCTCGCTGCGTGTTGAAGCAGGGGACACTGTTCGAGCAGGGCAGGTGATTGCAGTACTTGACTCAACTGATGCACAAAAGGCGGTGCGCGATGCACTTGCAAACCTTGAGAGTGCCCGTATATCACTTGCAAAGATACAGAAGCCAGCTTCAGCTCTCACACTCACACAGGCAGAGAATTCACTCACGAACGCAGAAGACTCACTCGCAAAGACATACACTGACAGTCGCACGCATGTCACAAACGTGTTCCTCGACCTGCCTTCGACCATAACCGGCATGGAAACTATCTTGCTGGGAACTGACCTGTTCTCATCACAGTGGAATATGGATTACTACAAGAGTTCAGTAGAGCAGTACGACTCGCGCATCAGTGGCTTCCGCGATGTTGCGTATCAAGACTACATGACCGCGAAAAAATCCTACGATGCAGCGTTTTCTAAATATCAAACATTTTCAACATCTCCAACAAACACTGAAATAGAAGAAATGCTCGCACTTGCCTACAGTGCAGTCGAGTCAACACAGAAATCAACGCGAAGTGCCAATGCGCTCATCACGCTGTATCAAGATACAATGAAGGCGCGCAATCAGTCAGTTGTTCCAGGTTCAACTACTGCAATTACTTCACTCAATACATACACCGGGAAGCTCAATACCCATTTCTCAAACCTCGTTGCTGATGGGAACGCACTCAAACAATATAAGCAAACTATTGCAGAGCGAAAAGAAAATATCGCCGACATTAAGTCAGGTGCCGATGCGCTCGATATCCAAAGCGCACAACTTTCAGTCACAAAGGCAGAAAATGCACTGCTCGATGCTCGCAACAATCTTGCAGACTATACAGTAGTTGCACCATTTGCAGGTACTGTCTCATCTGTCCCTGTGAAGCGCCGCGAGACAGTGAGCAGTAGTACGACGATAGCGACGATTGTCTCTCCAGAGCAAATCGCAGAACTTTCTCTAAACGAGGTGGATGCCGCGAAGATAGTAGTGGGTGATAAGACGACACTGACATTTGATGCGATTGAAGAACTGACGCTCACCGGAAAAGTTGCACACGTCGACCCTGTCGGTACTGTGAGTCAGGGAGTTGTTTCGTATGTTGTGCAGATACACTTCGATACTCAAGATGAGCGCGTGAAGCCTGGTATGACTGTAAACGCAGCCATCATCACTGATGTGCGCCCTGATGTACTGTCTATCCCAGCTGGTGCAGTGAAAAGTCAGGCAGGCCGTATGTCTGTGCAAGTATTTAGTCCAGCCATCGTTGAGCAGAAAGCGCCAGAAACTGAAACAACGTCACCGGCTGTTGAAGGTATTACTACTGAGCAAACACCTGAGTCAGTGTCAGTCACCGTCGGCATTTCAGACGACACATACACAGAGATACTCACTGGCCTCACTGAAGGACAGCAGATAATCGAGCGGACGATTACACAAAAAGCAGCTTCTGCAGCAAGTGCACCATCACTCTTTGGTCCACCGGGAGGAAACAACCGTGGTGGTCAAACTGGACGAACTGGAGGCACACAAGCTCGCTAGTATGATTACCGTACGAGACATAACCAAGACATATGGAAAAGGCGACACTGCTTTCCAGGCGCTCAAGGGTGTTTCATTTACCATTAACGAAGGTGAGTTTGTCGCTATCATGGGGCCATCAGGGTCAGGCAAGTCAACGCTCATGCATATTCTCGGCTGCCTCGATACTCCAACATCCGGGACATACGTACTTGATACGCACGATGTTTCAACGATGAGTGATGACGAGCTTGCTCTCATCAGAAAAGATAAAATCGGTTTCGTATTCCAAGCATTTAACTTGCTCCCGCGCACGACTGTGTTGCGTAACGTCATGCTCCCTCTAATTTACGCAGGAGTGAGCGCGGAAGAGCGAGAGAAAAAATCACGCGCAGCACTGCTCGCTGCAGGCCTTGCTGAGTCACACCATATGCATAAATCAAATGAGCTCTCGGGCGGGCAGATTCAACGTGTGGCAATTGCACGCGCACTGGTAAACAACCCGTCACTTATCCTTGCTGATGAACCAACAGGAAACCTCGATACAAGAACGGGCGAGATTGTGCTGGGGACGTTCCAGAGGCTCAATGAAGAGCAGAAGCGAACAATCATCTTGATTACGCATGAACCTGATGTTGCAGAACATGCTGAGCGCATTATCACGCTTAGAGATGGGCTCATTGTTTCAGATACGAAGACTACTAACCGTAAAAAAGCACGTTATGAACATTAGTGACACACTCCAGGAGACATATACAGCGCTTTCTGCAAACAAGGTGCGTTCAGGACTGACTGTGCTCGGTATCGTGATTGGTATTGCATCAGTGATTGCGATGGTCTCAATAGGGCAGGGCGCACAGAGTTCCATCCAGTCAAATATTCAATCACTTGGTTCAAACTTGGTGCAGGTAAATCCAGGAACGCAGCGTGGCCCTGGAGGCTTTGGTGTGACAGGTGGCCGTGGTACTTCAAAGACACTCACATACGATGATGCTAAGGCGATTCAGACAGGAGTAACTGGCATCACAGCTCTTTCCTCAGAGCTTTCAGGCCGCTACCAGATTACCGCAAAGGGTACAAATACAAATACAAGCGTGGTCGGTGTCACTCCTGAGTATCTTACCGTGCGCAATGTACAGATTGATTCAGGACTCTTTGTTGGAGAAGTGCATCTCGGCTCTGCTGCGAAAGTCGCTATCCTTGGACCGACTGCACGCGATGACCTTTTTGGTGAAGGAGAAAATCCAATCGGACAATCGATACGAATCAACAAGCTTGAGTTTAAAGTGATAGGCGTCACTGTAGCAAAGGGTGGTTCAGGCTTTTCAAATCCTGATGACATTATCTATATTCCTATCACAAGTGCGCAGCGCTATCTTGCGGGAGGCCGCCATGTGTCATCTATCGGTATCCAAGCTGAGAGCGCAGAGGCGATGACGCAAGTCCAAGAAGATGTGACAGCACTTCTCACAAAACGACACCGTATCACAGAGGATGCAGAGGCTGATTTCTCGGTGATGAACCAAAATGATTTGCTTTCAACGATGTCGAGTATTACTCAGACATTTACCATCCTTCTTGCTGCTATAGCAGGTATATCACTGGTAGTAGGCGGTATCGGGATTATGAATATGATGCTTACAACGGTTACTGAACGAACACGAGAAATTGGATTGCGTAAAGCAATTGGTGCGACAAAGGCCGATATTTCAAGACAGTTTCTCGCAGAGGCCGTCGCTCTCACGCTCTTAGGTGGTGGATTTGGAGTGGCACTTGGCGCTAGTATCGCCTATGGTTTGACGTACTCGGGGATTCTTCAGACAACCATCTCGCTCAAATCAATCGCACTTGCCTTCGGTGTCTCTGCGACTATCGGAGTCTTGTTTGGGTGGTACCCTGCGCGGCGAGCGGCGAGTTTAAACCCGATTGAGGCGCTCAGGTATGAATAGTTATTAATGTGTATTATTAAAAAATATATATGGAAACATTTAAACAAAAAGAAGTTATCGGAGCGCTTGTCGGAGTATTTCTCCTCGGAGGTGCTGCCGGGTATTTTGCAGTACCAAAGAGTTCAGCGCCAGAAGGTGCTCGCGGTCAGTGGTCAGGTCGTGAGGGAGGACAACGTGGTCCTGGTATGGGACGAGGGCAGCGAGGTGCAGGTTTCGCCGCAGGAGAAGTTATCGCGAAAGACGAGACAAGTGTGACGGTAAAAGCGCAAGATGGAAGTACAAAGATAGTGCTCGTCACTGAAAGTACTGAAGTTATGAATGCTACAAAAGGTACTGTCGCAGATGTAGCTATAGGTAAGAATGTCATGATAAACGGAACACCAAACCAAGATGGGAGCGTCACTGCCCAATCAGTGAATATACGCCCAGCAGGTATGGCATTCCCGATGCGAGGGACGCCACCATCTGCGCCAGCACAACAGTAATACCGAAAACCACCGCCGCATGGCGGTTGTTTTTTATGACGTGAGGAGTACGATTATGGTATGTCTGAATACTACAGTGCACAGCGAGGCGCGGCTTGGAATTATGGTGGAAAAAACTGGAAATTGAGTCGGTCTAAAATTGACTTATTTATAGAATGCCCGCGTTGTTTTTATATTGATAACAAACTTGGAGTGAAGCGTGTTCCGGGATTTCCGTTTGCGCTCAATAGTGCAGTCGATCATTTATTGAAACAGGAGTTTGATGTACACCGAGCTCACGGTGAGCAGCACCCACTACAAAAAGAATACGGCATTGATGCGCGTCCCGTCGCACACGACTCGATAGACGAATGGCGACGTAACTTCGGTGGCATTACGCATTTCCACGAAGATACTGAATTCCTTGTGACTGGTGCAATCGATGACTTGTGGATTAACAGTGCAGGTGAGTATATTGTCGTCGACTATAAAGCAACAGGGAAAGAGGAGGCTGTGACAGCACTCGATAAAGAGTGGCACATAGGCTACAAACGGCAGATGGAAGTCTATCAATGGTTGTTGCGAAAAAATGGTCTGACAGTTTCTAGTACCGGATACTTTGTCTACTGCACCGGTATGATGGATAGAGCAGGCTTTGACAAGAAGCTTGAATTTGAAGTGCACCTTATCCCGTACACAGGTGATGATGCGTGGGTCGAGCCAACACTCTACGATATTAAAAAATGTTTGGACCATGATGGTCTGCCTGACTCTCGTCCATCATGCGATTACTGTGCGTACTGGAATGCTCGGCATGAGCACGAATCCTAGGCGTGCTACACTCTGACTATGGAGTATTTGAGTCAGCTACTTTCCACCATGCTTGTAAGCGTCACAGCTTTGTTTGGTGTGCAAGCTCCACAGACGGCAGAGCAGCCGCGGGTTCCTGCACGACCTGAGCCAGTTGCAGAATCACAGCAGCTAGTACAAACATACGAAGATGAAGCATTGAACGGCGCACTTTCAGAGCTGCGAGGTGTGCGTGAAAAGCTGAAGCAACCTGAAGTTGTTACTGGTGCATACCCCAAGGTCAAGCGTCCCGAAGCACAGAAAAAGACTCCTGCAGTCGCACCATCTCCAGTACAGACGCCTTCATCTCTCAAGACACCTTCGTTTGTGACGCAGGCAACTGAGCATACTGGTGCGACGTATATAGAGCCGACATCAGGCTCTCCACTTGCAGTATCGTTTGACCGCAGTAAAGCAATTGGCGCAATTTTAATGAAACCATTGCCACACCAAAACATAGAACTCGCATATCGTGAAGTTCCAGCCGCGCTTGGTTCACACTATGAATTGCAGTGGGATATCCCTAAAACACTAACCTGTTCCTTTATCGTTTTTCTGTATAAGAGCGATGCGCAAGTTTCTTCGACATGGATGAAAACTGTTGCTGGGATAGGGAAGCGCGATACTGACCCACTCTACCAAGATCAGCGCTATCGTCTGCTCTGTCGCGACGAGAAAGGGACATATCATGCTGACACCATCCTCTTCCGTACACGCTCTCAAGCTCACGAGCTTCCAACATGCACCATTGTTCCCTCTAAGAATCGCGTAAAGGATGGGGAGACAATCACGTACACTATCGGCGGCTCTGATATTGAGACATTTGCATTTGGAAACACACGACCAACGACACCACAGAGTGCACTTAGGTTTCCATTTGAGCATACAGCAGTCGTGCGTGCCGGTGAGGCGCCATTTACCGTTACTGTTGGAAACCGACTTGGTACGAGTACTTGCAATTCAATCATTACAATCGAGCAGTAAATAGTCTGTATATTATTTCATTAGAATAGAAGCATATGGAATTTTCTTCAAGTGCAATTATCTTCGCGTTCACACTCACAGTGCTCGCAGGACTCTCGACAGGTATCGGGAGTGTGTATGCTTTTTTTAGTAAGTCATTTAGTCCACGATTTCTTGCAGCATCACTCGGATTTTCTGCGGGCGTGATGATATATGTATCACTCGTTGAGATTTTCCCAAAGGCACAGACAGCTCTCGCGCAAATATACCCAGCAAATTACGCATACCTCTACGCAACAGTCGGTTTCTTTTGTGGTGTCGCGCTTGCAGCGATTATTGACCGGCTTATACCACTTGAGGCAAACCCGCATGAGATGTCCCACATGTCAGAGGATGACCACAAGCATCATGCCTTGATGCGTATGGGGGTTTTTACAGCGCTTGCAGTCGGTATCCACAATTTCCCAGAAGGACTTGCAACGTTTATCGGAGCACTTCAGGATCCGACTCTTGGTGTAAGCATCGCAATTGCAATTGCGATACATAACATCCCCGAAGGTATCGCTGTCTCGGTGCCGCTGTACTATGCAACCAAAGATAAGTGGAAAGCATTTAAGTATTCTTTTCTCTCAGGTCTCGCAGAGCCAGTCGGTGCAGCAATTGGCTTCTTGCTCCTGATGCCATTTATGAATGGACTTATGTATGGTGCCATTTTCGCTGGAGTAGCAGGCATTATGGTCTATATCTCGCTTGATGAATTGCTTCCAGCTGCAGAAGAGTATGGTGAGCACCATGTAGCTATTACCGGCGTCATGATGGGTATGGCAGTGATGGCGCTGAGTCTTGTCTTGCTGCAGTTATAAAAAATGCCGCGTTGCGCAGAGCGCAACGCGGCGGCATGAATAGTGTGGTTTAGAACGAGCGAACACGCACTTTAGGAAGATGCTTGAAGGAATCGTGCTTGGTAGCAGCGCGGTCCTTCGTCGTAACCACAAACAGCATATCAAACCCGATGTATGCAGTCTGTAGGAACGTGTCACCATTGATGTGACAGAGCACATCCCCAATATCGAGGACGGGAGCGACGACGCGGGCATGGATGCCCTCGCGAACGAGCCTATCCTCGAGCAGTCCTTTGTTCTCTTCGAGTACATTGCGAGCAAGTTGGCGTTCTGCAAACGTGGCGAGTTCTCGACCGAGTGGACCATGCTTTGAAAGCGTGTATCCTGCAGCGGTGAGCGCCTCGTTAATCTGCGTACCACCTCCTGTGCACACGACAACGTGAAATTGTCGCGCAAGTCGACGGAGCCACTTCAGCACTCGGGGGTGCTCAAGCAAATCTCCGGTAACCTTCACAAATGCATTCTTGCGCATGTGTGTCATGCGACTCTCCATTCACTCCGGCAGGCAAAGACCATCTCAGCCTATCCGGCTGAGGTGTTCGTAGGTGAGAGTTAGTTGCACACACAAACAGCTGAGCCGAAGGCTGAGATGTTTGTACGACGTGTGCTAAAAAACTGTGTCATGATTTGAGTATACAGAAGTGTACGTGTGCGTCAATAGTAGGCATACAAACTTTGGTGAGCTCTTGTGTGCCATCAGTCACCATGGGACAATACAGACATTATTGAAGTAGCCATAGCACATGACACTTGCATCTATTTTTACGGCGACGTTCGACTTTCTCTTCGGGGTCATACCAACACGCGAGACATTGCGTACGGCATCACTTGAAGATGGGATAATAGCGACACTCATCATCATCTGCATCAGTCAGGCAACTGCAGTCTTTGTTCCGGGTGCGGCACTCTCACCAGTTGCAATTGCACTCAGCGCGCTCGGAGGAATGCTGTGCATTGCGTCATTCGTGTATTTTGCAACTCGTATTCTCAACAAAAGCGCTACCGTTCCATTTACTTATGCAGAAGTACTCACTATGGATATAGTGACAACAGGAGGAATGACCGTTGTCACAGCTGTCCTTGGGTATCTTATGACTGTTGCACAGCCACTTCAGGCAGTTGCTCTACTTGTCGTGTTCGTCGTTTTCTCTGTATATGCCTTTGTACTTATGCTGCAGGGTATCAGTGCGATTGCAGGTATCACAAAATGGAATGCATTCGGTATCTCAATCGTCGCGATGCTTCCTGGTGTTTTTGCATATCTCGTCATCTATCTCTCACTCGGCTACTACGGCCTTATCTAAGTGCAATCCATAATTGCCATTTCCGTATCGATGTACTACAATCACTGCACATGAAGCTTTGCGGAGGACTCATCATTATTGCGATTATTATTCCCCTTTGATGGAGGTCTTCTTTGTGTCTAGCACTCTATAGATACAGAAAAGCCCTCCATCTGAGGGCTTTTCTTTTACTGCAATTTTTAAAATATTATGGAACATATTCATACAACACAAGCACCAGCAGCCGTCGGCCCTTATTCTCAAGCAGTTCGTGCGCAAGGATTTTTATTCTGTTCAGGACAAATACCGCTCAAACAGGACGGAACATTCATAGGTGGGGATATAGAAGAACAAACACGGCAGGTATGTGAAAACCTGAAAGCGGTGCTCAATGCAGCAGGGGTAACACTCACGGATGTAGTTAAAACAGAAGTGTATTTAAAGGATATGAATGATTTCGCAAAGTTCAACGGAGTGTATGCAACATACTTTATTGGACCAGTATTGCCTGCACGTGTGACTGTCGAAGTTGCTCGTTTACCAAAAGATGCGCGCGTGGAGATTTCCTGCACAGCACTCACACACTAGTATGACACTTTCAGTACAACTTGTGCGAGATGCACACAAACGCCTCAAAGGTGTCGTTACGGAAACGCCACTGCAGTACAATCAGCGTCTCTCTGAGCTCTACGGTGCGCGCATCTTTCTAAAGCGCGAAGATTTGCAGATAGTTCGTTCATACAAGCTTCGTGGTGCGTACAACTGTATCTCAAAACTCTCACACAGCGAACGAGACCGTGGTGTCGTGTGTGCCAGCGCGGGAAACCACGCACAAGGTGTTGCATTTAGCTGTGCGAAACTTTCGGTGAAAGGATGGATATACATGCCGAAAAATACTCCGAAGCAAAAAGTTGAACGCGTTCGTGTACTTGGTGGTGCATGGGTAACGATAGAGCTTATCGGCGACACCTTTGATGATTCGTATGAACATGCAAAAACGTTTTGCGAAAAAGAATCCCGTGTCTTTGTGCATCCCTTTGATAATGAGTATGTAGCAGCGGGGCAAGGAACTGTCGCAGAAGAGTTTCTGCGACAACTTGAGCAGAAACCAGATGTTGTCGTTGTTCCAATTGGCGGCGGCGGTCTTGTTGCTGGGGTATCTACCTATGTCAAAGAAGTTTCGCCCGCAACTGATATCATCGGTGTTGAGCCGCAAGGAGCTGCATCGATGACGGCAGCGCTTGCAGCAGGAAAGCCAGTGACGGTACAAAACATAGACAAATTTGTCGACGGCGCAGCAGTTGCTACGATTGGTACACTTACGTTTGAAACAGCGCGGCACTTGATGCAGCAGGTAGTGAGAACTCCAGAAGGCGCAGTGTGCGAAGCGATGATAGGGCTCTACCAAGCAGATGGCATCATCGCAGAACCAGCAGGAGCACTTTCTGTCGCTGCACTCGCACAACTTAGAGATGAAATCAAAGGTAAGACTGTTGTGTGTGTTATATCAGGAGGGAACAATGACATCAGTCGTTACCCAGAAGTGATGGAGCGCGCACTCGTGTACAAAGGCTTGAAACACTACTTTGTAGTTGAGTTCAGTCAACGTCCTGGAGCGCTGCGAGAGTTTCTCGACAACGCGCTCGGTCCACGGGACGACATCACGCTCTTTGAGTATGTAAAGAAGAGTAACAAGGAGCGCGGCCCAGCGCTCGTCGGTGTTGAGTTGACTCATAAAGATGACTTGCAGCCACTCATGGAGCGTATGACTACCCTTGGCATCTCATACGAATACCTCGAGCAAAACAGCCCAGTGAGGAGATTTCTTGTCTAGCAAAGTACTGCATTTGCTTACAATAATTGGGACAGTCACCATATTTTTGGGTTGGGAAGGCGCCAAATGGAGACATAATCACTGGTACAACAAAAGGTGATATAATTAACCATGGACCAATTCATACATGCTGAAAAATATGAATCCTTATACGTATAAAATATCATTGAGGGTGTCTCACCCATCCCAGAGCATAGAAGTTATCGAAGGTGATATCGCGAACACAACACACTTTCACTTTGTAAATAGTTGGAATATAGGAAATGCAAGACTTGCTCAAGATGGTGGTCCGCTTGTGGGTGTTCACACTGACTCATACTGCTGTTTCGCGCATTCAAAAGAAAAAATATATAGTAGCGATAAGGCACTTTCTGAAGAGCTGTTGCTTCTTGTTGGTGAACTAGAACCACTAAAGGGGTCGTTACTAAGGCATGTAGATTCAGGCGGTGCGCTACTTGTTTCCGTAGGCATCTTTCTTGAGGGTAATTCAGGAGAAGTTATAGAGTATGACATAATAAAAAAGATGGCTTCTTTAGGTCTTGGGCTGAGTATTGATATATATCCTTAATTGCATAATAAAATAGAAATATTCGGACAGTCACCATATTTTTGGGTGAATCGCAAAGACAATCAAGATATACTGAAAACACTCAGAGCATCAGTCAACAAAGGAACACCGTCTAGTACTGATGCACGGGTCAATGTCATGGTCGAGACACACAAGTTGGGACAAACGTTGCGAGGGACAGGGAGACCGAAAGGTTCAAAGAACAAATAAATATGGTGACTGTCCCCATATCACTAATTCGCAAACACATATTCCATTACCAGCGCCTAAAAAAACAAATTAATTTTATGCTAGGTTTACCTGAAAATATAGATTTAAGCTTTCTTGTGGGTAGGAAAGTTGAGACACTAAGGATAGGCAGGCATAAAGCTGATATATTCTTTGAGTCAGATATGTCCGAGCAGTCTTTCTTTATTGAGATGGGAGGAGACATAATATTCACAGATTCCAACGGTATTATTTACAAAATAGAAAACTATAAAATTAATGGTGGTGTACTGTGCACGCTAATCGGTGATGAAATAGAAAATGCTCTGAGGCATGAAAGCGGGGGGCTGACCCTCAAAATGCGTTCTGGTTCAAAAGTTGATATTCTGAATGACATGCCTAATTATGAATCAGTAATAATCCATAATGGGGACAATGTTATTGTGGGCTAGTATTATTTGCAATAATAGAGACAAGCACATATATTTTTGCGGCATCTCCTACGAATACCTCGAGCAAAATAGTCCTGTCCGGAGATTTCTTGTCTAGCGACTTTGCGTGTACACTACTGCGATGCAAAAAACACAATTCTCAAATACTGGTATAGAGGTATCAAAGCTCTGCCTCGGAACAATGAATTTCGGGCAGCAATGTGATGAGGCACAAGCGCATGCACAGCTTGATTATGCACTGAGTCGCGGTATCACCATGATAGACACTGCAGAGGTGTATCCAATCCCACCAGATAAGACGAAGCAGGGAACGACTGAGACTATGATAGGAAACTGGATAGGAAAGCGACAGAAGCGCGATGACTTTTTCCTTGCGTCAAAAGTGTCAGCGCGAGGTATGGCCGACTTTATCGGCACACGTGATGCGAGCGCTGGCCTTACAACACAAAGTATTGCGGCAGCTATTGATGGTACCCTCACTCGACTTCAGACTGACTACCTCGACCTCTATCAGGTACATTTCCCTGACAGACACATGAACAACAACGGTGTCCGCGGCGTGCAATCACTTGATGGCGATGACGGAGCATCTATTGAAGAAACACTTGCAGGGCTCGACGCACTTGTGAAGGCAGGTAAGGTGCGATACATCGGTGTATCAAATGAAAACCCATGGGGTGTTATGGAGTACCTCCGCGTCGCACGTGAGAAAGGGTATGCACGTATCGCTTCCATTCAAAACCAGTACTCACTCACCAATCGTACATTTGAAATCGGGCTCTCTGAAATGTGTATGCGCGAGTCTATCGCATTTCTCCCGTACTCAGTTCTCAACATGGGAGTGCTCACAGGAAAGTACCTCAACGGTGCAGAACCAGCAGGTGCCCGCTTTTCAGGAACTGGCAGAAACAGACCACGCTATAACCCAGGGCATGATGAGGCACAGCGTGCCTTTGCTGCGTATGTAGCACTTGAACGTGAGTTTGGACTGAAGCCTGGGCAGCTTGCAATCGCGTTTGCTGCAACGCGACCATTCACTACTTCTGTAATTCTCGGAGCTACTTCACTAGAACAGCTCACTATCGATATTGATGCCGGAGATGTTGTTCTCACTGAAGCAATGATGCAGCGCATCGCAGACCTCTACACGAGGATGCCAGATCCAACATGTTAGACACTGAACAAAAAATCTTTATTCACAATCGCGCACAAGAGCGCCTGTGTCTTGTGGTGAGAAAGCATGAAGCCCCGCGCGGTGTCGCAGTCGTACTACATGGGCTTGGCGCAACCAAGGACCAAAAAATGATTGTTGCGGCCGCACAGGTGTACTTTGAGCAAGGATTCACCACACTTCGTTTTGATACAACAAATACTTTTGGAGAAAGTGATGGTGATATAGAGCGGGCGACACTCACGAAGCACTATGAAGACTTAGAAGATGTACTTGCATGGCTACTTGAACAGCCGTGGTATTCACAACCACTGACTCTCGTCGGGCATAGCATGGGTGGCTATGCAGTTGCGCGATATGCTGAGATATACCCAGAGCGAGTGGCATCCATACTTCCTATCTCTCCAGTAGTTTCTGGTGAGCTTACTCTTCAGGCGCATATCGCGCATGACCCAGCGTTTATTGAGACCTGGAGAGAGACAGGCTGGAGGGAAGACAGTAGTGTCAGTACACCAGGGCGTGTGCGCAGAATCCCGTGGTCACACATGGAAGATAGATTACAACACTCACTCTTACCAGATGCGCACAAACTCACGATGCCAGTTACTATCATCGTGGGAGCAGAAGACACCGTTACCCTTACTACACACATGCAACTCCTCTTTGATGCAATCCCAGGTCCACACAAACAGCTCACGGTTATCCCAGGGTGTGGTCATGTGTTTCGCTCTGACGAACACTGCGCTCAGTTGTGCGCCGCAATCACCGCTGCACTTGCTGCGACTAGGTGACATCTACTAGTTTTTGTGTCCAAATATTTCACCATGAAAGGGCACTAGAGCTCATTCGTCATCATACGTAACAGCCACGTGCTGTTACTTATTTGTAAAACAAAACTATGAAACAATTTTCAAAAGCAATGCTCGTGAGTAGTATCGTCGCGGCGACACTCGCAAGTGGTTCAATTGTATCAGCTGATAGAGGTGGAGAGGATTCCGGTCGCCACCGTGGATGGGTAAAAGCAGGAAAGGAGGTAAAGTTTATTGATGCGCGCGATGCTGAAACGAACATCGAAATAAAACAAGATGGGACGGTGCAGATTCGTGGAGCAAAGGTCACATCAGTTTCAGGGAATGCAATCACAATTACTGAAACATTGGGTGCAAGTGTGCTCACCTGGACTGTGACAACTGACTCGGCTACTAAGCTTGAATCAAAGAATGGTAAAGTGCTCGCAATCACTGACTTCACCGCTGGTGATATTGTCACAATCAAAGGTAAGATGCAGTCTGGCAGTGCACTCGCTGTCACTGCAACAACAGTGCGCAACATTTCAAAGGCAATTACTCCAGTCGTTGTAAACACACAGCAGACATTTGAGGGTGTACTCTCAGTTGTTCCTGGTGCCGCGCTTCCAACATCACTCACGATGACAATTGGCTCAACGCAGCAGCAGGTTGCACTTTCAGCAACGACTGTTGTCTTGAATAAAGATTGGACTCCAATTGCACTGAGTTCATTTGTCGCGGGTGATACCGTGCGAGTGTTTGGCTATATTCCAGCAAACTCAAGTACACTCAATGCGATTGTCGTGCGAAACACAACACGGTAATACAAGTGCACAGACCATCTCCTGCAATCCCACATTCAGCTTCGCTTAATGTGGGATTTGCTATACTAGGGTGATGGATACACCAACAACTGTGTGGTACGCGACACTTATCAAACCGTCGTGGGCACCACCCACATACCTCTTCGGTCCTGTGTGGACCATTCTGTACCTTGTTATTTTTATTACATTTAGTTATGTGTTTCTCAAGTGGTATCGCGGTGAAGTGCCGACCATCGTTGCGCTACCTTTTTTGCTGAATCTCATATTCAACGCGCTTTTCACTCCGCTGCAGTTTGGACTCCAGAGTAATGAGCTCGCCTCACTCGATATACTCGCGGTACTCGGCACCTTAGGGTGGTCACTCTATGCAATTTTCCCGTATGTGCCACTGGTTGCCTATGCAAACATCCCATACATGCTATGGGTTTCGTTTGCAACAGTACTCCAACTCACGATTACATACTTAAATTGGAATGCCTAAGCACGCGATTACATTTTCTGCGAAGGTGTGGGTATACCCAGGGATGGGTGGATGGCATTTTGTGTACCTTCCGAAACGTGAAGCTGCGCGTATCGCAAAACTGCAGGTGCAGAAAGTAGGCTTCGGTTTTATTCCAGTAAGCGCAACTATCGGCGATACTACTTGGAAGACCACTGTATTTCCTTCGAAAAAGGAGGGGACATACTTGCTTGCCATAAAAGCCGCAGTACGAAAGAGAGAACATATTTTTGAACATGATGCTGTGCGTGTAACCGTAGTCATTGGAGCATGATGGATATCGAGTATGTAGCTAGTACGCGTGCTCGTGCTGTACGCATACGTGTCGAAGGAGGAGGAAACGTACGGGTAACATATCCGTACAGACTTTCGCGTTTGCGTGTTGTCGCGTGGGTCAACGAGCGTGCATCGTGGATTGCAGATGCACAAAGAAAAATGCAAACTCGAGGCGGGACACCGCTTCCTCGTGGTGCAGAAGGGCGCGCACTGTTCTTGCAACATAAAAAGGAAGTGCGAAAAATTGTCGAACGGTACCTCGGTGATTATGCGCATGAGTTTGTATGGAAGAAGGTACGCATCACAAATGCGAAGACTCGGTGGGGAAGTTGCAGCATGCGTGGCACACTCTCCTTTAATTGGCGCATGATATACCTGACACCTGAAGTACAGCGTTACCTTATCGTCCATGAACTCTGCCACCTTCGGCATCATAACCACTCAGCGCGCTTCTGGGCAGAAGTTGCGCGTTTTTCCCCGCAGTATGTAACGCTGCGACGTATATTGAAGCAATACCACTTTTAACATACACTCCGTACTATGCATTTCACAGCAGAACGAAGGGCGCTTCTGCGCCAAGACCCCTCGCTGAAGCCTCTCTTTTCTGAGACGGACTTCTCTCAGTTTACGGTGAAGCGTTCAGAGTTATACCCTGCGCTCGTTCGTGCGATAGCACACCAGATGGTGCACGGAAATGCAGCAAAAGCATGCTTGCTGCGGCTCTGTGAACGCGCACATGCAAAGCCAAAACGTGGCGCACTCGTTCCTCCAGCGCCTGCACTCAGGCATCTTTCCCAGAGTGATATTCGCTCGTGCGGTTTTTCTGAAAACAAAGCTCGAGCCATATATGAACTCACGCAAAAAGCATGCGCACAAGAAATACCATCAACCCGCACGCTTTCTTCCATGTCAGATACAGACATAATACAAACCTTGGTACCACTGCGCGGTATTGGACGGTGGACTGTAGAGATGTACCTCATCTTCTCACTCGGCCGCCCTGATGTGTTCCCCGTGGATGATTTTGGAGTGCGGGAAGGATATAGGCTCTGGAAGGGGGAGCGAAAGCAGCGTACGACTCAGTACCTGCGCAAGAAAGCGCGGCGATGGTCTCCACAATCTACGCTCGTAGCTCGAGCGCTCTGGCAACGCGCAGATAGAGAGAAGCAGGTGCGCACGTAAACGGTGGACAGAGGGCTAGCCTATAGTGAAAGTACGCTATACTTGCCATATGGACATGATTTCTCGCGCGGGGCTAGTTGTATCTATAGCACTCTGCGCAGGCGCAGGATATCTATTTTTTATTCCGAAACAGGCGGTTGTTGATTCAGGCGATACCTCTCAGACAGTCGGTGTGGTTCGTGAGATTGCAGTACCATCAGCGCATGATGAACAACTCAGCGGTTCGATGCTTGAGTTTACAGACCAAAGTCATCGTTTTATTTTTGACGCAGCTGGCCGCACGTACGAAGAGCTTTATGGTGCGCAACATATCGGTGAAGGTGGCTTCAAAACTTTTGAAGGTTCGACTGTGCCGCATCAATTGAAGCCACTACAACTACCGTTTGCAGAAGATAAAAAATATATTCTTCTCGAAGGTATTTCTGAGAATCGCGTGTACCAGATAGTCGCAGACACTGAGGTGAGTCTTGACCTTGAGACGTTTGATGGAAAACCAGTGCGCCTCGTAAAACAAGGTAAGTAAACCTATATCACTTGTACAGTAGTTCCGACAGGTGCCCAGTGGTAGAGACGTTCAGCGAGGTCTACCGGGAGATTGATACATCCGTTTGAACGAGGGGTACCAAATGATTGGTGCCAGTACGTTCCATGAATTGCCGCGCCATCTTTTGTGAAGTACATAGTCCACGGTACGCCTGGGAGGTCAAAATATTTTTCTGACACATGGGGCAGTGGTCCTTGCATGTAGCGCGACGGTTTCTTTTTAAAGATTGTAAACGTGCCTCTTGGTGTCGGTGTTCCAGTGATTCCTGTTGAAACTTTTGTATGCATAAATACCTCAGCACCGTCATAGGCAGTCAATGTCTGTTTTGCACGGTTTACTATGATTTTCTTGTTGAGAGCACTTGCGGCAGGTGCAATGCTTTCACGGCCGACAATGTGCATGCGCGTGAAGTCACTTGCGATGTACCACTTTCCTGTGACTCGCTCTGGGTAGCGAAGGTTGTCATCATGTTTGATTCTATACCACGCTCTGCCATCTCTGTATGCAACCGCATCAACTTCAAGCATTCCGCCCATGCGGAGCGTCTTCACAATAGGGTAGTCAGTGCCAGGTCCTGAGCGGATATTGACGCAGTTTCCACCCTGCACAGAACAACCTTGAGTGACTTCAATAAATGAAGATGGAAGTTCATCTTGTGTCTGCGAATGAGCAGGCAAGACGAGGAGGCATGTCGCAGCGAGGAGGGAAATCAGTATGCGCACCATAGAGCCGCCATTCAACGGTAGTTTCGAGGGAATTGCAAGTTTTGAGCCTTATTTAGGCTTCGTGGCCAAAGTGACCCCATGCAGCACGCTTCTGAAATTGTGGTGAGCGTAAGTCGAGTGCAGTGATGATACCTTGGGGAGTAAGGTCGTATCCAGTCACTGACTCCTCTTTGCCATCGATAATCGCTGTCGCCTGCACCGGCTCTGCAACACCGATTGAGTAGGCAAGATAGACGTATACTTCGTGTGCTTTTCGTTGCTTCAGTAAATCTACGGCAACGTGTCGTGCCATGTATGCTGCACTCCTATCAACTTTTGTAGCGTCTTTACCACTAAATGCTCCACCACCAACTGGAATACGTGGACCGTACGAATCAACCGCAATTTTTCTTCCAGTAAGTCCAGTATCTGCGTCAAATCCTCCTTGGTTCCAATCACCAGCTGGGTTCGTGTGAATCACCACATCGTTATGTGCGACATCCTGTGTTGCAAGCCATGTCCGTACGTCTGCTTCAAGTTGCTGCGCTGTTGTCTTTTGAAATGACGCGACGAGTGCAGTTATTTTTTTATTTTTCTCATCATAGGTACACTGCGTTTTTCCGTCAACTGGATATTTTGCATACAAGTACTGCGCGAGGCGGCGAGCATATGCAAGCTCTGCAGGAATCATTTCAGGAGTTTCATCTGTTGCGTATCCAACCATGATGCCTTGATCTCCAGCGCCGCCAACATCCACACCTTGCGCGATTTCTCTACTTTGCTCTACAACATGCACCATGATATCAAGCCCAGGGCCGATGACAGTCTCAGCAACTTTTTTGTAATCGACGTGTGCAGTTGTGGTAAGTTCACCCATGATGACTACTTTGCCGTGTCCTCCCATAGACTCTACTGCAACGCGACTAAACGGATCTTCCTTCAGGCATGCATCAAGTATGGCGTCACTAATCTGGTCACAAAGTTTGTCAGGGTGTCGCGGAGTAACACATTCAGCTGTTCTCATACATGTTCTTTATCGTTGAATCACCAACGAGAATAAAATAGCTTTCAGAGGTTCATCCGTCATAGGTGGCGCACCGTCGTGATTTCGGTTGCGAGCAGGTTACTGAGCTATGCCTCTACCTGCGTTCTCGATGAAAGCTGTAGGTAGTATACACGGCACTCATGGTAGGATACAAGGCATGGAGATGAAGTATGTGTGGTGGATCAGTGGCGGCATCGTATTGCTCCTTGCGCTGTGGTGGTTGTTCAGTGGTGGTCAGTCTGTCTCTTCGTTTAAAAATTATCCGCCACGCAATGAAACAATCGTCGCCTTTGGAGACTCGCTAGTACAAGGAATCGGCGCTTCAGAGGGAAAGGATTTGTTCTCGCAAGTCGCAAAGCTCACTGGGAAGAGAATAATCAATAAAGGTATCAGTGGGAATACAACATCTGACGGTCTCAATCGGATTGATGATGTACTTGAACTGAAGCCCGGCCTTGTCATTGTTGTTCTTGGGGGTAACGATTATCTTCGGCAGGTGCCTAAAGAAGAAACGTTTTCAAATCTACGTAAGATTGTCACTGCGTTGCAACGAGAAGGTGCTGTAGTCATTATCGCTGGTGTTCGTGGTGGAATTGTGAGTGATCATTATGAGCCTGAATTTGAAGCAGTTGCGGAAGAATATAAAACGGGGTATGTACCCAATATTTTGAAAGGTTTAATTGGACGGGAGCAGTATATGTCTGATGCGATTCATCCAAATGATGCAGGATATGCGATTATTGCTGCGCGCATCGCGCCGCTCATAGAAGAGCTCTATAAATAGACTCCGTTTAGGAGTACAATAGAAATATGTTTACACAAATTCGCTCATACATGAGCTTGGAATCTTATATTGCTTGCGCTGTTATTGCTGCACTTGGTTGGTATTGGGGGAGTGGCTACTCGCTACCTGCGCAGTACACATTGATTTCTATAATTGTTCTGGGAACGCTGCCGCTCCTGTATGAAATTGTCACTTCTATTTTGCGTAAAGAGTTTGGGGTCGACCTCATCGCATTGCTTGCGATAGCTTCTGCTACGCTGATTGGAGAATACGGTGCTGCTGGTTTGATACTCCTCATGCTCTCAGGAGGTGAAGCACTTGAGCGTTACGCAGAAGGGAAGGCGCGCAGCAGCTTGAAAGAACTCCTTGAGCACATGCCAACTCATGCGCACGTCGTTGACGGTGAGCATATTACTGAAGTGCCGCTTGCAGATGTACAACTGGGGCAGATAGTACTTGTGCGACCGCAGGAAGTAGTCTCCGTTGATGGGACAGTGCAGCTCGGTACAAGTGTGCTTGATGAATCGATGATTACCGGTGAGCCTGTTCCTCGTGATGTTACGGTAAACGCACGCGTCTACGCAGGTTCCGTAAACCAAGGTGAGAGTATCCATGTAAGTGTCGAAAAGCTCCACGCAGAAACGACATATGCCTCCATTGTTCGACTCATTCGCTCCGCTGAAGAATCAAAGGCGCCACTGGTGCGTCTTGCTGACCAGTACAGTGTCGTCTTTACGCTCATTACACTTGTAATAGCGGGAATCGCGTACTTCTGGTTTGAGAGTGCATACCTCATGGTCGCAGTGCTTGTTGTTGCGACGCCGTGCCCACTTATCCTTGCTGCGCCGATTGCGTTTGTTGCAGGTATGTCGCGCGCTGCGCAGCGAGGTATCATCGTCAAACATGGAGGTGTATTTGAGGGTATTAGCCGCTCACGACAATTTTTCTTTGATAAGACAGGAACGCTGACATTTGGTATTCCTCAAGTCGCACGTATCCATGTCATGGGCACATTTAGTGAGTCTGATGTATTACGCTACGCTGCATCACTCGAACAGCTTTCAACGCATATTATCGCGCGAGGTGTCGTGCAGTACGCTCGTGCACAAGCCGCAACCCTGTCATACCCTGAACATGCGAAGGAACAGTACGGATATGGAATAGAAGGCGTTGTATCAGGGAAGCGTGTGCTCCTCGGTAAGGCAGCATTTCTATCTGACTCGAAAGTATCTATTGCTGCTGATGTCACAGAGCGTGTCGCAGCAATTAAGAAAGCAGGAGGTATCGTTGTGTACGTTGCAATTGATGGCGTGCTCGCCGGAGTCATCGAATGCGAAGATACCATACGACCTGACGTTGCAGGTGTGATGCAATCTATTGCAGCTGCAGGATTTCATACGACACTCGTGACGGGTGATTCTGAGGAACGTGCGCGCAGCGTTCAAGCTGCCGCTGGTGTTGAATCAGTCGTCGCAAACTGTCTCCCTGACGACAAAGTAAAACTAGTTCAAAAGATGGAATCTGAAGGTCAGCACGTGGTAATGGTGGGCGATGGTATCAATGATGCGCCTGCGCTTGCCGCTGCGACAGTCGGTATAGCACTTGGTGCACATGGAGAAACTGCCTCTACTGAATCAGCACATGCAGTCATCATGGTGGATGACATCAGTCGAGTAAAGGATTTGCTTGATATCAGTCTGCGAACAATGTTTATAGCTCGGCAATCTATTCTCGCAGGTATCATCCTCTCAGTCTGTGCGATGATTGCAGCGCTCTTCGGGTACCTACCTCCAGTCATGGGCGCGTTCATTCAAGAAGGAATCGACGTTGCAGTCATCTTGAATGCACTTCGTGTTCTGTACAAGTAACGGTGCAGAATCGCATATAAAAAAATGGGCGAGCTTCTGCGGAAGTTCGCCCTGTCACTTTATGCATCTGTGCAAACGCGGATGCGTCCCTCAGAGACATACAGTGGTATATCGCTCGTTTTCAGCTTGAGCTGTGGATGTTGGTCAAAGTGGAATTTCTCACCGCAGGGAGAGATAATCACTTTTTTTCCGACAGGGACGTGGGTGAACCACATATCTCCTTCGGGACGTTCCACCCAAGCTTGCGCCGATTCGAGCGCAGCGTTCGGAATGTAGCTCATCGCCACCCCCTGTGCTGCATATCTGTGATGGTTCAGATATGAAAAACCCCCGCCAGCCGGCAGGGGTTTGATGTTTATTTGAGATACACAGCAAACGCCTACCGACAGACTGGGGTTCGCATCATCATCGCTACTGTATGTCCACCGAAGTGTTTCATTTCATTACTATACGTATCCATACAAACTTTGCAAGTCTATGTTGTTCCTCGGTGTTCAAGAGTGAGCAAAAATGCTTTCTTTGCAGGGCCTGAGGCATAGTTCCCAATTGAGCCATCAGCAGGAAGTACGCGGTGACAGGGGACTATGATGCAGAGTGGGTTTTTACCTGTCGCAGTTCCAACTGCGCGGACTGCTTTTGGGTTGCCAATACTTTTTGCAATTGCTCCATATGTTTTTGAAGCGCCAAACGGAATACGGTGTATTGCATTCCATACTTTTTTTTGAAATGCAGTGCCATTGAATGCAAGCGGTACATCAAATACCCGACGTGTTCCATCGAAGTATTCTTGTAGTTCTTGGACACACTGGTGAGTTAGGGCGTTTGGTTGCGTGGCGCGTGGCGCTGCTCGAAATTCAATTGCGACTATTGCTGCTGCATCTGCAAACACAACCATACTCCCGAGGGGGCTCTCAAAGGATTCTGATGCGTACTGAGGAACAGATTTCATATAAAAGACTCAACTTCCGCGCGAGTGAGTGGACGTACATTACCGGGTCTCAATTTCAACAATCGAACATCACCGATGCGAATACGCTTCAGCGAGAGCACGGTGAGATGGCAGGCATCACACATACGTCTGATTTGATGTTTCTTTCCTTCCTTCAGTACTATAGAGAATGAACGACGATTCTCGCGCATCTTAGCAATACAGGGAAGTGTTCGCTCTCCGTCTATCATGATGCCTTTTTCCATTTTCTGCATGAGCCCCGGGAAAATCTCTTCGCGCACGTCGACGATGTACTCCTTTTCAATGCGATGGTCATCACCAGTGACAGCTCTCGTCAAGCGACCATCGTTGGTGAGCAGTAACAGCCCCTCACTTTCCTTATCGAGTCTACCAACGGTGTTGAGTGAAGCATATTGAGGAAGTAATTCAAATACTGTTTTTCCCTCTGCATTGTTCTTAGAACAGACAATGCCGCGTGGTTTGTATACAGCGACTGTCATCTTTGGTATCTCAGCTGCCTGACCTACTATCGCAACATCATCTTTGTCAGGGTCAGCAAAAGTACCCACGCGAGCAACAGAGCCGTTGACGGTAACTTTCCCAGCTGCAACAAGGCGCTCGCCTTCACGGCGAGAGCAGAGACCACGTTCAGCGAGTATTTTTTGTACGATAACCTTCACCCCTCAAGACTACGGTGCTTTCGTACTATACGCAAGCACACGGCGCATGGTGAAAAGTGAGAAAAACTCCTCGCATTCGGTGCTATGATTACTTCATGAGCGGCTCGTTTCTCAATGCGATAGGTGGTTTTCCCGTCATTTCTGGTGTCCTCCTGTTGATGCTCTCCCTGCTCGGCATCGCGTTTCTGTATATTCTCCTGACATCAAAACAGAAAGCGCAGGAGTACGCGTATTCGGTCAATCACGATCTCGAAGAAAGCAAAAATCGTCTCACTGAAGCTGAGAAAATAGGTCATTTCGGGAGTTTCATTTGGGACCTGCAAACGCAGCATCATTTCTGGTCTGACGAGATGTTCACTTTGCACGGCATCGACAGACGCATGCACCGCAACACGCCAACCCTCGAAGAATTTTATGCCTATGTGTTTGCTGAGGATAGAGAGCGGGTCAAAACAGAGATGATGGCAGCGCTTGCGCGAACTGGTGAGTTTGAAATTAACTATCGCGTGGAGTTGCCGACTCGAGCCCTACGATGGCTTACCATGCGAGCTAAAGCACTCGGCTCACCAAGTGATCGGATGCACCTCGTCCACTCGATACACGGATCAATCCACGATGTGACGAAAGAAAAAGAAATCGATAAAGCAAAAACCGAATTCGTATCGCTTGCGTCACACCAGCTCAAGACTCCACTTACATCAATTAACTGGTATGCGGAAATGCTCCTCGATGGGGACGTTGGTCCACTCAATGCTGACCAGAAAAAATACATCCAAGAAATGTATGAAAGTAATCAGCGCATGGTTGACCTCGTCAACTCACTGCTCAACGTGTCACGTATTGAACTCGGTACATTTAGTGTTGAGCCAGTCCCTACAAACATCACCGATATGGCACAGAGTGTTATCAAAGAGCAGATGCCAACGCTCACGGGGCGCAAGCAAGTGCTCACCACACATTTCGCAGACAATATCCCACTCATCCCAGTCGATATCAAACTCTTTCGTATGGTGCTGCAGAACTTGCTTTCAAATGCAATAAAATATACACCTGAGGGTGGTCATATTGAGTTTGAAATCACAATGGGTGTGCGTAAGGGTACTATTTCTATCCGTATTACTGACAGTGGCTGCGGTATCCCTGAGCACCAAAAGGATCGCATCTTCTCAAAACTATTCCGTGCAGATAACGTACGTGCGCAAAATGTCGATGGTACTGGACTCGGTCTGTATATCGTAAAATCAATTGTCGACCATTCGCACGGCTCGATATCATTTACTTCCGAGGAAGGAAAGGGCACTACTTTTTTTGTTACGCTGCCGCTTGATGGAATGGAGCGAAAAGACGGTATACGCAAACTCTCGTAGGGTTTTGACTGACGCGCATTCGTGGTATCATGACATATATGGTAGACGCATCACAAAAGCGCATATTACTTGTAGAAGATGAGCCAGCGATAGCGCGCGCAATGGCAGACAAGCTTACGACAGAAGGTTTTACCGTGCTTCGTGCAAGTGACGGCGAAGAAGGTCTTGCTATTGCTACAAAGGAGCACCCAGACGTAATTTTGCTTGATGTGGTGATGCCTAAGATGGATGGTATGACTATGCTCACAAACCTCCGTAAGGATGCATGGGGTAAGGAGGCAAAGGTCATCTTCCTCACAAACCTCTCAGAAATGGAAGCAGTGCAGAAAGCTACAGAACTTGGTGTTTTTGACTATATTGTCAAAAGTGACTGGAAACTCTCAGATGTGGTGAAGAAGGTACGCGAAAAGCTCGGTATGTAATCGTAAAAGCCCTTCGGGGCTTTTTATTTGACAGAGTCACTTTAGTTTGCTAAAGTGCTCGTATGAAAGATGCATTGTATGCACGGGAAGATGTACAGCGGCTCTGCGCGGCATTTGTATCGTGTGCTGACAAAAAGCAGGTCTATGCCTTTATGCGTGACGTCATGACTGAGAACGAGGTAGATGAATTTGCAAATCGACTGACCGCAGCTGTCATGCTTACAGACGGTAAATCATACGACGAAATAGCGAAAGTCACAGCGATGAGTACTACCACGATTGCACGAGTCAGTAAGTGGCTTCAGCAAGGAAATGGTGGCTACAAAAAAGTTATCGCGGCGCTCCATCATCATGGAAAGAAAACGATTGCTCGGAGTGGTGTGTCTTTGAAATAAATTTTCTCTCAAACACAAACCAATCCGAGTAATCGGAGGCGGTACCGTGTGCACCGACAGAGCACGGGGGTTGCGACCTAATCATCGCAGGAGGGCATCCTATGCTCAGGATAGCTTTACCAGGCGGCAAAAGCCTTGAGTCCGGTGTTCGCGGACTCTTTGCCGACGCGGGGATATCGATAGGCAGGAAGCCGAGGAGTACCCACCTCGTCACATTTCCTGACTACCCTGCGCTTAGTGAAGGGATCTTCGCTAAGCCTCCGAGAGTGCCCGTGCTTATTGAGCGGGGTGCCTATGATCTGGGGATCACAGGTATTGACGTCGTTCGTGAGAGCGGCGCGGATGTGGAGATACTGACACCGCTCGCTATCGGGCGGTCCACATCGTCAGGGGAGACTTCGGTGGTGCTCTACTGTGCTGCCGATGATCCTATCAAAAGCGTGAAGCGTATTCCGCGGGGTGCGAAAGTGCTTTCGGAATACCCAAACCTCACGCGGCAATACTTTGCCAAACGAGGTATGCGAGTCAAGGTGGTTGATTCGCCAGGCTCCTCAGAAGCAGAGGTCCCTGAATTGTATCGCTTTGGCGTTGTTCTATCGGAGACGGGCAACAGTCTTCGGGAGAACAATCTGAGGATTCTCGATACGATTACACCATCAGCGACGTGCCTTGTCGCGAAGCGTAGTGCACTCCGACACAAAGGGAGGCGTCGTGCCATTGAGGCGCTGCAAAGCGTTCTCATTGGAACGATTGAGGCACGGGGGAAGGTGCTCCTCGTGATGAACGTAAGCGCTCAGGGCTTGCCCAAGGTGCTGAAAAATCTTCCGGCGCTCGGAAGCCCAACAATTGCGCCGCTTGCTGATGGGGGTTCTTCCGTCAGTGTAGTTGTAACAAAAGCCGAACGCAATCGGCTGATCGGAGAACTGAAGGGGCTGGGTGCTTCCGGGTTCATTTCACATGACCTGGGCATCATTGTCCCTTGAACTCAAAAGCCCGCTCATCGCGTTCGCGCGGTGGGCAGGCCTTTTTTATGTTGGTGAAATTATCGAGAGCGTACCTTCACCTTTGCCTCTCGGTCCTTGTTTATCTTTGGCATCTTGATTGTGAGTACACCATGGTTTTCAGATGCTTCTGCTTGGTCAATATCAACTTCAGACGGAAGGAGTACTGTACGAGTCAGTGGTGTCCAGTCGAGTTCACGAGTGAAGTATGCATCATCTGTCACTTCTTTATTTTCTTCACGACGAGCTTCGATGGTGAGCATATCTCGAGTGAGAGAGAGTTCAACGTTACTTGAGGGAACACCAGGGATAAAACCGCGTATCATAATCGCGTCGCCAGTCTGGTATACGTCAATCTTGAGTTCAGTTCCTGCTGGATCTTCCTCATAATTTTGGTAGCGCTCAGCTCGTGGGTCAGCTTCTTGGTACTCATCTTCTGCGTACTCTTCTGAGGGAACTGCACCAGTAAGTCGTTGGAAAAATGATGGTTTTGGCATACGCGTAGTATATCACTTTTTATGAACGTGCAAGGGTGGTTTGTGCAGGTGGTTTGATACGTTTTACGTACTGGAAGAAGACCATGAGGAGGATAATACCGAGCCACACACACAGGAAGATGCGGAGTATTCCGGTACCTTGCTGCTGAAGTACAAAGAAGTTAAAGATGCTGTGCACCATGCCTGCCAAGACTACTCCGTAGATTGCGTAAATGTCATGTTTAAAACCATGCATGTAGTAGGAAAGTGACAAAGCACCTCCTACAATTGATGAGCAGAGTACATGGAGTAGTGTCGCGCCGAAGAATCGAAAGTTGCCGGTGAGTATCGTAACTGGCAACGTTTCTCCAGACATGGGGTTCATTAAGAATAGGGTGTTTTCGAGCGCAGCAAAACCGAGCGCAATCGTAATCATATAAATAAGCGGGTCTATCGGCTCATCGACAAGTCTTGAACGGAGAATCGCGAGATATGCGCAGCAAAATTTTGCGAACTCTTCGATGAATGCCCAGGTGCAGAGTAGGGTAATCCCCGAGAGCCCGAGTGCTTGCGCACCCTTTTGTACTGGGATAACAAGGAGTACAACACACATGCCTGTGAAGAAAGTGAGTGCTATAGCTGAGCGAGGTTCAGGGTGGAGTCTGTCTTCCTGTAGCCAAAACCATAACCAAATGAGTGGTGGAATGAACCCAACCAAGAGTGCAACAAAAAGAGTCTGTATTGTTATCTCCACTCTGCCATTGTACGCGATATCACACGTATCGCCTCATATTGTCCACAGGAATGGTGTATTCGATGTGTCCAAGCCTCATGTCAACGTTGCGTTTTGAGGCAAGTTTTTCATAGATGCTTTGTGCCTGTGTATTGCTAAAGCTTGTGCGAGCATAGAGTGTATCAACCCCGTGCTCAGTAGCGTATGCAATGCTGCAGTTTAATAATTGTTTCCATATTGTTGGATTGCCCCGCACCTGAGGTGCAATCCACAAATTTTGCGCACAGAGGCGACCATCATGTTCTTTCGAAAAACTTATAAAACCATACGAAGCAGCTTTATGTGTGAGAGCAAAGTATGTTGCATCGCGTGGCGCACGTTCAGGTAGTGCACCTGCTTCTTGGGGAATAAGACGAGTCTCATCACGCATCGCTTGGTACTCTGAGTCTATCTGTGTGTCGTCTATATCGGCAACTTTTTCCCAGGACCACCGACTCGAATCACTTCCTTCAAGATTCATCGTGGTACTTCGCTCGCTCATATGCGACTAACCATCAGCATCTCTGCATCTTTCTTCGGGAGTTGCTGCCAGATAGTCTCGGTGACAAATGGCATAAATGGATGGAGGAGCTGTATTGATTTAGTAAGTATTTCGTAGAGCGTTTGTACACGTGAGCGACGAACTGACTCGTCAGTGCTACTCAAGAGTGGCTTTGAGCTTTCGATGATGACATCTGCAAATGTGTGCCAGAGGTAGTGGTAGATTTTTTCTGCGGCAAGGTGGAAACGAAAGTGCTCCATGTCAGAGATGACATCACTCTTAAAGACTACAAATTCCTTCTTGAGAATATCATCGTCAGTGGTGCGCGCTACTGTGGCAACAAGGTCGCCATCCTTTACATTTTCGAGTACAAATCGGGTGATGTTCCAGACTTTGTTTGCAAATTTCTTGTATGCACCTATCTTGCGTGGGTCGAGGTTGAGGTCAGTGCCTGGAGTATTTCCGACGACGAGCCCCATGCGAAGCGCATCGGTACCGTACTCTTTAGATACTTCAAGTGGGGAAATGACGTTGCCCTTGCTCTTACTCATCTTCTGTCCTTTTGCGTCACGCACCATGCCGTGGAGGTACACATTCTTAAACGGCACTTCACCTGTTCTGTAGAGACCAAGCATCGCCATGCGCGCAACCCAGAAGAAGAGAATATCTGCGCCAGTTTCCATGACCGTTGTTGGGTAGAACTTCTTATAGTCATCACCTGGATATCCGAGAGTTGCAAACGGCCATTGACCTGAAGAGAACCACGTATCAAATGTATCAGGATCAGGACGTACTGCAGCGCCACATTTTTTGCATGAACTGACAGTGTTGTCGAGGTCTACGTATCCATCATGGCATGCATCGCATATTTTGGCAGGAATCGGAATACCCCACACTATCTGACGTGATATGTTCCAGTCTTGAATATTGGTGAGCCAGTGCTCGTACACTTTCTTATGTTGGTCAGTCAAAATATTGATTCGCCCTGCACGCTCAGCTTCAAGCGCAACTGCTGCGAGTGGTTGCATTTTAATAAACCACTGTGCACGGACCTGCGGCTCTATTTCTCGTGAACATTTGTAGCATACAGGGACTTCATGGGTGTACTTCTCGTCCACCTTCACGACAAGTCCCTTCGTTTTGAGTTTTTCGATAATCTTAGGACGTGCCTCTTTAATGTTTATTCCTGCAAACTCACCAGCGATGGGGAGGAGCTTTCCGCGCCAATCGATGACCTGTTCATAGGGAAGGTTGTGACGTTTCGCAATATCGAAGTCTGTTGCGTCATGCCACGGGGTGATAGTCATGACACCTGTGCCGAGTTCCATATCGATACAATCATCTTTGATGACTGTTGCAGTAACAGGACCATTAATCCACTCTGCAGTAAATGTATCTCCGTGCTTGTACTCTGCGTAGCGTGCATCGTCTGGGTGCATGACAACATACTTGTCGCCAAACTTTGTTTCAGGTCGAGCAGTTGCAATCACGAATGGACCGTACTGAAGATAGTAGAAGTTTTCTGTGCGCGTTTCGCGCTCTGTTTCGAGGTTTGAAAGTGAGGTCTGATGCTTTGGGCACCAGTTGACGATGCGAGCCCCACGATAAAGGAGGTTATCGTCTTCAAGTTTTTTGAACGTCTGGTAGACAGTTTTGATGACGCGTTCATCAAGGGTAAACATTGCGCGTGACCAGTCACATGAAGCACCGAGCTCGCGTAGCTGATTTTCCATGAATGACTTTTTTGAAAGTACAAAGTCCATGATTTCACCATGGAGCTGCTCAGGAGTCATCTCAAAGCGGGAACGCCCCTCTTTTTCGAGCTGCTTTTCGTACACCACTTGCGTTTCAAATCCAGCATGGTCAGAGCCTGGGAGCCACAGCGCGCGCTTGCCTTGCATGCGAGCAAAACGAATCATGATGTCTTGGAGCGTCACAAAAAGTGCGTGTCCTGCATGGAGTGAGCCATTTGCGTTCGGAGGCGGCATGATGATGGTGAATGGCTCGCCTGACTGGTCTGGGAGACTGTCTGGATTGAAGTAGCCGCTCTTTTCCCAGAGCTCATACATACTTCGCTCGTGGGCATCGGGATTGTACGGCTTGAGGAATAGCTCAGGAGCAGTCGATTGGTAGGGTTGTTTAGAGTCAGTCATCACAAAATACTAACAGGGAAGCGGTATTTAGGCAAAAAAAGAGCTCGGATGCGGGGGCAGCCGAGCTCAATGTGCCTGGTCGGCACACACGGCTCAATTGATTGTTCGCCATACCGTAGCCGGTCCGTGTTTGTCGAACACGATTCGAGTTCCTGAGCGCACCTCGTCGAGCGTGGGCGTTCCAGGACCTTTCCGGTCAAAGTTGAAGCAAGCGATCGCATGGACCGTGCCGTCTGCCGCAACTGCATCGCCGCGTCCGTACACGTTGCAGTATGTACGAACAGTCGCATCCGTTGTCATTTGGTTACCCCTGTTAGAGCCACGGATATCGCTATTCTCACTAGTTTCAAATAAAAAGCAAGCACGAGCTTTTCTGGTATACAATACATGCATGTACCGAGTGCTCGCATCTGTTTCAATTTTCTTTTTTTGCGCCTCACTGGTGTATGCACAGTCATTTGTAACAACTGGGAAGATTGATGCAGTGAGTACCCGCGCTGAACAATTGCTCAAGCTCCCTGCGGGGTACCTTGGTAAAAAGTATGATGTGAAGTTCACAGTTGATGCAGGGCCGAACGCGCCAGTCATAGTTCATATTGGGCAAGTACACGAAGACTATCGTGGCGCAGAATATTCACAGCAAGCACGCGGGCAGATTTTGCATAACCAGACACGCATACAGCAGCTTATCCTTGAGCTCACAAAAGAAAACAAAATTGGCTGTGTATTTGCCGAAGGATTTGCCCAGAAGTCACCAGAGGCCTTGTTTAATGTGCGAGCACGACGTGAGGCGCTCATCAAGGCGATAGACCTCCGTGCAAAACAAACACGCAATTTTTATGTGAAAGACATAGAAATATTTGAACCATTCATAACTCGCATCAAGTCATACAGGCAATATAACGATGCTGAAATTCAGGTGAAGGTGTATGAGACTATTGTAGGTTTTCTAGAACAGCGAACACTTGAGACAGCAGATGCTACAACTGTTGCACGCGCGCGAGCGCAACTCGATGCACTCTACAGTAAGTACGGAAAGTTCCCGTCGGTGTTGATGAGTGGAGCAGTTAATAAGCTCTTTTTCGAGCATAAGATTCCCGCCGTATGTCCTGCAGAGGACTTCGATGTAAACATGCGTGCACAAGAAGCAATGAAGCAAGCAAATGCACTTACAAAGAATACAGACACAGAAGAGACTGCGCGTGTGCTTCGCGAGCAGCGCGCAACTGTGATTCATGAACGTGATGCTGCTGTGCAGGTGTTAATACGGACCATTCCACAGAAGTACAAGAGTAGGGTTGTTATTGCAGTGTTTGGGGATGCTCATGATTGGACCCGTGTCACTCAGGAAGTAAATGCAGCGAAGAAAAATGGCACATACAGTTACATCAAAATCACGCCAAAGCCCGGGAGTACATGGTGATTCGTATCGCTACTTACGCTGCAGTGAAAGGTTGCCGGTCGCCTGGACGAGTTCTGGTTCGGTGAACTGTTTGCGGAGAGCGTAGGGCGTAGCAGCGCATGCAATCATAAGCGCGTTATCTGTTGAAAGCGCCCGTGGAGATATGCGCAATGTTACGTCAGGAAATTGCTCTGCGATACATCGTGAGAGTTCAGTTGAGAGGTGCGTATTTGCAGAAACTCCACCTGAGACAACGAGTGTTTTGGCGTGTGTGCGCTCGAGTGCCGCTGCGCTCTTCTTTACGAGCACTTCTACGATTGCATCTTCAACTTCAAGTGATAGCTGCTCTTTCTGTTCGTCCCTGAGTGTAGTATTTTTTTCTGTGATACGAAGCAAAGCAGTCTTCAGTCCTGAGAATGAGCAATCAAGTGATGTGTCATGAATCATCGGTCGTGGAAGTATAAACTCACGTGGGAGTTGTTTGCGGCGAGCCTCAGCGGCAAGTCGCGAGATGTGCGGACCGCCTGGATATGGAAGACCCAGTAGGCGCGCGCATTTGTCGAAGCATTCACCAGCAGCATCGTCACGCGTTGAACCAAGTATCGTGTATGTGCCAAGAGATTCTGAGAGTACCAACTCTGAGTGCGCACCTGAGACTAACAGAGAGAGGAGTGGAAGTTCAGGTGCTCGACATATGTATTCTGGTGCGCTTCCAGAAATGAGTGCTGCATAGATATGTCCTTCCATGTGGTTCACAGGGATAAGAGGAATATTCCAAAGTTTTGCAAGTGCTTTTGCAAAATTAACGCCGACCCAGAGCGCGGGTTCAAGTCCTGGGCCGTACGTCACTGCAATTGCGTCTATGTCTGGCTTACCATAGGTTGCAGCAAACATTGCGACATGTACAAAGAGTTCTTGCTCACGTTCGAGCATTGTCATCAGTTCTCCTAAAATTGCTTGAGGTGGTCGTTCACTGATTTCAGTGAGCAATTGCGCATCGCGGAGAGCGTTCACGAGGAGTGGAACAGCGTTTTTTGCATGCTCGCGCTTTGCAACTGTCGGGAAAACACCGCCATACTGAGCATGAATAGATGCTTGGGAGTTTAGTGCATGCGCGAGTACTCGTATGTTCATTGCATCTGCAGTTTCTTCTACTGCCACAATTGCGACACCAGTTTCGTCGCAGCTAGATTCGATAGCGAGGAGTTTCATGCGCCATAGCTTATCCCATCAGACGCCATATGTGAATAGATAGTCGCTGCACATGATATAATTATGCAAATGGCAGAGAAACTGGAGCCGTACAGGAAAATCACAAGCAAGGAAATTGCTGACAGGACTGGAGGGGGGAGAGGATTGTTTCGCATGCGGCACCATCGAATGAAAGAGAGGGCAGCACGAAAGATAAATACGTTTCGTGAACGGCATGTCCGAGGTGAAGTGCTTTCTCGCTCTGCGGAGAATCTCTTTCAGAAAAGTCCAGAGCATCAGCAGCAGCTCCAGCTTGTGAACGACGTGGTGCACAGCTACTGCGCCCGCATCGGGGTTCCGTATACACCGGTGCCACTACATGGGATCAGAACTATTTCTGCAGAAGAAAAAAAACCACAAACATTTAGTGGTCAATACGAATCTGGTACTGGGCTCATATATATAGATGATAGTTTACGAGGTTTTGAACTGTTTTGGACTATTTTGCACGAGGTGCTACATGCTATCGGGAGAACAACATTTGATGCGCGTGAAGAGGGAGATGGGTGGAGTACTCGAAGGGTTGGTTATGAACAAACAACGAGACTAGGGAGGCAATTCTCAGGATTTAACGAGGGTGTTGTTGAGTTGATTGTGCGTGAGATAGCAGCTGGTAAGTATAATGAAATCAGTCAAAAACTATATGACATCAAGCGAGCTGCGGGAGTTGATGATGCTGATACAAGCTATGAATTTAGATTTCAGCCTCACTCGTATGATGTACATCGTACACTAGTGGGTGATGTCATTCACCAAGAAGCGCGTGCACGGCAACATGAAGCAGAAGGGGAGACTGATGATGACACACTTTTAATGAAGTATGTTGAGCCGGTGGAGCTCCAGATGATACAAGGATACTTTTCAGGCAACATGATGCATCTGCGAAGTATAGAAAAACACTTTGGAGAAGGTTCGTTGCGTTTCATTGCAGCTTTGAAAGACACAGATGAATATGGTTCAAAACGTGGGACGGAATTTTTAAATTACTTTGCAACACTCTCGGATGAGTGGCCGACACGATTTCGCATCGCATCAGAGTTCATTCAAAACAGTGAATCGTTTGCACTGTATGTACGTTCAAATCATGAAGTGCTTGCCACCATCCGTGATTACGTTGCTGCCCCACTTCCTGAAAAGCGTACAAAAGAATATGAACAACATATCGGGCTTGCCTGCGGAGTACTTATGCTCATAGAGAAAAGTCTTCGTGTACCTGAAGGTCCGCACAGCCGGAGGATGCATGCTGAGTATGAGGCACTTCTCAAAACTGCAGAGGAGCATCGAGATGGGTATATGAAAACATTTAACTTAAATGCAAATGATGTGCCAGTACTCACCGAGCGCCCTGAGCGACATTTGACGGTGCGACCTTCGTAGTGACTTGCGTTGTTTAAGGAAACTCGCAGAACAAAGCTGAATACAAATATGGGTACTTCATCACTTTACTTTTCAGTACCGGGAGCGGGACTTGGCCAAGCGCTCAATGCTCGCCGTCGCTCGCATTTCCCCCTAGCCACGCTCATGCGACACGCTCTGCTGAGCGCGTAGCCGCATGAGCCTTCAAGTCCCACTCCCATTAAAAATGTAACTCAAAAATGCTTCTCATTTTCTCTAACATTTTAGTACCGGGAGCGGGACTTGAACCCGCACATCCTTTTAAAGGGATATTCGATCTTAAGTCGAAGGCGTCTACCATTCCGCCATCCCGGCATATATTTCTCACACATACACAATCTTGCAATACTCGCTGTAATGACAAGCAGGTTATCCCACCGCCATCCCGGCAATGTT
Organism: uncultured Candidatus Saccharibacteria bacterium; assembly: GCA_964398775.1. Classification (GTDB taxonomy): domain Bacteria; phylum Patescibacteriota; class Minisyncoccia; order Phycocordibacterales; family UBA2100; genus CAYNND01. Next base: position 26,790 of record CAYNND010000001.1, on the reverse strand, counting down.
CGCAATCGTACACCATTTACTGACTGAATGAAATATCATGCTATAGTCCTGCGCATGGACTTTGCGCACATACTTATACTCATCAGTCTTTCTATCTCGGCAGTAGGAGCGAGTCTCTATATTCGCGACATGCTCAAGGGTACAACCAAGCCAAACTTAGTTTCCTATGCCATGTGGGCAAGTGCGCCCCTTATCGGAGCGGGTGCAGCACTGAGTGGAGGCGCTGATACATGGGCAACATCGCGTATTCTCATGTCCGGACTCGTACCAGCAACTATATGTATTACCGCGCTCTGCATACGAAATGGATATTGGAAGCTCAATACATTCGACCTCATCTGCGGCGCCTTTTCGTTCGCTGCACTTATCGTCTGGCTCTATGTTGGTTCACCTGTTGTAGCGGTTCTCATCGCGGTTCTCGGTGATGTGGCGGCTACAATACCGACTCTCGTGAAAGGATGGAAGTACCCGGAAACAGAAACAGGAAAAACCTACCTACTCGGGCTTATCGGCTCACTCCTTGCGCTGCCGGCAATACCGACGTGGGATATCATCAATGCAAGTTTTCAAATCTACTTAGTGACAGCAAATCTTGCGCTTATCTGTGTTGTCTACAGAAAGCACATTATGAGCGTACGGTAAGTGGTACGTTTTTGCGTCGTAGAAAGAGGAGTAGTGTAAATGCAGCGTTTGCAAGTATCCATGAAATAGGGAACATGAGGGTAATCGCGTTATATTCCGTAAGTGCAATTGCAGCAAGTATGTGACGCAGTGTTGTAATAAAATATAAAGATATCGTTTCTGAATGCGGGTCACTCCACGATTTTCTGATAGTAGGTATAAATCCGACCATATCCACAACGGAGAGAATAATCATAGATAGAAGTGGCATTTCCACGATGTACCAGATACACAACGCTCCGAGCGCTGCCGCTAAACAGACGTAATCGAGCACCGTTGGCTTTGTTATGTTTTGGCGGAGTGACAAGATGAGCACCGTCGCAAGAAGGGCAGTTAGACATCCAGTCACCCAGCCGCCGGGTCCTGCGCCATTACCTGACTGAATAGCAAAAATGATACCCGTTCCAAGAGTCCAAATAAGCCATGAGAATGTATGCGGTTTTGTTTTTCCAATATATGTATCTCGTATATACGGAATATAGGCAAGTACAGTGAGTGCAATCGCAAGCAAACTGATGATGTATTTTATGGCACTTATATCCATACAATTGTGAGGTCCGGGCGGGGATCGAACCCGCGCATATCGGTTTTGCAGACCGACGCGTTGACCAGCTTCGCCACCGGACCAATGTGCGAGAGTGTATCACAGAGTGCTGTGCCTCGCGA
>CAYNND010000001.1:0-25343 GCA_964398775.1 uncultured Candidatus Saccharibacteria bacterium | reverse complement strand
GCTTCGCCACCGGACCAATGTGCGAGAGTGTATCACAGAGTGCTGTGCCTCGCGAGAGCTTATTTTCGTATGCGACGCGCTACTTTCTTCGGCGCAGTTTTCTTCAGTGCGGCGGTCTTCTTTGCTGGAGCTTTCTTGAGTGTAGCTTTCTTTTTTGGAGCTTTTTTCGGTGCTTTCTGTTTCAGCGGCTCTGCGGCATGCGGTGCTGTGACCATAACCTCACCCTCTTTCGGTGTTATCTTTGAAATCTCTTCAAGCCGCACTCTGTTTTTCTCACCATAATCGATTTCAAAATTAATGTGGGGGACACGGACCATGCGGTGCTCGTGCATCAAGTACTGTTTACATTCACCAGCCATTCGTTTTAGAAATATATGAGCGTTTGCTTCCTCAGACTCAGGGAACACTGAGCAGTAGACAGTTGCAACAGTCATTTTGTCAGTCACGTCAGCTCGAGTGACTGTGATAAGTGAGGTGCGGTTTGATGCGCGGCTGAGAAACTGTGCAGCAAGGTGCGCAATGTGCTCAGCGTACTGTTCCTTTGATTTCATATCGTGCAGTATACATACTTTGCACTTTTTTTCACGCCACAACGTGTTCTGGAGCACTTTTCTGTTGTCGCTCTTTAAACTCTCGTGTGAGAAATTTTGTTACAATATGGTTAAAGGATGCAGCTTTTGTGCGGATGACAGCGGGGGCACTGCCACCCTCAGCATAAGCTCTGAGGTTTTTTGAATCAGTGTACCGACTGCGGATAAGAGAGTGTTCGGGGTTGCTGTGCAGCACGAAACTCGTATCTTTCTCATGGTCTCCAAAAACAGATGGAACAACGCCAGTTTCAAGAAATTCAATCGCGAGTCTTTGCAGTGCAACAAAACTATCAAGTGCTTGCGAATCAGATGTTGTAGTCTTTATGCGCAAGACACCCACTGTCGCATTTGTTGCGGGAGTCTCGATGCGTGGTATCTCGATTGCTACAATGTTGCATATTGATGGGCGAAACAGATTACGTTCACCTACGTGGTGTTCGGGGTCAAGAAATAGAACTCTGACTCGGTGCTCTTCAGAAATAGCAACAAATCGATGCCCGTGTGCGGTGCGCTCTTCTTTACGCCCCGCAACGTCATGCGAGAGGAAGACGCCTGGAGTGGAGAATCGATTCAGTACACCGCGCAACTTCTCCTCATCAAGGAAATCGCGTCGTATGTGTTCACGCATGCGACGTCCGCTTGTACCGGTCCGCTCGATGCTACTCACTCGAGGAAATGATGTGTTATCGAGTAGGTCGTGGGCAATATGTATCATGCGATCCCTATTTGGACCTTTGCGGAGCATGCGCTGTGCCATAGTTAGTGACGGCCATCCTTTCATGCTGGAACTATAGCATTATTGAAAGCGGAGCGTAGCACTACACTTCAATAGTCTTCTGCATGGTGATAGTATCACCCTCAAGTACATCCGCATCGGTCTCAACCTGCATTCCGCATTCATTTCCTGCAGTAATTACATTGACACTTTGTCGAGCAGCTTGAATGGTAATGATTTTACCTTCGCCAACATGGTCGCCTCGACGAGTAATGATTACTTCGTTTTCAGTTCTGAGCTCTCCTTCGAGAATCTTACAGCCGATTGTCTTGATTTTCCGCGCCTCACTAAATCGTTTAAGTACCTTCGCTTGACCGACGATGATAGTCTCGCGTCGCTTCGGTGTCTTTGCCTTTACTTCATCTGCAAGCCACTCTGTCAGTCGATAGATAATGTTAAATGTATGAATCGAAATCTTTTGTTGTACAGAAATATCTTTTGCGAGTCCCTCTATCGGCACATTGAATGCGATGACAAGTGAGTGGGGGGAGGTGAGGGCTGTCTTCATATCAGTCTCAGAGACTGCACCGATTCCTTTTTGGACAATGCGTACAATGACTCGGTCGGTAGTAAGTGGTGCAATTGCTCCTTCGATAGCTTCGAGCGAACCAATCACATCACATTTCACGATAAGTGGTATGAGGAGTCGTCCATCTTCTTCAGCGCTCCACTGGCGGCTGTTTATTATTGGTTGTTCCGCGCGACCTGCATCTGCTGCCTTCTTTGTGTCATATACAGATATAGTACATCCAACCTCAGGGAGCTGGTCGAAGCCAACGAGCCGTACAGGCGCAGAAAAAGTTGCTGATTCAAGATTCTTGCCGAGACTGTCTTCCATGATGCGCACTGGAGCTACTGCAGTTCCGGCACAGACAAACTGTCCGCGCTTCAGTGTTCCATTCTTTATGATGATAGTCGCAGCGGTGCCACGCTTCGGGTCATGATGTGCCTCAATCACAACACCTTCTGCGAGCGCTTCCGGGTCACCTTCAACTGTCTGGACATCAGCGAGCAGCAGGAGTGTATCAAGCAGTTCCTTTATACCTTGTCCTGTTTTTGCTGAAATAGGGCACCACGGTGTTGTGCCGCCCATACCTTCAACGTAGATACCGTGTTCAATCAGAGATGCATGTGTGCGATTGATGTCTGCGTTTGGTTTATCAATTTTATTCATCGCAACGATGTACGGTATACCTGCAGCTTCTATCGAATCGCGAGCCTCGAGTGTCTGTGCTTTCACGCCATCTTCAGCAGATACAACAAGGATGCCGATATCAGCCACCTTTGCGCCACGACTTCGAATAGCACCAAATGCAGCGTGCCCAGGGGTATCGAGGAAGGTTATTTTTCGTTTCGCGCCTTCGTAGTCATGTTCAACCTCATACGCGCCCATGTGCTGCGTGATACCACCTGCTTCACCAGCGACGATATTGCTCTTGCGTACGTAGTCGAGCAGTGATGACTTGCCGTGGTCCACATGACCCATCACCACGATGACTGGCGGGCGGGGGATTGTACGTTGAGGAGTATTGGTCATAGGTGTGGATACTAGCACAGAACCACCTCAGATTCCACGCATATAGCCTCTTGCAGGGGCGAGGTATCGCGCTACACTTGTGGGTATATGTTCGAAAAAATACAAGCTTCAATTAAAAACTTTGATTGGTCAGTCGGTTCTATTATGAAAATGTTTGGTGTAGGGATGCTCGCTCTTGTGGGGCTCTCAGTTGCGCTTACTATTTTTGGTGCTTTGCTCTCGTTTGGACAGCGTACTATCAGTGGTATCAATCCGTCATACGGAATAGCAAGCTACCCTGCAGGTCGTGACATCTCGGCGCCATCTATGATGCAGAAGGTAGCAAATTTTGCACCAATGGGTGGTGGCATGATGGCAGAAGAGTCATACAGTGTTGCTGCAGATATGGCGATGCCTCCGATGATGCCATTGCCGTCTGTAAACGGTTCACGTAACGCTGAGCTCTACCAGCGCGCAGGGTACAGTGCAAGCTATGAAACAAGAAAATTCAAGGAGACGTGTACAGCTATCGAAGATTTGAAGCCACTCAGCTATGTTCTGTTTGATTCTGCAAACAACGGAGAGCGCTATTGCAGTTATTCATTCCGTGTTGAGAAAGAAAAGACTGATGAGATTGTGACTAAGCTCAAAGCGCTGAACCCGAAAGAGTGGAACGTTAGTGTTGAGAGTGTAGCGCAGGGGATAGAAAATACGAGTGACCGAGTCGATATCTTGAAGCGACGACTTGCTTCTATTGAGTCAACACTCAACGAAGCTGAGGCAGCGTTTACTCGTCTTTCAGCACTTGCGACACAAAATGCACGAGTGACTGACCTCACAACCATCATCACACAAAAGCTTTCAATGGTTGAGCGTCTTACGAACGAGAAGCTTTCGCTTGAAGAGCAGATTCGTCAATATAGCGGAGGCAAGGACGATCAAATAGCTGAGACAACGTACAGTCACTTCTCAGTATCAGTTTCAAAGTGGAACGCTGTTGATTGGCAGTCTTTACAGGATAGTTGGAAGTATAAAGTGCAGGAAACCTTGCGCAGTATGAGTGACACCCTGGCGTCAATCCTCCTCACGATTCCAGCACTTGTACTATCATTCTTGTGGTACGGCCTCGTCTTCGCGCTGACGATTCTCTCATTCACCGTATTTGCTAAGTATATGGTGAAAGCGGTGAAGGCTATCTGGAATTGGTAGAGAGTTACGCAGGTAGAGACAAAGAAAGGCGCCCCAGTAGGGGGGGCGCCTTGTTTGATGGTGAAATGTGGTGGAGAGAGGACTCGAGCTCTCCAGTTTTAACATGTTTGATCTACAGCGTCACCCGTAGGATCAATCAGTGTTCAAGTCACACCAGTGGCATGACTTGCCTTCCATCGAGTTGTCGCATTGACACGAAATATGGCTTGCGCTCATGATTCCGAGAGTAAGAGGACCTCCAGCATCCTCTGTACCTAGCTTACCCCGATGGTCACCAGTAAGTATATAATAACATAATATGTGTATTATGTCAAACGAGGCAGTCTGGGGTGCACTGGGGCTATTTTGACTGAGCTATAGCACGAAGCTCTTCCTCAGAGAGTTCATGTGATGAGTTAAATTTGCTGATAGGTTTTGCAAAGACACGGACACTATCGCGAGCGTGCAGTGATGATACGACAGCGCCGTCACCCTCATCATCAAGCAGTGCTATCGCAAAACTTTGTTTTCCAGAACCGGAGCCTTCAAATGGGTCAAAGCGGACCGTTGAGATTTTTCGAATAGTGCGACGCATTCTATCTTCAAGCGAGCCGATTCGGTTGAGCGCCTTTGCGTGTTCGCGCTTATATTCTTCGTGATACTGAAGTACCGATGTGATAGCTGATTCAAGTGACTGACCATTTTTTCCTCGACTGAGCTGATTCAGTTTGTGTGTGAGCCACGCGACTGCAAAAAAGAGAAGTGCGACCGCTGATGCAAGGATAATGATAATTGTCTGTTCGTTCATGGGCATGAGTATACCGTAGTGCTGTAACTTGTCTACACAAAACATACCGCTTTGCGTGGTACACTTTTCTTCATGCTTGTGAAAGATTTGCTCTACAAGAGTGCTGCATCTGTCGGGACCATCTATCTGCTTGTTGCTCTTTTTTTCTTTGTGATGCAGCGTTCATACATATATCAGCCAGAGCATACCGCAACAGCTGAAGCACGAAGTGAGCTTTCAGATGCATACGCGGAAGAGTGGTATGCGCTTGATGGAAAGTACATCGGGATTAAACGTCTCTCACCTGGGGCAGAAGTAAATTATCTTGTGTTCCATGGGAATGCAGGTGAAGCACTCGATAGAACGTACTACACAACTTTACTGACACACATTGCGCTCCCGGGGAATGTGTTTGTTATGGAATATCCCGGGTATGGACGAAGAGAAGGAAGCCCCAGCAAGAAAGCATTTTTTGCTGCCGCAGATGATGCACTTACGGTTATAGAAGAAACAAATGATTTGCCAATTGTGATGGTGGGGGAAAGTGTAGGAAGTGGCGTTGCATCATATGCAGCTATCCGAGCAGAAGGACGACTGAGGGCATTGCTACTCATCACCCCGTTTGATTCATTTGCACAAGTCGTATGGAATACGCTCCCATTTTTCCCAACGTCACTGTTGCTGACCGAGAATTATGATAACGGCAGTATGCTCAATGGGCTACGCGCGCCTGCTTTTTTTGTTCTTGCTGACAAAGATGAAGTTGTTGGTGTCTCAGAAGGGAACACACTTTTTTCAAAGTATATTGGTCCAAAACAAAAATTTATTGTGCCTGATGTAGGACACAACAATATTCCATTTTCTACAGATGCAGATTGGGCTCGTGAGTTTCGGTGGTTTTTGAAACGAACTCAGTAAAATCTATAGTATAATTGTCACACTATGCAGCATGCAGTACTGGGGGATATCATGAGTGCAGTAAGTACTTTTGAGAAGAAGGCGCAAGCAGATGCTGTGCCGCACGCACTCAACACATTGCTTTCACAATATGCCGATGCACTCAATATAGTGCTCGCAGGAACTGGTCGCTCCGTTACATTCGATTCACACACGCGAAGCGTAACTGTAAATGGTGGGACCGCTTCAGGAGGATATGGCCCTATTGAATCAACGCATGCGTACTCAATCACTTCCTTCTTGAGTGCAAAGGTGCTTGCGGTATGGAGGCTCGGTGATACGGAACAAGAGGCACTTCGAGAGATTGCGACGCTCATTGAACGCGGTGCGCGAACCGATAGCGGCAATCTTCACACGTTTACAATCGAAGACCGCATAATTGGGCATGATGCACTCGCTGCACTCCAAGGAGCGCTTGATATAATCTCCGCTCGACTTCATGAGGCACAGCGCCTGAAAAATTCGATTGTACCTCTCAAAGAATCAATCGCATCACTGATGGAGCGGCTCGATATTCAGCGTGGAATCCCAAGTAGCAAAGGAATTAAGAATATCCCTTTTGCGCAAGTTGCCCACAGTGACTATCAAAAAATACAAGCAGCCTTACGGGCAAAGGGTATATCGGGAGAGCATGCAGATGTGCATCTCGGTCTCATTTTGATTGACCTTGTGAATGCATCACATGAAAAAGTAACTTTCCAAAAACCTGCTGAAACAGACGAAGAGGCTGATGATGAGGAACCAGAGTTCGGCGAGTACCGCAGTATCGAAGATGTTGAGATTGCGGCGATGCGCTACACAGAGCATGTACACGATATCATCATGCAACTTGAGGAACGTTCTGCAGTGAAGACGATTGGCGGTTTCTTGGTTGCAGACCTCGAGCGAGAAGAGAGTAGTGTAGAGCGTCTCTTTGGTGTAGTAGAGCGCCTTGCGGGTGCACATGAGCTTGATAGTGTCCTCAGGGCACAGTATGAGCACGTCAAAGCACTTGTTGAAGACGCACACGATAGAACATCGACTGACACAGTGAGATTTGCATCTGCTCGCGCAGGTCTCATCGCATTTCGTGACGCACTTACTGCCGCTCAAAAGGACCAGCGAGAGAAAGTCGAGTCAGACATAAAGAAACGGGAGGCATTACTGAGTCCAATCACTCAGCTTGCACAGAGAATCGAATCAACACTCTCGCAGGCTGATGTGCGCGGTGAGAATGTACACGCGCGATATACTGGCAAAGAGCTAGCGTTGCTCGATGAAGCAAAAAAAATTCTAGATGAATTAAACACTATTCGCAGGGGCGTCTTTCCTGATGTGCACGCTCTTGAAGAGAAGCTTCGCGATGAAGGGCTATCAGACACTGCAGTTTTGACTGAACATGTAGAAGCGATGATTGCGCGCGTGTTGAAAATATTTGAAGCCCCTCGACAGAGGCAGGAAAAGGCTCAAAAAGCATTCGAGTATCTCGCAGAAGGTGTTCTTGAGACAGCAACTTACCACCGTGTTCGTTTTGAGCGAATAGATAACCGCATTACATTCCATATCCCAACGGCAATTGCAACAGTTGTGCAAGACGCGCGGCTTGTAGACCAGATTCATTCAGGAACGTACAAATCACTCGCTGAAGCGATACGGTACGCTAACAGCTCACTCATCATTTCTGAGTCGCGCATCACCGGTATCGAAGAGCGAGCAAGCGAGGCAAGTATTGATGACACGCTCGCTCGCATGGAGCGCAGTACACATACTCGCGAGTCAGTGCGTTCACCGTATCGCAGTCTCCGCACAAAAGTGTCTCGTGTTGTTGCGGCGATGCTCGGCGGAACGTTTGGATTGTTTGTGCAGATACCTGATGCTCCACAGAAAGAACCGATGGTTGATGTTGATAGTAAGCGAGATGCGCAGCCTGCGCCAGATACTGGAATACAGATTGAACGCCAGAGTCCAGAGGCAGGACTTCGTGACTCTAAGTCTGGAGTAACTGTCACGATACCTTCTCTCGGTACATTGCCTGAGCGCACTATGACAGTTGAGGTGCCACGGCCATCTTTTGTACTATCGCCGACAGTGCCGAAAGAGCTTGATGCGCAGATGGCGCAATTGCAAAAAGCCTTTACTGCACCAGTCACAAGCGAACATGGCACGTACGGACTCTTGAAGTTAGTGCGCGCATATGTTGGAGATACACGCACATTGACCCCCGATGAACGAAAGGCAACAGATTGGTTTACTCATGCATTTGCTCGTTTTATAAATGAACTTCCCGAAGAGCGTATCGCGCAGCTTGTTCCAAATGTCCGTTTGCAGAAAGGAGTTATCGCCTCAACGATTCCTTCGAGGGTCGGAGGAGTGCCTGTCCAGATAGATTATTCTGCAGTCTTAAAAACAAAAGATTTTTGGAAGTGGTTTGATTCCTTCTATGCAAAGCGAAAGTCGACATCCCTCGCGCAGCCGGGCTTGCAAGGTGTTGCGATGAGTATTGACACACTCACCGCGAAACTAAAAGGTGATTTTAAGGTAAACGAGTAAACTTGAGTATTCCTTGGTCTTTTGTAGGATGCAGCATCTATGCCTCGAAAAACACAGACATCACGTATCTACATGGACTACGCAGCCGCGACGCCCTGTAGTGACATTGCATACGCAGCAATGGAGCGTGTGCGAGATGTGTATGCAAATCCAGGGGCACCACACTCAGATGGTCTTGCTGCGCGAAAGGTTCTCGATGCTGCACGCGCGACACTCGCACAGGTACTCGCAGTGAAGCCACAGGAAATTATTTTTACTTCTGGCGCAACCGAGGGGAATAATATTGCTCTCTTCGGTGTTATCAAAGCTCAGTATCAGAAGACGGGGAAGCGTGGTCATGTTGTTATTGCAGCAATCGAGCACTCCTCAGTACTTGCGGTATGTCGTTCAGACGAGTTTAGAATGTATGCTGATGTCACCGAAGTGCAACCTGATGAACACGGCTGCATCAGACCTTCTGCACTCCTTGCTGCACTTACGAAAGAAACGTGTCTTGTATCTATTGGGTGGGCGAATGGAGAAATAGGAACCATACAGCCGATGCGCTCTCTTTCGCAGGTCATTCGCGCATACGAAAAAGAGACACATACCGAAATAGTTTTTCACAGTGATGCAGGGCAAGCTCCATGGGCAGTATCACCACAGCCGCATGGTGTCGGACTCGACATTGTCACGTATGCCTCTACAAAATTGTATGGACCAAGAGGGGTTGCTGCACTGTTCGTGCGCCGAGGTGTACAGCTTGCGCCGACCATCTTCGGTGGTTCGCAAGAGCGTGGTATACGTCCTGGAACTGAAGACCCCATCCTCGCAACAGGCTTTGCCACTGCATGTGTAGAACTTGAAGCAAAGCGCACGACGTACTTTAAGCAGCTCAGAGAATTGCGAACTGAGTTTATTACGTCAGTGCAGGTAATTGATGGTGTGCTTGTCAACGGCACATATAGCGATCAATTGCCACATCTCTTGAACATCTCTATACCGCGCATTGACAGTGAGTACGTTATGTATGCGCTCGACCATGCCGGCATTGCGATGAGTACAAAATCTATTTGCCTCCTTGAGTCAGGTGACCCTATTTCTCCAGTAGTCGCAGCGCTCGGTGGTGACGGATGGCGTGCCACCAACACGCTCCGCTTCTCATGGGGAAAGGAGACTACTCTTGAAGATATTAAAACAGTAGTGGCAGTGCTTGTGCAGATAGTCGACAAGTACCACACACGCACAGAGTAAACTTTGCTTTTTCGTGCGTTCACCCATAGACTGTTTCCATGGATATTGAGAAGTTAAATAAAACGCAGATAGTACTACTCACTTTGTTGGTGAGTTTTGTGACATCTATTGCAACAGGCATTGTGACAGTATCACTGCTCCAACAAGCACCACCGGGTGTAACGCAGACAGTAAATAGAATCATCGAAAAGACCGTTGAGCGTGTTGTCGAAAAAGATAGCTCGAAGGGTGGCGAACCAAAAGTGGTCACCAAGGAGAAAGTGGTACTCGTCAGAGAGGCTGATTTTGTTGCCGATGCTGTGAAGGGTGCAGTTCCATCGCTTGTCTCAATCTATGAACTCAGAAAGAAAGAAGTAGTCGAAGGTGAGAAAAAAGATACAACAAGCGACGAGTTTGACCGCATCTTTGTCGCGCGAGGAGTGTTTATGGGTGCGACGATAGTTATGACAGACGCTTCCATCATTAAAGAGGGTGCAACATACGTTGTGCGCTCACTCGCGACAAATGCTGAGACTGCGGTTACTGCAATCAAAACTACCAACGCAGGCGCGTATCTCACGCTCGAGAAAGCGGTTGGCGCGACACTTTCCTCTGGTGAATCAAACTCCGTCCAGCTTGGGCAGACACTCATCGTGCTCGGGGGAGCTGAACGCTTGCGCGTGACGACTGGCATCGTGTCTGACCTCGAACGCGACAATGACGGTAACTTGAAGTCACTAACACTCAACGCAGAAGCAATCTCAGGCAATACACTCATCACGATGGATGGTAAGCTAGTTGCGATTTATACCGGTGACACGTGGGTGCCACTCGTGAAGTAGTTGTACGCAATTGCACTCGGCCCTCGCTTGAGCTACACTGTACTCCAGTACATGAAACGATAGTTTTATTTACTGGAGCGTTCTTGTTTATACACGGAGCTTCGTGCGGGGCGCTGTTACTACCGTATACTATTTATATGACTCCATTTCAAAATTACACACAAAAGGCGAAAGAAGCGATACACCGCGCACACCAGATAGCGGTTGAGCGAGGTCAAAACCATGTGAACCCACTGCACATGCTTGCTGCACTTATCCTGCAGGAAGATTCTTCAGTGCAGTCCATCATGGACAAGATGAACCTCGACAGTGTGCAATTCCTCGACGACATGACCGAGCTTTTGGAAGGTGAATCAGGAGCGACACTGTCTCAGGCCATGCAGATGTATCTCACACCTGAGCTCGTACAGATATTTGAAACTGCACAGAAGATTGCTACCGACATGAATGACCAATTTGTTTCAGTCGAGCACCTGTTTGCATCCATTGCAGAATTCCCAGGAAACACCGCTGAACTCATCACCAAGTACAACCTTACGAAAGAAGGTATCATCCGCATCTATAGTGATATGCGCCAAGAGGGTGGACCAAAGCAAAATGAAGAAAGTAACAGTAAGCGCCCAAAGGTGCTCAACAAGTTTACACGCAGTCTGACGAAGCTTGCGCAGGAAAATAAGCTCGACCCAGTCATCGGTCGCGATACGGAAATCACTCGGGTGATTCAAATACTTTCACGTCGCACAAAGAACAACCCTATCCTCATCGGCGAAGCTGGTGTCGGTAAGACAGCAATTGCAGAAGGGCTTGCACAGCGTATGGCATCAGGTGACGTCCCTGAGTCACTTCGCGGGAAAGAATTGGTTATGCTCGATCTTGGTATGCTCATCGCAGGAACAAAGTTCCGTGGTGAATTTGAGGAGCGACTCAAAAACATCATGAAAGAAGTTGAGCGCTCAGAGGGTGGCATCATTTTGTTTATCGATGAAATACACACCATAGTCGGAGCTGGAGCAGCAGAGGGCTCACTTGATGCATCAAACATGCTGAAGCCTGCGCTTGCGCGAGGTCACATGCGTGTTATCGGCGCAACTACACTTAGTGAATACCAAAAGCATATTGAACGAGACCCGGCACTGACTCGACGCTTCCAGCCTGTCTACGTCAATGAGCCGTCACTGGAAGACGCGGTCGCTATCATGCGTGGCCTTAAGTCAAAGTACGAACTTTTTCATGGAGTCCACATTACTGATGAAGCGATTGTTTCTTCGGTACACCTCTCGAGTCGCTATGTCTCTGATAGATTTCTCCCTGATAAGGCTGTTGATTTGATAGATGAAGCAGCATCCGCACTGCGACTCTCACTGGAGAACAAGCCGCCACAACTTGAGGATGCACATCGTCGCATTACTCGCCTCGAGGTGGAACGTGAAGCGCTCTTTAAAGATGCAACACATGGAGACAAGTCAGCAAAAGCACGTGTTGAAGTTATCGAGCGAGAAATCGCAGACCTGAAAGAGGGTACTCGTGAATTAGAACTGAAGTGGCAAAACGAGAAGGAGACCTTGGCAGAAATAAAGCGTACGAAGGAGTCACTTGAAGAACTTCGTCTTGAAGCAGATGGGGCTGAGGCAAGTGTTGACCTCGCGCGAGCAGCTGAGATTCGATACGGCGAAATACCACGCCTCGAGAAGTCACTCGCTGAGAACACGAACCGCTTGAAGAAGCTGCAGCGCACTCGGCGTGTCTTGAAGGAGGAGGTGACTGAGTCAGACATCGCGGGCGTTGTGTCCCGATGGACGGGAGTCCCAGTCTCTCGCATGCTCGAAGAGGAGGTGCAAAAGCTTTCTCGTATGGAAGAGTATTTGAAAGCAAAGATAATCGGTCAAGACGAGGCGATTCAAGCTATTTCAGATGCCGTGAAGCGTTCGCGTGTCGGTATCGCTGATCCAAACAGACCGATAGGCTCCTTTGTATTCCTCGGTCCGACAGGTGTCGGAAAGACAGAGCTCACGAAGGCGCTTGCGGAGTTCATGTTCGATGACGAGAATGCACTCATCAGAGTGGACATGAGTGAATACATGGAAGCGCACACCGTTGCAAAGATGATTGGCTCACCTCCTGGATATGTCGGACACGATGAAGGAGGGGCACTCACGCAGAAAGTGCGACATCGACCATACTCAGTCCTCCTTTTTGATGAGGTTGAGAAAGCGCATCCAGAAGTTCTGAATGCACTCCTGCAGGTCCTCGACAGCGGCAGACTCACAGACTCAAAGGGTCGTACGGTAAACTTCCGCAACACCATCATCGTCATGACAAGTAACTTGGGAGCAGAGTACATTGAGAACATGACCAAGATAGGCTTTACCGTCCAAGGAACAAAGGAAGATGCTGAGAAACACGAGTACAGTGATATGAAGGAAAAGGTACGGGGTGCAATCAAGGAATTCTTCCGACCTGAGTTCTTGAACCGCCTTGATGACATCATTATCTTTAACGTGCTTCCTCCTGAGGCAGTTCGAAAGATTGTCGAGTTGCAAATTGCTATCGTCACAAAGCGCCTCGAAGGGAAGCGTATCGAAATCACTATCACTCCGGCAGTCTATGAGCAGCTTGCAAAGGATGGATACAACCCTCACTTTGGAGCACGCCCACTCAAGCGCTTGATACAAAACACATTGCTCACGCCTATAGCGAACCTCATGATAAGTCATGGCCTTATGAAAGGTGGTCAGGTAAAGGCAGATGTAAAGGACGGCAAGATACTCGTTGTCGCTTCAAAGAAGACAGTACGACCAAAGTCAGTTGAGAATCAGCCGGTGAAGTAACTCATTGACAAATCACTGTTTATGTGATATTATATATTCATTACAATTCAATGCAAAAAGTCATGAAAACTATCACTCACACAGCGTTGGTTCTCACGCTCGCAGCAGCGATATTCACTTCTGTAGCATCTGCTCAAGTGAGCGGCAGTGGCGGCGGTGAAGGTACCGGTTCTTCTCGACACTTCGAGACACTCGGGGTAAACCCACAGAACATTGGTATCGCAACAAACACTGCTTCTGCAGGTACAAATGGCTTGAGTACAACTCTACTTGCACTCACTGTTGGCATACTTGCTGGTGGAGCTGCATATCTATCACTGAACAAAGTACTGGTCCGCGCGGAAGCCTAAAGCGCACACTACATAAAAAAGCACCCTCTCGGGTGTTTTTTTATGCTGTTCAAAATAGTAGCAGTGAAGCCATCTTCTATCGGACAGTAAAGGACATGTCCGAAATGTCCTTTATATAAGCCATTTTTTCTTGCATTTCACTTTTCAAAGGAGTAGGGTAGCGGTAATCAATCCACATGAGGATGCATGAGGAGTGACATTTGTTCTTTATAGCTTGCACCAGTAAATGATAATTATTTCGTTCAGAGAATTTTACACAAACACAATCATTAGCTGATACACATTATGAAGCAGTATCTTTCATTCATCGTTCTCGCATTTCTACTTTCAGTAGGAGTCGCGTCTGCTGTTGATGGCGGCGTCGGTGCCAACGGTCCTATCAGTGGACAGAACATAGCGTTCCCAATTAACGGAACAATACCTGCTGCGCAGACATACACACAGGGCACATCTACTAACGGTATGGGCGGCATTGGCAACGCAGAGAGTTGCACAGCGCTTACATATAGTATGTATGGCTCACGTGGCGCATCTGTTGCAGAACTCCAAACACTCCTCAACACCTATACAAATGCAAAGCTCCCAGTCACTGGATTTTACGGGCCTCGCACTGTAGCAGCAGTAAAAGTATTCCAGCGCTCACAGGGCATCGCACAGACTGGTCGCCAGTATCGACTCACTACGGAGGCACTCAACCGCATCGCATGTGGAGAGGCGAAAACTTTTTCTACAACACTCAAGCGCGGCTATCGCGGACCAGCAGTGGTGGCACTCCAGCAGTTTTTGAACACAAAGGCTAACACTGGCTACCCAGTACCAGTCACTGGTTTCTTTGGTCCTCGCACAGAAGCTGCAGTCAAGGCATTCCAGGTTGCACAGGGTATCCCAGCTACTGGCAAAGTCTGGACTCGCACACTTGCTGCGATGAACAGTGTATCCCTCGGCACAAGTGTTGCTCGTGTTGCAGCACCAGTTGCACCGGTAGTTGCAAAAGCACCAATGGCACCTGCAGCCCCTGCTATGCCTGTCATGAAGGGTGATACATCAGATGCACCATCAGTCACAGTTACGGATGATACGAAACAGCAAGCAGCAGTCGCTCAGAGCACAGGCTTCTTCAATGCACAGACACTTCCATGGATTCTCCTTGCGCTCGCAGCGGGCTTCGGGTACATCTATGGTCCGTGGAGAAAGAAGGAAGAAGTAGCCCCGACAACGACAATTAAGATGTAGCGACATAAGAGGTGCAGTGATGTGCCTCTTTTTATTGATTATCGTGTCCATTAATTAAGTAAATTTTGAATCATATGAAACGAATTCTTGCAGCGACACTCATCTCAATGCTCCTTGCGCCGAGCGTGTCACTCGCGTTTAGTACAGGACCAACCTCACCAACTACAGCTACAGGTTGGACTAATTCTGTCGGAGTCACTACAGTCGGTGGTAACGATTGGGCGACAAACCAAATATCAACAGACGGAACTAATTCAGCAGTAATATCTGTTTCTGGGTATGGCTTCTCAATTCCCACAAACGCAGTTATAAAAGGTGTCGAGTCAACTGTGGAGCGTTCTTACTCTGGACCGCCACTCGCGTTGGTTACGGATAGCTCTGTTCGATTAATGAAAGTGCTCGCTCCTGTGGGTACTGCGCAGAATACTAGCGGGTTGCTTACATTCTGGAACAACGGCTCAGATGAAACAGTAAACCATGGCGGTGCGACAAATCTCTGGGGAACTACATGGACTGCAGCAGATATAAACAGTTCTGGTTTCGGTCTCTCAATACAAGCGAATTGTACTGACTGTACTCCTTCAAGAACTCTAAGACTTGATAATGTCCAGTTGAATGTATTCTATACACTTCCCCAAATAATTCTCCCTTCAGTAATTCCTGCGAAGATGTATGGCGATGCAGACTTCAGCCCAGCATTTACAGGTGGTGCATCAGGTAATCCTGTTACATATGCTTCAACTACTCCTGCAGTATGTACTGTAGTAGCAAACCAGATTCACATCGTCGCTGCAGGTACATGTACATTTAACGCAAACCAGGCAGGTACAGCAGGTAACTATGAGGCGGCAACACAGGTCACAACAAATATCACCATTGCACCTAAGGCACTTACTGTTACAGGCGTTACAGGAGTTGATAGACTTTATGATGGTACAAACACAGCTACACTTTCAGTTACTGGCGCAACAGTCTCAGGACGCGTAGGCACAGATGCAGCAGCAGAGGTAAACGTTACTGCAACTGGTGCAGTCGCAACGTTTGCAGATAAGAACATTGGAGCTGCAAAGCCAGTCACTATCACATCGCTTGCACTCACTGGTACAAAGGCAGCTAGTTACACACTTCCCGCAGCAAACATCAACGGTGGGACTGGTACAACTGCATCTATTGCAGCTCGACCACTCACAGTAACTGCACAGACTGTTACAAAGACATATGACGATACGACAACTTCTGCAGTCGTACCACTCGTTACACTCGGTGTAGTCCAGCCTGGTGATACAGCTGCATTTACACAGACATTTGATACGCCAGCAGCATCAGCTGTAGTAGGCGATAAGACACTCACAGCAGCTGGAGTTGTAACTGATGGAAACAGCGGAAACAACTACACCTATGCATTTGTCACAGCTACAGGAACAATCAACAAAAAGACAATCACTGAGGCATCATTCACAAACCCGCAAACAGAAGTCTATGACCCGACAAATGCGCGAGCATGGGATGGGACGACAACTATCAACAATGCAGATGTAAAAATCACAAGTACAGATGTCGTCTCAGGAGATGATGTCGTCTTTGCACCACTCAGTGCTGCATTTGTGACTCCAACAGTCGGTACACTCAAGCCAGTCAACATTCTCATCAATCCTGCATTTACAGGTGCTGATGCTGGAAACTACGTACTTGGTCCTGATGGTGCCGATGGATACTCAGCAGTAACTACTGCGGGGATCACTGATACAACTGCACCTGTAGTAGCAATCACAGGTGTTCCTGCTGACGGTTCAGTGCAAAACTCCAATTCAGCAACATTTACATTTACAGTAACTGAGGCTGCTACATCAGTCGCGTCAGTTGAGTGCCGACTCGATGCTGATGCATATGCACCATGTACATCACCAATGAACCTCTCAGGACTTTCTGAGGGTGTCCACGCATTCTACGTGCGTGCAACAGATACATCGACAAACCCAAGCGCAAATACTTCTGTCCCTGCAGCGCCTGGTTCTAAGCGAACATTTACTGTAGACCTCACTGCTCCTGCTGTTTCGACCGTTACTTCTTCTGCCCCAAACCCTACAAACACAAGTCCAATCCCGTTTACTGTTATCTTCAGTGAGGATGTGACTGGTGTAGATGTTGCGGACTTTGTTGCAACAAATGGAACGGTAAGTGGCGTCACGCAAAACACACCAAGTAACTACACAGTAGATGTCACTCCTGACCCACTTCTCTCAGGTAACCTTGTCGTAACACTTGGAATTGCAGCTGCACCTACTGTTACTGATATCGCAGGAAACGTGCTTCCAACATCTGCACTTTCATTCAACCGCACGTATGATTCAGTAGCTCCTACAATCACACAGACTGCAGGACCAACACATATGGGTTATTGGAACTCAGCAACTGCAATCTTCAATTTTACCGCTCCAGGAGCTACGTTCGAATGTAATCCTGATGGGGCAGGATATGGGCCATGTACTGATTCAGCGGGTTCACACACTATGTCAGGCCTCTCTGAAGCAGTCCATACATTCGCAGTTAAAGCGACAGATGCGGCGACAAACTTCGCGGTCCTCTCTCGTACCTTTACTGTCGACCTGACTGCTCCGACTGTTGTACTAACTACAGCAACCGTAGCGCCAACATATGTCAACACAAACCCAATCACAGTCACAGCGACATTTTCTGAAGCTGTTACTGGGGTAGACATTGCTGACTTTGTGGTCACAAATGGCACAACTTCAAACTTCGTCGCAGTGAATCCAACGACATACACTGTCGATATTACCCCTACTGCTGATGGTGCAATCACGATTGACCTTCCAGCAAGTGCAGCGCAAGACCTCGCAACAAATAACAACACAGCAGCAGCGCAAATTATCGTGAACTACGATGGTACTGCGCCGACACTTACATTTAGCGTTGAGCCACCTGCACTCACAAATGACAGTACGCTTGACTTCACTTTTGTTGAGGCAGATGCAACATCAGGAGTCTCTTCATGTAAGATATCAGTTGACGGTGGTCCATCTGTCGCATGTGCAAGTCCGTTTGCAACAGTCGTACTCGGTGATGGTCCTCACTTGGTAACATTCTCAGTTATAGACAATGCAACCAATGCACTTGTTGTGTCAAAGAACATAACTGTCGACACGACAGCACCACTACTCGTTCAGGTTACTCCGGTCCCTACTCCGACATTCACAAACGAAGCACGACCGTACACATACGAGTCATCAGAGGCTGGTACTGCAGTCTTGGGCGGCGGATGTACAGGTAGCGGCTCAGCACTCTTCGGTCTTAACACGATTGGTATGGGAGCACTTACTTCTGGTACATACAACTGTACAATCGTAGTCACTGATGCAGCAGGAAACCCAAGTCTTCCACTTCTGATGAGTACATTTGAAGTGAAAGATATTCCAGGTAACGGCCCAGTGACTTCAGGTGGTGCATCATTCCCAATCGCAGGAGCAATCCAGCAGGGTGGTTCAAATGGACCAACACAGGGAACAACAGGTATTGCAGTGAACATTCCGACTCCATCAAGTCCACAAGGAGGTGATGCATCGACTGGTGGTTCAGGAGTTGGTGTTACTACAACAGGTAACCTTGCTGCAAACCCAGTGCCAACAGGAACACCTGAGAACCCACAACAGCCAAAAGTTGCAGTCACAAACACTCCAACGGGTGAAGGACAGGCTGCAGGAGGTACAAACCAAAATGGCAGTACTCCGAAGCAGATAACAAAGACAACACCAAAGAGTGTGCAGCCGATAGTAAAGTCAAAAGGCCCAGCACCACTTTCAAAAGCAGCCCCAAAGACAAAGGGTCCTGCAGAGAAGGCACCAGCAGTCAGTGTACAAACTCAGACAGCATCAGCTGGTGAGGCTACACAGGGCTTCTGGGCATGGATCAAGAGTCTCATCTTCGGAAACTAGTTTTCCATTCAAGATATGCAAAACCCTCTCTGATGAGAGGGTTTTGTTTTGCAAAGAAAAAGGCGGGCTGCGAGGGAGGGCACAGCACCGCCAAGTTGGTGTGCGGGGACGGTGCACACCGTGACGCTGAGGCGGGGGACCTCGACGTCGTTTCCAATCGTAAGCCGAGTGCCCGAGCAATGCAAGGTGGCTGCTGCGTATGAAATATCATGTAAAAAAAAGGGCAGCGGATTTGGATGTTCAGTCCAAGCGCTGCCAAGGTAGCCCCGGAGAGAAGGGGCGGGAGGAAACATGAAGAGGGCCGCTCTTCAGTACTCATCGTACGCCTGTGTAGGTATAGGGCAACAGTGTTATGCACAGTGCCAGTAAGGATTCACAAATGAAGTGGGGTATGGTAGTCTATCGCAGCGCGTCGGTACTCAAGTGGTCAAAGAGGATTGGCTGTAAACCAATTGCCATTCGGCTTCGGAGGTTCGAATCCCCCCCGGCGCACAAAATACCAAAACCCAAGGAGATAGCCTTGGGTTTTGTTGTATTTTGTAGCAACGCGGGGGGATTCGAACGGCGCAAGGCAAACAAAGTCCGTTTGTAATCAAACGGTTGCCGCGCCGCGTCCAGCAGAACTTATGAATGAAATGAATTAGTTACTGCGGGACGAATCCCATGACGGCATTCAACCCAAGGAGATAGCCTTGGGTTTTGTTGTATTTTGTAGCACCGGGGGAATTCGAATCCTCCGACCTTAATACCAAAACAACGTTCCAGCATTTAAAGCCCGATACTCCTGCAGATTTCTCAAGCAAAACATTGACATTGCAGAAAATAATTGTAGAAATAATTTGTCAGGCGCGTATCCCTGCCTGAAGTGTTACAGAAGAAAGGAAGTGCGTGATGAACGCACAGGGAATACTTATAGTTCTTTCAGGATTACTCCCGTTCCTTGGCATGGTGATTTATGTCTACAAGACGTACCACGGCGTTGTGAGTCCAAACACAACAACATGGTCGCTCTGGTCGCTCATAAATTTCGTGATATTGATCTCATACATAACTGCAAGTAGTGGTGAAAGTGTGTGGTCAGCGCTCGTTGGGTTTCTCGAGCCATTCGCGATAACCGTGCTGCTGCTTGCGAGGCGAAGTGGTGAATGGCAGCGATTCAGTACGACCGAGATGGTCTGTGCTGCTGCAGCGCTGTTTGCACTCTACCTCTGGTGGCTACTCAAGGAAAGTAAGGAGTTAGCGCAATATGCGTTGTATGTGTCCATCATGGCAGATGCAATCGCAGCGATTCCGACGATTGTCGCGGTCATCAAGAGACCAGAGAGCGACCGTCCGGTATCGTGGGCACTGTTTGCTGCTGGGTATGGCATCTCACTATTCGCCATCACTGAGCACACTGTAGCCAACTATGCGCTTCCCCTGTATATGGTTCTTGTGGCGTCAACCATCGCTGCCGTGTGCGCGTGGTACCGCTCCACTACGAGAGCTCCCCTTGCCGAGTGGATGTAACCCGTCCACTCTGCAAGAGCCCCAGTGACATCGTCGCTGGGGCTTTATTCTTGCCATGATGCTTTTTTGGGTATACGCTTTCTTGGTCCACAGTGGACTGCTTGGAGAGAGGTAGGAGGGCAATATGCCGAAACCAAAGCAACAAAAAAATCGTGTTCAAACACGGGAACCGCAGTCCGAACAACTTCCCTCGAGGAAGATATCGGATGATCCTGTGCCGGTAGTACATTTCCGGTGTGGGGTACCCAAGTGGTGCCATGCGTCCGCAAAGGACATTGTGGCCTACAAGGCGCGTCGTGACCGACAAGAACACGTCGACTAATCGCACCTCCGCGATAGGAAACGTACAGAGGGGCAGTTTGGGTGACCGACTGCCTTTTCCTTTAAGTAATATTTCACGTTTCTAAATACTTGGTATACTGGTCCCATGAAGTTTTTTTCACGAAGTACACTCACAATAGTACTCACCGCAACTGTTATTTCACTCCCGACATTGGTCTTTGGTCAGAACAGATTGGTTTCTTGTAATGGACTCGACTGTACCTGGTGTTCAATGGTGCAGATGATTCAGAACCTCATCAACTTCGCTATCTTCTTGGGTACCATGTGCGCTGCGCTCCTCTTTATGTGGGCAGGGTTTCTCTACATCACAAATGGCGGCAGTACCGAAAACATCAGTAAAGCGAAGCGAATCTTTAAAGCAATTGTCATCGGCTTCGTTGCGATTCTTGGCGGATGGCTCGCAGTGGATACCATCATGAAGGCACTCGTAGGAGGACCAGGAAGTAGTTTTGGTCCATGGAATGACTTCCGTTGCGCAACCCCATCGGGAAATGTGAGTAACCCAATTGGCATTGGTAACCGTACAGGACTTGTCGGCGTCGATGATCCATATTCAGATATACGTAAGAATAATCCTGAAGATACTTCCATGTCGATGAAAGGTGGCGCCGGTGGTGTCTTTAGCCCTGATGACCATGACGGAAGTGATGCGCGCAGTTACCTCACACAACATGGCATAAGCTTCTCCCGAGGTGCATGTACTGGTGATGACGGTGCGAGCGATAACTGTATCAGTCTCGCAGGGGTGAGGCGGTACGTAATTGAGCAGATGGTCGTTGTAAAAGAGTCATGTGGTGATACCTGTGCAGTGGTCATCGACAGGGGGAGTGAGCCGATTGAACGTGAGCGCAGCTCATATACCCATGTCACAGGGTATGTGCTTGATATACAGCGTAACGACGATGTAGATGCATTCTTCATCGATGTGCTGACGAAAGGCACAGAGTCCATTTACTTAGACTCCTGCAGTAACGAATACGTCCAGCTTCCCGAGGTGTGGCGTATTACGGTCTGGAACAAGTGCGACCTCTAGGCTTGCGCTGAAGCGTTTTTTAGGGTAATCTGCCCCCACTATGTCACAAGATAAACTCATAAAGCTCACTGCAAAGGGTGCAGGCACATACGTTACAACTAAGAACAAGAAGACTACTCAGAAGAAGCTTGAGCTCCGCAAGTACTCAAAAAAACTCCGCAAACACGTTGTGTTTAAGGAAGCAAAGAAGTAATCAAATGCGCCGAAATCGGCGCATTTCTTTGTCGCACTACGCAAAAAACCCCTCACCGTACCAAAAGTACGCCTCGGGGTTTTTTGCTCGTGCTTCGCGAACTGCGTCCAATTTCATCGTATTTGAGCACATCTTTTTTGTTGCTAAAAATTGTGCTATTGTATCGCCCACGGGTCCTTAGTTTAGTGGTAGAACATCGCTCTCCAAAAGCGTTGGTAGAGGTTCGATTCCTCTAGGGCCCGCCAAGTCGAGATAGATTATTACGCTCGGCTCGCGCCATGACTTCACAACTTATTTCATTTTTCCTAAATCACTCTGAGCTTACATATACCCTCGTGGCGGCTGTTCTTGGGATTTTTTGGTCTTTGTACAAATTTTCTGAATACCTTAGAGATAAACGTTTCGATAGGTATCATTCATTAATAAAAGAGTTGGTTGATGAACAGATTGAACCAGACAAAGTAAAGAAATTACACAGGCAGATTGCAGTAGTTTTTGAACTTAGGAATTTCCCTTCGTACTTTCCTGTTTCTAAAAGAATTTTGCAAGATTTAAAAAATTCTTGGACGCACCCATCAATAGTAGTTGAGCTGGATAGGTCAATAGATTATATGTCTTCAAATTTCTTTGTGCGATTTTTTATGAGGTTGTTTAAAAAGTAGCGCACGAGACGCGTCGAGACCACGCACTTTCATATAGGGATTCCACCAAGCTGGGTATAGCACTCAAAAGGTTCTAGCCCGAGACGGCCCGCCCATATTGAAAAACGGTGCCTGCGCACTGTTTTTCAATATGGGCGGGAGGCGCAGTGATGTTTCGTCACCAGACGAAACCACGAGCTTGGATCGAGAAATTTTAAGTGTGACGACACTTAAAATATTTGTGACCGCATATGCTATCATTAGAAAATAAGTCGTGATAGGTAATTGCGTAAGAGATGGTACTTATGAACCCAACAGCAAATAAGATTCTCACCATAAAAACTCTTATCAGTAATGTTGATAGTTGCGCTAGCTTGCTTCTGCAAATTTTGGAGAAAAAAGAAAAAAGTGACTTACGTTTGTTATATACTCAGCATTACTTAAAAGAAATAATCGGACTATCACGCTTAGTACACTTAATTGTGCTAGATAATTCTTGCAGAACATTTATATTTTTTCCATTAAGGAGTTCTTTTGAGATATTACTATTGTCAGAACATGTTCTAAACATGAAAAGCGAAGATGTTTTTCCACTTTTAACAAAGGACCTCACCCAGAGCCACAAAAAGCTTACCCACACAGGGAACTTAATTTATGAGCCTGAGGATAAAAATACTGCGCGCATCATCAAGTCACTAGGTGTATTTAATAAAGCTCTGCGTACCGGCCTTGATATTGAGAGTATAAGGCAAAACTCTAAAGACATTTTCCCGGGCGTGATGGATCTTTGCTTAAAGAGTGCAGTAAACATCAAAAATTTAAAAAGCGAATCTATGTATCAGTTTATTTACGCGTACTATTCTGAATCAGAACATCATCGTCTGTCGGCCGGACATTCAATTTCTGGTGATGATCCTGAAGTGTATGTGTTGCATGCATTAGAATACTTTATTGAGATTTATATTAAAACCTTGGAGATAATTGCAAGGAAATTTGATGAGTATGGTACTTTTGAAAGTACATTTCTAAGCATACGAAATGACTTAGGATTAAAGTGGTAATTCCAGGATAACGTGGACAGGCACATATAATTCTCATTCCGCCGATATATACTGTATATATGCCCCTTTCATCTGGAGTCGTCCATACAGTCCCAAAAGACGTGCGAGAAGCACTGAGCGCAGATGCTCGTGCTGTGAAGACATGGGAGGCGATTACTCCGCTTGCACGCAACGAGTGGCTCTGCTGGATGACAAGCGCCAAGAAGCAGGAGACTCGAGAAAAACGCATCGCGTGGGGTTGTGAGAGTCTTGCATCTGGGAAGCGTCGTCCATGCTGCTGGGCAGGGTGCCAACACCGTGTGCTACGATAGTTCTATGGCTGACATCAAAACCAAAAAAACAAAAGCATCAGTCGCTGCATATATTGCAGCTATTACTGATGCAAAAAAACGCGCAGATGCGAAAGCGCTCCTTTCTATTTTTAAACACGCAACGGGCATGCAGCCTGCCCTGTGGGGGACTTCAATTATTGGCTACGGCATGTACCACTATGAGTCAGAGCGCAGTGCGCAGAAAGGGGACTGGCCACTGACAGGATTTTCTCCTCGCAAGCAAAACCTCACGGTCTACATCATGCCAGGCTTTAAGGAGTATGCACCGCTCATGCAGAAACTTGGGAAATATAAAACGAGTGTCTCATGCCTCTACATTAATAAGCTCGCAGATGTCGATACCAAAGTACTTGAGCAACTCATCAAACGCTCTGTAGCTGATATGAAGAAGAAGCATAACGTCAAGTAGTGCAACCCTCCGCTGTATATTTAAAGTGCTCATAGTATACTAAGTAGACACAATATTTCTGATATGAATTCCGAAAAAGAATACACAATGGGAGTAAAAGAATATTTTTTGATTCTTGGCACTGTCGCTCTTGGTGCTGTTCCTGGTGTTTTCGCATATCGCTATCTTGATGCAAATGATGAAGCACTTTTGTATATGGCAGGCGCAACCTATGCGACAACACATGTACAACAACAAGAGCTTGTCCGGGTAGAGACAGCTACTCCAGTAGGGCAAGATATGGTGCTCGTATCTCGGCCGGAAAAAACAGACGATACCCTCTGCCCACATTCATATTACGTGACTTCAGTGCTGTCAGTTGTTGGCGATGTGGCTACAATACAGCAGACATGTGAGAGCAAGCGTGACGCAGGCTATACATGGTCAGGTGCGGCATCTGGATGGGAGTTTACAACGGAAGATGGAAATACAGAGACTATGGAACTCCTTGTGTTTGCTGATGATGCAGACATTGAGGGTACTCGCGTCATTCTGACACGTACAGGCGGTATAATCTCAGTAGATGAATCAACAGTGGCAGGTATCACACCCGCAACATCTTTTGTCCCGTACATGCGCGCTGCAACAGGAGAGCCTACAGTGCCAGTGCTGGAAGATATTGAGAAGCAGCTCGAGTTGTAAATAGTTTTACAGACTCAGTAAGTGCGCGTGAGCTTGTCTATAAGTTTTTATCCTCGATATCGCGAATCTCCTTTGTAAGGAATTTCTCAGCATCTTTCAAATCCTCCATGTACTCAGCGAGTATCGTGGTTTCTTCACGAGTGAGCTTACGCTTTGCCTGTGCTTTCTCGAGGAGATGCATGCGGCGCTTCGTGTCGTCATGCAGGACAGTAAAAACTTTATGAATATCTTGTTCGGTGCGTGCAAGTTCCTTTTGCATGAGACGCTTGAGTGCCCGCACCTTGCGTGTACCAAGCAGGATACTAATGATTATCAAGAAGAGAAGAGCAATGATGATGAGAAGGAGTGAGATGATTTGGATAGCGCGGAGACCATACCAGATAAG